>JAEUKC010000333.1:0-3405 GCA_016794445.1 Myxococcales bacterium
GAGGGTCCACGACTCGCTGCGCTTGTTCTGGACCCACTCGTAGTAGCTGACCGTGACGCCGCCGGAGTTGGCGAGCACGTCGGGCAGGATGGCGATGCCGCGATCGAGGAGGATCTTCTCGCCGAGCGGGTTGAGCGGGCCGTTGGCGCCCTCGCCGACCATCTTGACGTCGAGGAGGCGGGCCTCGGTCTCGCCGACCTGGTTCTCGAGCGCGCAGGGGAGGAACATGTCCGCCTTGGTCCGGAAGAACTCGTCGCGGCTGATCGACTTGCCGCCCGGGTAGCCGGCGATGGATCCCTTCTGCGCGACGTGGTCCTGGAGCTTGTGGGCGTTGAAGCCCTCGGGGTTCGAGAGGTAGCCCGAGTGATCGCCGACCGCGATGCACGAGGCGCCGAGCTTGCTGAGGAGCACGCTCGCGTGCGAGCCCACGTTGCCGAAGCCCTGCACCGTGTAGGTCGAGCCCTCGAGCTCGAAGCGGGTGTCCTTCGCCCACTCGGTGATGCAGTGGACGAGGCCCTGGCCGGTCGCCTTCTCGCGGCCGAGGGTGCCGCCGCTGGCGACGGGCTTGCCGGTGAACACGCCCTTGACGGCCTGCTTGTTCACGTGGCCGACGGTGTTCATGAAGGTGTCGGTCATCCACGCCATGACCTGGCCGTTGGTGCCGACGTCGGGCGCGGGGATGTCGTACTCCGGCCCGATGTTGGCGCCGAGCGCGTGCACGAAGCGACGGCTGATGCGCTGCAGCTCGGCGCGCGAGACCTCGCGCGGGTTGAACTTGATGCCGCCCTTGCCGCCGCCGTAGGGGATCCTCATCAGCGCGGCCTTCCACGTCATCATGGCGGCGAGCGCCTTGAGGTCGTCGAGGCTGACGGTCTCGTGGTAGCGGATGCCGCCCTTGAACGGCCCGAGCAGGTTGTTGTGCTGGATGCGGTAGCCCTTGAACAGGCGGACCGAACCGTCGTCCATGCGCACCGGGAAGTGCACGATGAGCTCGTTCTTGGGCTGCGAGAGGATCGAGGCGACCCACGGCTCGAGGTCGATGACCTTGGCTGCGCGATCCAGGTAGTCCTGGACGACCTTGAAGAACTCGTACTTGTGCTCGGCCGGCGGAACGGTGACGGCCTTCATCGACTCGCTCGGGGCGCTGGACATCTTGGAAACCTCCGGGACCTGCGGGGGGACTGACGACTTCTTCGCCATGTAGGGGCAGTCTGGTAGCAGCGCCGAACACGCTCTGCCATCGCGCACCGCATCATTCACTGCGGCAATTTTGTCGGTTTTTTCGCGACGCGAACGAGCTGCGCGCCGAGCTCTGGCGTCAGCGCCAGAGTACGTAGAAATACGTGATCGACGCGGTGAACAGGAGCGCGTCGATGCGGTCGAGGATCCCGCCGTGCCCGGGCAGGATTCCCCCGCTGTCCTTCACGCCGGTGGAGCGCTTGAACAGGGACTCGACGAGGTCTCCGGCCTGCCCGAAGGCCGCCCCGACGACGGCGAGGACGAGGCCCTGCACGAGCGGGAGTGTGCCCCGCAGGAAGTGCAGGCTGGCCCACACGGCGCCCAGCGCCGCGCCCGCCAGACCACCGATGCTGCCCTCGATGGTCTTCTTGGGGGAGACGGCTTCGTAGAGCTTGTGCTTGCCGAGGAACCGCCCCGCGAAGTACCCGCCCGTGTCGGAGAACCAGGCCATCATCAGCGCGAGGACGACCCAGCCCGGATCGAAGTCGCGACGCAGCAGCGCGAGGAGCGTGGTGGGGATGGCCGTGTAGAGCGGGCCGAAGGCGAGGGTGGCCGCGCGGAGGCCGGCGGTGGAGATGTCGCCGAGGCGGAACAGCGGCACGAGCACGCCGAACAGCGGGACGCCGACCAGCAAGGAGAGGAGCACCTTGGGGTTGGTCCCCCAGCGCCAGATGATGACGGCGACGGCCAGGCCCATCGCGGCGCCGACGTACTGCGTCGGCTTGTCGTCCGGGGCGACCATGGCGCCCAGCTCCAGCATCGCGACCACCACCGCGGTGGTGGTGAGCAGGAAGAACCCGATGGGATCGATGCGGTAGAGGAGGGCCCAGATCGCGGGCACGAAGACCACCGCGACGAGGAACCGTGCCAGCAGGTTCGACACGGCTCCGCACGGTAGGTGGGGTGGGACCGTTGCGCCAGCGAGAACCGCTGGAGGGTCGGCGGCGATGCTCTCGCTTTCGGGTGGTTGCACGCGGAGTGCGCTACTCTCTCCAGATCGGAGGTCGGGATGGTTGGGCTTCGACGCTGGGCTTGTCTTCTCGCGTTCTCGGGTGTCTCGGCCTGCTCGGCCGGCAACGACAAGGACGCGCCCGCTGGGGTGGACGGGGGAACGAAGGATTCGACCACGAGCGGCGACGCCACGGATCTCGACGTGGTGGTCGACACGACGCCGACCGACGGCGCGTGTGGCGGCGCGACCTACGAGGCCAAGCAGGCGCCCGCCTCGCTGATCTTCGTCCTCGACGCGTCGGACAGCATGAACACGGGGGGCAAGTGGTCCTCGGCGGCGCTGGCGATCGTCTCGGCGATCGACAGCGATTCCTTCGACACGATGTCGCTCGGTCTGCTCGCGAGCCCGAACTCGCAGGTGACGGGACCTTCCTGCGTGTTCGGCTTCCCGGTGGCGTGTGGCAGCCCCGCGCTGCCCCAGATCGCCATCAAGCCCGCGGGCAAGGACAAGTCGAGCGCGTCGACCGGTGTGCGCAAGCAGATCTACGACTGGCTGGCGGCGAATGCGCCCAAGTCGGGGTACGACGGCACGCCGCTCTACGACGCGCTGAAGACCTCGTACAACTACCTCCGACTGAGCGCGGCCAAGACCAAGCTCATCGCGGTGGTGATCACGGACGGGTCCCCGAGCTGCGCCTCGCTGTCGACCCGTGGTGGCTACACGGACATCAACGGATGCCAGGACTGGGAGTACCCGACCTCGCTGATCAAGCTGATCAAGGACGCACACGACGACAAGGCGTTGCCCGTGCAGACCTTCGTGGTCGGCGTGCCGGGCAGCGACACGGTGGGCGCGGACAAGAACACGCAGCCGCCGTACATCTCGCTGCGCGCGCTCTCGTCGTACGCGAAGGCGGGTTCTCCCGAGACGGTCGACCCGGCTTGTGACGGGGACTTCAACGACAAGCTCCCCGCGGCGGGCGGCACGAATCCGGCAAAATCCTGACACTTCGACATGTCGGGGTCGGGTGCCTTCGACGCGACCAAGCTCGTCGACGCCATCCAGAAGATCCGCGGCGCGGTGCTCGGGTGCGTCTACGACCTGCCCACCGCGGACGGCGGAGGGACGGTCGACAAGGGCAAGGTGAACGTGAAGCTCGAGAGCGGCGGCAGCAGCACCGATCTCAAGAAGCGGTCGGATCCGAAGGACGACTG
>JAEUKC010000342.1:0-6502 GCA_016794445.1 Myxococcales bacterium
GAGACCTCGGCGGCGAGCGAGAGGTCGAGCTGGCTGTGGCCGCGTCGCGTGCGCCAGTGCCGGAGGAGCGCGGGGAACAATCGCGTGGGCTCGCGCGGCATGGGGCGACTGTAGCGGGCCGCGGCGATCGAGTCCTTTACCTCGGGAGGTAATGGAAAGACCCGGAGGGAGGCCACACAGTGCGCCGCATGCAGACGATCGAAACGCCCTCCGCTCCCAATCGCGCCCAGGTGCTCGCCTCGTTCCGCGCGAAGGCCCCCGCCTTCGTCGACGTCGGGCACAGCAAGCTCGCCTACCGCAAGTTCGGCCACGGGCCGGACGTCGTGTTCGTGCACGGCTGGCCACTGCACTCCGCGACGTTCCGCGACCTCGTCCCCTTGCTCGCCGACCGGTACACCTGCCACCTGCTCGACCTGCCTGGCACGGGGCAGTCCGTGTGGGATCGAGCGACGCCGATCGACCTCGTCGCCCACGCTTCGACGATCCGGCGCGCCACCGAGCGCCTCGGCCTCGGCAGACACGTACTGGTCGCGCACGACAGCGGCGGCCTCATCGCGCGCACGGTCGCCGCCGACGACCCGCGCGTGGCAGGGCTCGTGCTCGGCAACACCGAGATCCCCGGGCACACGCCGTGGCTGGTCACGCTGTTCGTGCTCGCGACCCGGTTGCCCGGGGGCAAGGATCTGCTGCGCAACCTGCTGCGGTCGCGGACGCTCCGCCGCTCGCCGCTCGGGTTCGGCGGGTGCTTCTCCGATCTCGGGCGCATCGAGGGCGAGTTCCACGAGCTCTTCGTGGCGCCGATCCTCGAGTCGGACGCCGCGTCGGCGGGCCAGATGCGGCTCCTGCAGACGATCTCGCACGACGCGGTGGCGCGGCTCGCGGAGGTGCACGCGCGGATCCAGGTGCCCGTGCGCTTGGTCTGGGGCGCGGACGATTCGTTCTTCCCGCTCGCGCTCGCGCGGCCGATGCTCGGGCAGTTCGGCGGGCCGGCCGACCTCGTGGTGGTGCCGGACGCGAAGCTGTTCGTGCACGAGGAGCGACCCGCCGAGTTCGCGCGCGAGTGCCGCACGCTGCTCGACGACGTGCTGCCCTGAGGGATCAGGCTCGCGGTGAGGCTCGGCGCCGACGCGCACGCCCCTGTCGCCACCCCACCCTGAGCAACCACGTGCGCGGCGCCACCGCGACGCACTCGAGGGGCGGCCCCGCGCGCGCGAGCGGCGGCGCCTCCTCCTCGAGGGCGGCCCAGTCGCGGAACCAGGGGGCGGTCGAGCACTCGTCGGCCTGGGTGGCGTCCGGCACGTGGTGGGTGCGGTTGAGCAGCACGTAACGGAGGGCGTTCTTGACCTCGGTGGGTGTGTGGAGCGGCCGCGCGTGGGTGCGGCTCCCGAGCACGCGCCCGCGACGCTGCATCACGCGGTTGAGCGCGCGCGCGACGCGGATCGAGAGCGAGCGGAGACCGGAGACGAACGCGCCGTGCGTGTCGGCCTCGACGAGCAGGTGCAGGTGATTTCCCTGGACGCTGTACTGGGCCACCCGGAAGTTCGGTCGCTGGACGGCCGCGAGCACGCGACGGATCGGCACGAAACAGCGTTGCGCGCGCAGGTTCCACACGTGCTTCGCCATCCGCAAGGTGACGTGCAGCGGCACGTTCGAGGACACCGGCACGCGACGGCGATGGGACTCGCTGTTCCGGAGCCTGGGGCGACCGGCCCCGACGCGCGCGCCCCCTCGCCCCGAGGAACGGGGTTGCGGCGTCGACAGCGCGAGACCCAGCTGCACCGTTTGATTGTGGCGCTTTTTGTTGTCGCGTCACGGGCCGGAGAGGTCACGTGGGTCCGAAGAGGTCACGTGGGGCCCGGAGAGGTCACGTGGGCCCGGAGAGGTCACGTGGGCCGGAGAGGTCACGTGGGCCCGAGGAGGTCACGTGGGCCCGTGGGGTCGGGGGGGCGTCACATCGACGAGGCGCCGCTGGCCGGCGGGGCGGGCGTGCTCTTCGGGACCGTCTCGGCGGTGACCGGGCTCGGCTGGATCGACGCGCTGCCGGGGGTGAGCGGGGTGTCCGACGTGGGCTTCGGCGCGGCGCCGCACGCGACCAGCAGGGAAACCGCGGGGAGGCCGAGGGCGAACACGAGGCGCATGCCCCCGGGGTAGCGGGATTTCCGCCGTTCGGATAGATGCCCAAGGGTGCGCCCCTCGGCCCTCGCCCTCGTCCCCCTGTTCGCGGCCTCGTCGGCCGGCGCGGCCACGAACTGGGTGCGCGCGCCCTACCTGCAGGAGCTCGGATCGCGGCAGGTGTCGGTGCTGGCCGAGAGCGACGGCGCCCACGGCGCCAAGCTCGAGATCGCCCGCGGCGGCGACGCCGGCCCGACTGTCACCGCCGAGACCCCGAGCAAGGAAGCGGTCATCGAGCTCACCGCGTCCGGGCTCGAGCCCGCGACGACCTACTCGTACACGCTGACCCTCGACGACGGCACCGTGGCCAAGGGGGGCTTCACCACCGCGCCCGAGGACGACCGCGCGCTCTCGTTCGTGATCTACGGGGACAACCGCACCTACGCGCAGATCCACGCGGCGGTGGTGAAGGCCATCCTCGCGACGCCGAGCGACTTCCTCGTGCACACGGGCGACATGATCGCCGACGGCAGCGTCCCCGCGCAATGGACGGAGTTCTTCTCCATCGAGCGCCCGCTCCTCTCCGACCGGTGCGTGTTCCCGGTCATCGGCAACCACGAGATCGGGATGCCCACGTCGGACGGCGCGCAGCGCTACGGCCGCATGTTCCGCGTCCCTGCGCCCGCGGGCTCCGCCGAGCGCTGGTACACGTTCCGCTTCGGCTCGGCGCGCTTCTTCATGCTCGACGCGCAGGACGACTTCGCGAGCGACGAGCTCACCTGGCTCGAGGGCGCGCTCACCGCGGCCGACACCGAGCCGGGCGTCGTCCACCGGTTCGCGGTGATGCATCATGGCCCCTATTCATCCGGCCTCCACGGGCCGAACGCGGCGATGCGCCTCGCGCGCATTCCCCAGCTGTTCAAGAAGCACCGCGTGGACCTGGTGATCTCGGGCCACGATCACGCCTACGAGCGCGGCGAGCGCGACGGCCTCCGCTACGTGGTCAGCGGCGGCGGCGGCGCTCCTCTCTACAAGGAGTTCCACCCCGGCGAGGGCGCGCTCAAGTTCGAGCCCGTCCACCACTTCGTGAAGGTGGAGCTCGAGAAGACCCGCGCCACGACGACCGTCTTTCGCCTCGACGGCTCGGTGATCGAGCGGTGCGCGTTCGCGCCCGGGGGCACCACGGGCTGGGGTTGTGGGGCGGCCCCGGGACCTGCCAGCAGCATTCCCCTCACGCAGCCGACCCCGGCGCCCAACTCTCCACTTGCTCCGCCGGCCGGCGGCCCGGCAGCGAGCAGAGCGTGCAACTGCGGGGTCCTCGGCACGCGCGGGGAGTGGCTCGGGCTGTTCGCGGCCGCGGGCCTGTGCGTCGTCGCGGGGCTCCGCCGCCGCCGTGGGTGACGCGACCGCGGCCGTGAGGCATAGTGACGCGAATGCGTGGAGGTCGAGCGAGTCGCGGGTTTCCCCGAGCGCCCCGAGAGCTGAGCGCGTGGCTGCTCACCGGAGCCGCCGGCGCCCTCGTCCTCACGGTCGGCGCCTCGAGCTGCAGCTGGGACTACGCGGTCTCCGAGCTCGCCGGCGACGCCGATCCCGAGGTGGCGACCGACAGCACCCCCGACGTCTACACCCTCCCCGACGGCCGCACCTGCACCGGCCACGACGAGGACGGCGACGGCGTGCCCGACAGCTGCGACAACTGCCCCAACGTGAAGAACCCCGGGCAAGAGGGCGGCGCCATCGGGACGGCCTGCCTGCCCGCCGCTCCGTTCATCACCGCCTCCGCCGCCAACCGCCTCCTCTTCGACCCATTCCGTTCGCTCTCGAGCTGGAAGGCCGTCGGCGCAGGGGCCGGGCAGTTCGTGGAGGGCCTCGACGGCGACAGCTTCCTCGGTGGCACCACGGCCGATGGCGATCTCCGCTTCATCTTCAACAAGATCGGCGCGGGCACCGGCGCCGTCGTGCTCACCACCGAGATCGCAAACCTCGAGGACGCGGGCGGCAGCGCCGGCGTGTTGCTCCGGGTGACCTCCGATTTCCGGTTCTACATCTGCGCGCTCTCGCTCGTGAACGGGTTCGCGGTCGCGCGCACGCCCGACATCGTCGCGCCCGCCACCACGGCCTGCAGCGGCGGGCCGTGCGCGCCGGTCGCGTTCGCGATCCCAGGCGTGGGCGACGCCGGCCCCACCGCCGCGCAAGCCCCGATCCCCAAGGACGTCCTGCCGGTGAAGGTCGGCGACACCGTGGGGCTCCGCGCTTCGATCACGACGGCCGCCGCGGCCGGCGGCGACGCTGCGGGCACGGTGCACGAGCTCGAGTGCCGGGTGTTCAACCCGCGCGTCCCGAGCACGCTCCTCACCAAGGACCCGGCCTACGCGCTCAAGGTCACCATCCCCGTCTCCAAGCTGTACGCGAACGGCGAGGTGGGCCTCTACGCCCAGAAATCGCGCGCGAGCTTCACGTCGGTCGACGTGCTCTCGGGCCCGTGATCCGTGGCGGTCAGATCCACCTCTTCTTCTTGTAGAACCAGAACACAGAGAGTGCGATGAGCGCCATCGCACCCAGCGTCACCGGGTAGGCCCACGGCTTCTTCAGCTCCGGCATGTGCTCGAAGTTCATGCCGTACACGCCCGCGAGGAACGTCAGCGGATTGAAGATGGTGGTCGCGAGCGTCAGCGTCTTCATGATCGCGTTCATCTTGTTGGACTGCACCGACAGGTGCGCCTCGAACGTGCCGGCGATGAGATCGCGGTAGCTCTCGGCGAGGTCGCTGACCCGCACGAAGTGGTCGTAGATGTCCCGGAAGTAGGGGATCGCCTGCTCGGGGATCTCGTCGAACTCGCCGCGGCTCAGCCGGTAGAGCACCTCTTTCTGGTGGACCGAGACGCGACGGAGCTGCTGCAGCTGGCGCTTGATGCTGAAGATCTGCTGCAGGATGTCCGGACCGCCGGTGTCGTGGAGCACCTTCTGCTCGAGCTCCTCGATCGTGTCGTCCAGCTGGTCGAGCAAGGGGATGTAGTCGTCGATGATCCGGTCGATGACCGCGTGGGCCACCCAGCCTGCCCCTTTCCGCAGCCCGCGGCCCGTGCGCTCGATCTCGGAGAAGACCGCGTCCATGGCGGCGGACGGCTGCGCGTGGTGGGTCACCACCCAGAAGTCCCCCAGCAAGACGTCGATCTCGGTCAGGTCGAGGGTGGCCGGGTCGTCGTCCCGGGGCTGGAGCGAGGGGGCGTGGAACAACAGATACAGGTACGACTGGTAGTCCTCGATCTTCGGCCGGACGCAGTCGTTGAAGACGTCCTCGACGATCAGCGGATGGATCCCGAGCCCATCGGGGCCGAGCAGTTGCTCGTTGGCTTCGTCCCGTCCGAAGAGGTCGATCCAGGTGACGTGCTCGTCCCGGAGGGCCTGGAGGGCATCGTCCAGGCGGGCATGCGCGACGATCTGTCCGTCCACGAGGGACAGAGCGCGGAAGTTGGGGTCCGGCATCGGCGGGCATCCTACCGCGCGGGCGTCTCGCTTCGGGCGTGGTAGCTTGGGGAGCGCATGGCTTCTCGCTTCCCGTGGCTCCGCCCCCTCCTGTTCGCCCCCGTTCCCTTGCTGGTCCCCCTCTTGGCCCTGCTGGCCACCCCTTCGTGCTCGACGGGCGAAGAAGAGCCGGCGAACCCCCTGTCCGAAACGGGGACGGACACCGCCGCCGGTGACACGCCGGTCGGAGACGGTGACGCCGCGGACGGTCCGACCGACGCCCCCACCGACACGCCCCCGCCGCCGATCACGTGCAAGAAGGGCCCGGCGTTCGCCCCCGCCCTGCGCGTCAACCACAACGTCGACAACCTCCGCAACGTGGCGCGCGCTGGCATGATCCAGCTCGACGCCAACACCATCGTCGTCGCCATGCTCGAGGCGATCGACACGAGCGCGCGGCACGCGATCTGGGTGCGCACGGTCGACGTGAACACCGGCAAGATCGCCGACGACGAGCGGCTCGACGTCGACGCCGACGGACTCAAGAGCGACAGCCAGCTCGCGATCGGCCCCGTGCGCGGCGGCGCGGTCGCCGTGGGCTGGGGCAACGGAGGCCTCACCCACTACCGGTTGCTGGTCAAGGGCAAGTGGTCCCCCGACGTGGCCACGGCCTTCCCGGGCCTCGCGGGCACCGACAGCATCGCCGCCCTCCAGGCCTCGACCGGCCAGGTGCTCGTCGTGCGCACCTCCGACGCGCTCAACCAGGCCGTCGTCTACAAGCCCGACGAGGGCCCCAAGGGCACGTTCACCACCACCCAGGATCTCGCCCTCGACGGCGGCTCCGGGCGCGCCACCGTCGATCTGTTCGGGTTCGACGACGGTCGCTTCGGCGTGATGGTCTGGCAGGGCGCGGGCGGCCCTTCGA
>JAEUKC010000347.1:0-3760 GCA_016794445.1 Myxococcales bacterium
GCGGACGCCCCCACCACCAAGGCCGCCTCGCTCGCCGTGACGTGGGAGGGCTCGCTCTTGCGCGCCCACGTCGCCTGCGAGGAGTGGCCCGCGGATGCGCTCTTCACGCGCTACGTGATGTTCGAGGCCACGGCGAAATGAGGTGCATCGACCAACGGATCACGCCTCGAACGGCCCCCCGCTCGCTGATGCGCTCACGGGTCGCAGGCGATTCCGGTCCGGGCGCAGCGCATCGCTCGCTGGCGCTCCCACAGCGACGCAGGCGAGAGCGTCGCCGCGATCCCCTCGCCTTCGGTGAAATCGGTCGGCGGCCCCTGGTCCGTGGCGGCGTACTGCGAGTTCGAGACGATGGTCGTGCAGATCTTGGCGCTCGCTCCGGCGCTCGCCGTCGTCCCGATCGCGTAGCCCCAATCCCACTGCGCGGTCTCGAGGGCGCATCCCTTCGCGGTCGGGTGGTTCTTCTGGACCGTGGTGTTCCAGAAGACGAGGCTGGTCGACGTGAAGCCCGCGCCGCTGCTGTCGGTGCCTCGGTTCGCGGCCTGCAGCCACGCGCCCTCCACCTTCGTGACGTCGAACAGGTTGGCCTGCGCCAGGAATCGGTGGGTGTCGCTCGAGTAGCGCGACGACACGACGGTCCCCCGCCACCAGACGTTCCCCGAGGCCGCCTGGTTGATGTCGAACCCGTGGCGGGCACCCGTCGACGTGAGGCGGGAGAAGAGGCAATCGGACGCCTGGGTCTGGAACGAATACCCGTTTCCGCCGCCACCGCGGTACTCCGGCGGTCCGAACGAGACCTTGTCGACGGTCACGCGGAACGCCGTGAGATCGACGACGAGCCCGTGGGAGAGCACGTGCGCGTGGGTCGTGGTGTTCTGCGTGGGCTCGAAGGAGGCGACGTCGGAGACCCACGCGTCGCGGATGCCGCTCACCTGGATCGCCTTCGAGTCGTGGACCTCGTAGCCCGTCGTCCCGACCGTCTGGTAGTCGTTGTCCGAGGCCGGCTCCTTGGTCGGATCGGGAGGGGACGTGCGGTTCTCGACCATGCCGATCCCCAGGTGTTCGATCCCCGATTCGGCGACGTAGGCGTCGACGAGCGACACGACGTCCGCTGCGTCCCGCGTCGCGAGGGGGTAGCGGAGCGGCGCGTCGACGGTGACCAGCGACCCGGTGACCGCGACGATCTTGCGCGGATAGGCGAGGCCTTTGAACGAATCGGCGGGCCAGAGCCCCGAGAGCTTCGAGGTGGCCGCGTCCATGCGGTGGGCGGCGCGGAACGCGTCGGTGTTCGCGTTGCGGACCGCGATCCACATCCCTGGCGCGAGCCCGGCCGGGTTCTTGACGGTGAACGTTCGCGTCCCCGCGAGGGTGTCGGCGGCGAGCGTGGTGAGGACCTTGGTCGTCCAGAGATCGCTCACCCAGACGGTGCCCCCGAGGAACACGACGGCGCGGCCCCGCGCGCTCTTCGGGTCGTCGAGGAGCAGCCGCGTCTTGGTCGGCCCCTCGCCGCGCAGCACGACGCCGGAGCAGGCCACCGTGAGCGCCCCGCGCGCCGTGGACGAAGGGAACTTCAGGACGAAGAGGCCCGCCGGAAGGTGCACCACGCCTCCCTTGGCGGCGCACGCCTTGTCGATCTGCGCCTGGATCCCGGCCGTGGCGTTCGTCACCCCGTCCCCGAGCGAGGTCGGGACCTCGAACGTCGTCGCCTTGGCGTCGACGGGGGGCCACTGCTCTCCGCGGTGGTATCCCGCGTAGGAGAAGTCGGGGAGCTGCCGCCCCAGGCCGTCGGCGCTCCCGCCGAGATCGGCCGGGAGCCAGCCGCGAGGGAACAGGGCGCTCCGCCACGAACCCGACGGGTCCGCGGGCTCCACGTAGCCAGCGTCGCCCCCGGTCTCGGCGGGCGGACTGCCCGTGTCCGAGGAGGCGTCGCTCGCGGTCACGTCGCTCGCGCTCGTGTCGTCCGGGCTCGCCGTGGCATCCGCGTTCGCGTCGGCATCGCCTCCGCCACAACCCGCACCGCTGCACGCCAGCACCACGAGACTCCAAGCGACAAGTGTTCGGTGCTTCACCATGAACCGATCAGTCTAACGGGGTGGACCCGCGAGGCCAGCCTGGACCGTGCGTCCGTCGTCTCCACTGGAGGTCGCATAGCCACGTGACGCCGCCGGGCTCGCATGTCCGGTTTCGTGTCCTTTCGCCGATGGCTTCTCGGGCCCATGGTTGCGGCATGAGACGAGACGATCTTTGGATCATGGTGGATGTGGAGACGAGCGGGTCGGTCTACGGGCGGCACGCCCTCCTCGAGCTCGGGGCGGCCGTCGGCTCGCGCGCGACGGGGGTCATCGACCGCTTCGCGGTGTTGCTCACCCCGACGAGCGACGAGGTCGTGACGAGCCGCGACACCTACGCGCGGGCCAAGGAGCGCGGGATCGCCCCCGCCGAGGCGATGCGCAGGTTCGCTGCGTGGACGGCGCCGTACCGCGCGAGGAAGGCCTCCTTCATCGCGCGCCCCGCGGCCTTCGACTGGCCGTGGATCGTGTACAGCGCGTGGACCCACCTCGGTGAGAACCCGTTCGGCTTCAAGGCCGAGTGCGCCTCATCCTGGTTTCGAGCGCGTGACAGCAAGTTCTCCGTCGACCTGCCGCACGTCGCGGGCGAGGACGCCGAGATCCAGCTGCGGTACTTCCTCGAGAGGGGCGGATGAGCGTCGAGACCGTCGTCTCGGTCTCCTGCGCCTGCGGCTATCGTGGCCACGTGAGCGGCCGCGAGGGGGCAACGTGCTCACCGACGTTCGTCGTATGTGGCGCCTGTCACCACCTCGACGCGGTGCAGACGAGCGGCCACGACGACGGCCGCGTCGAACGGCATCGGTGCCGGGCGTGCGGGGAGCTGGTCGAGGGCTGGGACGAACGCACCTGCCCTCGATGCAAGGAGAGCGTCAGAGCAGCATTCGGGATCGGATACGACTGATGGACCTCGACGGAAGGATCCGGACGACCGCCGTGATCGGTGCGCTGCTCGGCGCCCTGCCCATCCCGACGGGAGGCGCCCTCACGGCGTTGCAGGTGTGGCTCGTGCGCTCGATCGCTCGCTCGCGAGGCGTCGAGCTGGAGCCGACGGCAGCGCTCGCGCTCGCGGCCCCGCTCTTGGCGCGCACCTGCGGGTTCACCGCCTGGACCGAGGTGATGAAGCGCACAGGAGGCGGCGCGCCGGTCGGCATGGTCGCGGGGGCCGCGCTCGGCGGCGGGCTCACGTGGCTCGTCGGCGTGACCGCGGGCTCCGCCCTTCGGTCGAGCGGGTCGGGCACAGCGGACGCGCGGTGACAGGCTGCGTGCGGGCGCGGCCGCTCCTCGCGCGGCGCCGAAGCCCAGCGCATCGGAACGAGAGACGGAGGGTGCATCACCGGATTCACGAGGGGGTCGGCGCGCCGCCCCGCGGCCGCTCGAGGCTGATGCGGCCGATGACCCCGGAGCGGAAGTCGTGGAGGAGGATGTCCGCCGCCTTGTCCCGATCGACCACGCCACCGGCGCGCAGGCCGCCGCGACGCCGCCCGATCTCGTCGAGGAGCGCGTCCGCGTCCTTGGGCACCTCCTTCAGGTGATACCGGGCGACCACGAGCGCCGGGTAGTGCTCGAGGAGGATCTGCGCGCCGAACAGCGCCACCGGCTGGGAGTCGATCGCCGTGTCGGGGATCGCGCCGCCGAATGCGAGCATGAGCCCCGTGGCCTCGTCGTCGATCCGCGGCCACATCATCCCCGGGTTG
>JAEUKC010000410.1:0-22291 GCA_016794445.1 Myxococcales bacterium
GGCGAGCTGCTCGGTCGCAAGGGCAAGGAGGTCGTCTCGATCCCCATCCCGCAGATCGACATCCCGCGCTTCCGCTACGGCGACAAGAACAGCGGCGGCACCGGCCAGGGCGAGGGCGACCCGGGCGATCCGATGGGCGGCGGCCAGGAGCAGGAGGGCGAGGGCGGCAAGAAGGCCGGCAAGGACGCCGGCGAGCACGCGCTCGAGGTCGACGTCACCCTCGAGGAGCTCGCCCAGATCCTCGGCGAGGAGCTCGCGCTCCCCAACATCGAGAACAAGGGCAAGAGCAAGCTCATCAACGCCAAGGACCGCTACACCGGCATCCGCCGGGTGGGCCCCGAGGCGCTGCGCCACTTCAAGCGCACCTACCGCGAGGCGCTCAAGCGCCAGGTGGCGACCGGCACCTACGACCCGGGCAACCCCATCGTGGTGCCGATCCACGACGACCGCCGCTACCGCTCGTGGAAGACCGAGAACGAGCCGGTCGCCAACGCGGTCATCATCTACATGATGGACGTCTCCGGCTCGATGGGCGACGAGCAGAAGGAGATCGTCCGCATCGAGAGCTTCTGGATCGATACGTGGCTGCGCAGCCAGTACAAGGGCCTCGAGGCGCGGTTCATCATCCACGACGCGACCGCCAAGGAGGTCGACCGCGACACGTTCTTCCACACGCGCGAGAGCGGCGGCACGATGATCTCGAGCGCCTACAAGCTGTGCGCGAAGATGATCGAGGACGACTACCCGCCGAGCGAGTGGAACATCTACCCGTACCACTTCAGCGACGGCGACAACTGGTCGATGGACGACACGCTGCAATGCGTGGAGCTCATGAAGCAGAAGCTCCTGCCCGCGGTGAACGTGTTCTCGTACGGCCAGGTCGAGAGCCCCTACGGCAGCGGCCAGTTCATCAAGGACCTGCGCGAGCACTTCAGCGGCGAGGAGAAGGTCATCGTCAGCGAGATCCGCGACAAGGACGCGATCATGCAGTCGATCAAAGAGTTCCTCGGCAAGGGGCGCTAGGTCGTGCGCGAGTACCTGCGGCTGCTGCAGCACATCCTCGACCACGGCAAGGAGCGCAAGGACCGCACCGGCGTGGGCACGCGCGGCGTGTTCGGCTGGCAGATGCGGTTCGACCTCGCCGAGGGCTTCCCGCTCGTCACGACCAAGAAGGTCCACCTCAAGTCGATCGTCCACGAGCTCCTGTGGTTCCTCCGCGGCGACACCCACGTGGGCTCGCTGAACGAGGTCGGGGTCAGCATCTGGGACGAGTGGGCCACGCCCGAGCAGACCGCGCGCTTCGGCCGCAAGGCCGGCGATCTCGGCCCGGTCTACGGGCACCAGTGGCGCAACTTCGGGGCCTCGCTGCGCGACGACGGCAGCTACGCGCACGACGGCGTCGACCAGATCAAGGACGTGCTCGACCAGCTCGCGAAGAACCCGCACAGCCGGCGCATGATCGTGAGCGGGTGGAACCCTCGCGAGGCCACGCAGGTCGCGCTTCCGCCGTGCCACACGCTGTTCCAGCTCTACGCGCAGGACGGCGCGCTCTCGTGCCAGCTCTACCAGCGCAGCGCCGACGTGTTCCTCGGCGTGCCGTTCAACATCGCGAGCTACGCGCTGCTCACCATGATGATCGCGCAGGTGTCCGGGCTCGTCCCCGGCGAGTTCGTGCACACGTTCGGCGACGCGCACCTCTACTCGAACCACCTCGAGCAGGCGCGCCTGCAGCTCTCGCGCGAGCCGCGCCCGCTCCCCCGCATGAAGCTCGATCCGGGCGTGAAGAGCCTGTTCGACTTCCGCTACGAGCACTTCACGCTCGAGGGCTACGACCCGCACCCGGCCATCAAGGCCCCCGTCGCGGTGTGATGGAGCGGCCGGTGGGCAAGGGCCTCGCGATCGTCGTCGCGGTCGCCCGCAACGGGGTCATCGGCAAGGACGGCGGCCTGCCGTGGCGGCTCCCCGAGGACCTGAAGCACTTCCGCGCGGTGACCACGGGCCACGCCATCGTCATGGGTCGCAAGACCTGGGACTCGATCGGGCGGCCGCTGCCGAACCGGCGCAGCGTCGTCGTGTCGCGCGACCCCGGGCTCGTGCTCGCGGGCGCGGAGGTGGCGCCGAGCCTCGAGGCCGCCCTGGGGCTCGCCTGGCAGACCGACGACGAGCCGCGCGTGATCGGGGGCGCGACGATCTACGCGGCGGCCCTGCCGGCGACGACGGTGCTCCACCTCACGGAGGTGGACGAGGACGTCGAGGGCGACACGTTCTTTCCGCCGTTCGAACGCGCCGCGTTCGACGAGGTCTCCCGCCGCGCGGGGGAGACCCCCGGGGTCACCTTCCTCGAGCTGCGGCGTCGCTGAGCGGAACAAATCCGCGCGCCCGGTGGTCTCTCCGGCATGGAGCCCGCTGCGGCGCGCACGGACGACGACGCGGTCCCGACGGCGGAGCTGTTCGTCTCGCTCGCGCCGGACGAGGAGCCGGACGAGGTCGAGGTCCCGGCCGCGGAACCTTCGCGTCGCTCCCGCGCGCTGTGGCTGGTGCTCGCCGCGCTCGCGATCGTTCCCGCCGTGATCGTGCTCGCGCGCCTGTTCCCGCCGCTCACTTCGTACGCAACTCCGAGCAAGCTCGCGCCGACGCGTACGTGAACCGGCATGGTACGCTTCGATTCGATGGGCTCTTCGGCGCGTCCGGGCTCGCTGCCGGCGGTGGACGATCACCTCGTCCGCGAGGACGCGCGCGCGGAGATCCTGAGGGGAAAGCTCCTGATGTGCCCGCCCGCGAGCGAGCCCCACGGGACCCGCCATTTCACGCTGGCCTACGTGCTCGGCGCCCACGTCGCGCCCGGCTTCGTCGGCGCGGTCGACATGTTGACCCGCACCGATCACGACTCCGACTTCGCCCCCGACGCCAGCATCTTCCCGCTCGCGCGTGACCCAGCGACCGGCGGCCGTCGCCTCGAGGTGCTCGCGTTCGAGATCGCAGCGACCCAACCGCTGCCGAGCGTCACCGAGAAGGCCCGCGCGCTGGTAGAGCGGGGGGTGCGTCGCGTGTTCTGCCTCACGCTGAAGCGAGGCCGCGTGCTCGAGTGGTCCGCGGCGCGCGACGCCTGGGATCTGCTCGACCCCCAGGCCACGATCGAGGACGAGTGCCTCGCCCGGCCTCTTCCTGTGGCCGCGCTCCTCGACGCGACCGCGGCCGACGACGCCGTCGCGCGCGCGCTCGTCGAGCGCAGGCATCCAGCCGTGGAGGCCCGGATCGAGGAGGCCGCAGCGGCCGCCCGCCGGAGCGCCCTCTTGCTCGTGCTCGCCTCCCGTGGGCTCGTGCCCGATCCAGGGGAAGCACAGGCCATCGAGGCCACCCACGACCAGGCGACGCTGGACGCGTGGCTCTCCCGGGCGGCGTCGGTCACCAGCGTGGCGGAGTTGCTGCGAGCACCAGGTTCCGCGCGCTGATCGCCTGGGGGAACAGCGTCCCCACCTGCGCCGCGTGGCCCGCGGCCCGCAGCCGCTCGGCGCGGTCGTGCAGCACGAACACCTCGAGCAGCCGCGCGAGCAACGTGCGCGGCAGGCCGAGGCGACGGCTCCGTGCGTGCATCGTCGCGGCCTCCATGGCCGCCGCGCGCACGCTGTCCCTCGAGGGCACGGCGAGCCCGCGGACCGCGAAGGCGCGGGCGACCAGCGTCTCCAGATCCGCGTGCGCTACGCGGCGGTTGAGGCCTTCGATCTCCGCCCCCACCCGCAGCATCGGCGCGTGCTCTCGCAGGAGAATCCGCAGCGCGAGGCGACGCTCGCGGGCCGCGAGGTTCTCGGCGCGCGAGGCCTCCACGCCCTCTTCTCGCGTGGTCAGGTTGCTCAGCCCGAGCAGCGCGCGGGGCAACGCGACGGCGTCGCCGAGGTCGCGACGGAACGGAGCGCGCTCCTCTCCTCTTCGCTTCTGCAGGCAGCACCCGACCAGCACCACCGCCGCGCCATGCGCCGCGGCCTGGTCGACCAGGTGGTCGCCGAGCTCGCCGCACGCGTGCAGGCCGATCACGCAGTCGCCCGGCTCGATCGGCAGCCCCTCGGCGAGGACGTCGCGCACCACGAACTCCGGCGCGGTCTCGGCGGGGATGGCGCGGGCGGTCACGATGAGGCCCGCGTCGCGCTCGAGGCCGACGGTCGGGCGCGACGCCGAGGCGATGGCGCGCGTGAGGTGCCCGTGGCCGGAGCCCACGTCGACCACCCGACGGGCGTGGGCGGCGATGGGCGCGAGCACGCGGGAAAACGCCTCGATCTGCGCACGCTTGGTCGGGCTCTCGCGCAGGCCGAGCGCGCGCGTGGGTCCGTCGGTCTCGAGGGAGGGCACCGAGCACGCCACCCGTAGGCGCTCGATCAGGTCACGCAGAGAGGGCGGCGTCGCGGTCGGCCACGCGGCCTCGAGGCCCCCGACCTCGAGCGCGACCAGGGTCGCCTCGTCGAGCCCCTCGAGGAACCCGAGCCATCCGCGCGCCGCGACGACCTCGTCCTCGTGGCCCGAGAGCGGGCGCGCGTGGAGCAGGTCGCGCGTCTCCGCCACGAGCTCGGCGGCGAGGAGCCACGCATCCACGGCGCGACGTTGGCACGTGGGCCTCGCGTGGTGAAGCCGATCCCCGGGGTGTCCACTCGAGTCCCCAGGTGTCTCCCCTAGGATCCTGGCTTCTCGGCGATTCCGCCGCTGGCATCGAGCCTGCAGTGCACGCGGTCATGCGTACGCTCCTCGCCGCCCTGCTGCTGACCGTGGGTTGTACGGGGAGCGTCGAGGGCTCGGACGACACCCTCCCGGAGACCGGGGCCGACGACGCCGGTACGGCGAGCGACACGGGCGCCGCGAGCTCTGACACGGGATCGGGCGCGAGCGACACCGGCACCGCGAGCGACACCGGCACCGCGGGCGACGCGGGCACCGCGAGCGACACCGGCACCGCGAGCGACACCGGCACCGCGGGCGACACCGGCTCCGCGGCCGACACCGGCACCGCGGCCGACACCGGACCGACGGGCGGTGGTTTCGCCGCCCTCGTGAGCAAGACCACGTGGGAAGCCATGTTTCCGCACCGCAACGCGCTCTTCACCTACGAAGGCATGTCGGCCGCGGCGGCCGCGTACCCGGCCTTCGCGAGCGAGGGGACCCCTGACCAGCAGAAGCGCGAGGTCGCCGCGTTCCTCGCCAACATCTCGCACGAGACCACCGGTGGCTGGGACACCGCGCCCGACGGCCGCGCCGCGTGGGGCCTCTACTTCAAGGAGGAGGTCGGCTGCGAGACCGGCGCGTGCACGGGCTACTGCGATTCCACCAGCACGTTCAAGTGCGTGGGTGGCAAGACCTACCACGGCCGCGGCCCCATGCAGCTCTCGTGGAACTACAACTACGGCCAGGCGGGCGCCGCGCTCGGCGTCGATCTCCTGAACAAGCCCGAGCTCGTGACCAGCGACGCCAAGACCACGTTCCTCACCGCGCTGTGGTTCTGGATGACCCCGCAGGCGCCGAAGCCCTCGGCCCACGCGGTCATGACGGGCGCGTGGGCCCCGTCGAGCGACGACGTCGCCAAGGGCCGCAAGCCGGGCTTCGGCATGACGGTGAACATCATCAACGGCGGCCTCGAGTGCGGGTTCCCGACCGACGGGCGGGTCAAGGACCGCATCGGGTTCTTCGAGCGCTACGTCACCATGCTCGGCACCACCAAGGGCGACGCGGTCGAGTGCGCGACGATGAAGCCCTACTGACGGGCCGGCGCCTTGAACACGCGGAACAGGAACACGAGCGAAGGCACCAGCAACGCCACGCCGAACGGCAGCGACAGCAGGAAGAACTTCAGCGTGGGCGCGGGCGCCGCGCTCGCCTGCACCGTCCACGCCGGGTAGAGGATGTAGGGATACTGCGCGAGCCCGAAGCCGACCACGATGGCCGACACCTGCGCGATGGTGGCGAGCCGCGTGAGACCGAAGCGGCGGGTGAGGAGCCCGTAGAGCGCGAGCAGCGCCGTGAACGCGCCGACGACGAGCGCGGGCGCGCCGCGGCCCAGCAGACCGGCCCAGAGGTGCGGTGCCTCGTGGCGGAGCAGCGGCAGCGTCAGCGTGGCCCCCGCGACGACCACCCCTCCCGACACGAGCGCGCGGCGACGAAAGTCCTCGCGCAGCTCGCCCTCGGTCTCCACGCACAGGAACACCGCGGCGAGGTACGCGCAGAGCGACACGGCGGCAGCCCCCATCGCGAGCGACATCGGCGAGAGCCACGAGGCGGTGGGCACCGGACCGTCGCTGCGGAGCGTGCCCGCGCACACGGCGGACACGGCCGTGCCGAGGACGAACGGCGTGCAGAGGCTCGCGGCGCCGAACACCGCCGAGAACCGCGCCTCGGTGCCCCCGTGGTGCGGCGCGTAGGCGCGGAACACGAACGCGACGCCGCGCAGCGCGATCCCGATCAGCGCGAGCCGCAGCGGCGTGAACATGGCCGTCGAGAACACCGCCCACGGCTCGGGGAACGCGCTGAAGAACACCACGATCACGAAGATCAGCCAGACGTGGTTGGCCTCCCACACCGGGCCCATCGCGCGCGCGATCGCCTCGCGCTGCTGCTCCTTGCGCGGACCACTCGAGAACAGATCCCACACGCCACCGCCGAAGTCGGCGCCGCCGAGCACCGCGTAGGCGAGCAGGCCCACCAGCATCGCCGCCGCGCAGCCGTCGGCCAGGGTCACGACACGACCTCGACCTCGGCGTACTTGCGCGCGAGGGCGCGGAGCAGCGCCACGAGCGCCACCGCGAGCCCGATGTAGAGCGCGATGTAGAGGACGAACGTGTACATGACGTCGTCGCGCGGCGTGACCGCGTCGGCGGTGCGCAGGACGCCGTGGATGATCCACGGCTGGCGCCCCACCTCGGTGACGAACCAGCCGGCCTCGAGGGCGAGGAAACCGAGCGGCGCCGCGAGCGCGATGAGCCGCAGCATCCAGGTGCCGAGGGGCTTCTTGCGCAGGGCGAACAGCGCCCACAGCGCGCCGAGACCCGCGAGGCCGAACCCCGCCGCGACCATCAGCTGGAACGCGAAGTGGCACACGAGGACGTTGGGCCGCTGATCGGGCGGGAAATCCCAGAGCCCGACGATCTTGGCGTTGAAGTCGCCGGTCGACATGAACGACAGCATCTTGGGCAGGTAGATCCCGTACGCGACCTTGCCGGTCGCCGGGTCGGGGATCCCACCCACGAGGAGCCCGACGCCGGTCTCGGTGTGGAAGTGCGCCTCCATGGCGGCGAGCTTCGCCGGCTGCGTGTGGAACAGGAGCTTCGCGAGGCGGTCGCCGGTGAGCGGCTGCAGGACGCCCGCGATGGTCCCGACGGCCATCGCGATGGTGAGCCCCGCGCGCTGCCGCGGGCCGTCGCGACCGCGCAACATGCCGAAGGCATACACGCCGGCGACCGCGAACCCGACCGCCGTGTAGCAGGCGAACGTGCTGTGCGCGGCGAGCGGGATCCACGACGGGTTGCGGAACACGGCGAACGGGTCGAGGTCGACGATCTTGCCGCCGACCGCGGTGAACCCGCGCGGCGACTGCATCCAGGCGTTGGCCCCGACGACGAGGATGCCCGAGACGCAGCCGGAGACCGCGACCGGCACGCCCGTCCACCAGTGGGCCCGCGGCGAGAGGCGATCCCACCCGTAGAGATAGAGGCCGAGGAAGATGGCCTCGAGCAGGAACGCGTACCCCTCGAGCGCGAACGCCGGCCCGAGCGCGGGGCCCGCGAAGGCCATGAACTTGGGCCAGAGCAGCCCGAGCTCGAACGAGAGCGCGGTGCCGGAGACGGCGCCGACCACGAAGAGCAGCGCGGTCGCCTTGCCCCACACCCGCGCGAGCGACCGGTAGTGCTCCTCGCCCGTGCGCAGGAAGCGGGCCTCCGCGACCAGCATCAGGAGCGGCATCCCGATGCCGAGCGCGGAGAACACGATGTGGAACCCGAGACTGAGCTCCATCTGGGCGCGGGCGACGGTGAGGGGGTTCATCCGTAGGGCCGTTCTGGGGTCAGCGAGCCTTCTTGGCGAGGTCGGCGTCGAGCGCGCGGAGGCGCTCCTCGAGGCGAGGGTTCTGCGGGTCCTTGACCACGGCGAGCTGCAGCTGCAGGCGGGCTTGCTTGAGCTCTCCGCGGTCGAGGAGCTCGTCGGCCCGCTGCGCGAAAGGCTCGGCGGCCTTCGAGCGCACGAGGTCGACGATGCGGTCGCTGGTCGTCACGTCGGGGGCGCGCGCCGAGAGCGCGAGCTCCTCGTGGGTCATGCGCAGCGTGTGCTCCTCGAGCAGCGTTCGCGCATAGCGGCGACGCAGGAGCGGATCGAGCAGCACGCGGTAGGCCTCGGCGCCACGCGCGAACAGCATGGTCGCGGCCGCGCGCACGTCCTCTTCGGCGCCCTCGAAGCGATCGGGGTGGCACTCGAGGGCGAAGCCGCGGAACGCCCGCCGTATCTGCTCGTCGTCGGGGAGGTCGTCGACGGTGACCGGGCGGTGCAGGTGCAAGAGCGAGAAGTAGTCACGAAGCTCCATCGCGCGCGCGCGGTCGAGCAGCTGCTCGTCGACCTCGTAGGGATCGTCGGCGAGCGGATCCGCAGGGGGGATCGACTCGAGGAGCTCGGGCGGAAGCGACTCGCTGTCGCCTCGGCCTCGCGGATCAGCCACGGTCGAACCCCGCCTCGAGCCCTCTCACTCGCTCGGCTTGTCGTCGCTCTTGGCGGCGCGGACGGCCTGCGCCTGGGCGAGCCGCTCCTCGAGCGTGGTGCGCAGCGCGAGCAGATCGAAGCGGTCGGGGCGATCGCCCACGCCGGCGATCTCCTGCATGATCGAGTCGGCGTGCTTGCGGGGCGCGTCGGGCACGCCGAGCTGCTGGCCGAGCTTGCTCAGCACCGCCTCCTCCTCGGGCGTGATCACGCCGTCGAGGCGGGTGATCCACGAGGCGACCGCGTACACGTACAGGCGGTCGGCCTTGGACATGTGCAGGCGATCGATGATGCCCATCTCGACCGGCTTCTTCACCGCCTCCTCGATCTCGTTGATCGCGTCGAGCTCGAGGCCCTCTTCGAGCGCCGTGCGCACGATGGCGTCGGCCTCTTCGCGGTCGAGGTTTCCGTCGGCCCAGCCGACCGCGGCCAGAGCCAGGTACACGTCGCGTCCGAGGATGGGTTTGGCCATGACCCGACGAAGGTACAAGCGAAGGCCGCGCCCGGGAAGCGGCTTCAGCCGGGCGCGCCGTCCCCGGCCTCGGCGGTGGCTCCGGTGTCGTCCGGCCCACTCTCCCCGGCTCCAGCGTCCCGGGCTCCAGCGTCCCCGGCTCCGGTGTCCTCGCTGGTTCCCGTGTCGACCGGCCCGCCCGCGTCCCGCCGCGTCTTGCACTCGGGGTCGACGAAGGTGTTCGGCGTGAAGGGCCCGCAGGCGGTCAGGGTGCACTCCCACTTGCCGCTCTTGCAGAGGCACCGCGGCGCCTCGCGCACGTAGCTCTCGAAGCCGCAGACCCGACACGTCTCCTTGCCGTCGCAGGGCACGCCTTCACGGAAGCACGCCTCGCCCGCCGCGCAGGCGGGGGTGCCCGTCTCGGGGGTCTCGGTCGCCGCGGGTGCGTCGTCCGAGCTGCACCCGAGTTGCGCGAGCACGAACAGGACCGCCGCGAGGAGCGGCTTCACTCGACCCCGAGCAGCTCGACGTCGAACAGCAGCGTGGCCTTCGGCGGGATGGTGGGAGGGCTGCCCGCCTCGCCGTAGGCCAGGTGGTAGGGGATGGTGAGCTTGCGCTTGCCGCCGACCTTCATGCCGGCGACGCCGATGTCCCAGCCGCGGATGACCTCGCCCATGCCGAGCGTGAAGGTGAAGGGCTTGCCGCTGTCCAGCGAGCTGTCGAACTTGGTGCCGTTGGTGAGGGTGCCCGTGTAGTGCACCTTCACCTTCTTGCCGTTCACCGCCTCGGCGCCCGTGCCGAGCTTCATGTCGACCTTCTCGAGCGCGCCGGGCTTGGTGGAGTCGAGCGGCACGGCCTTGGCGGGTGCGCTCGAGCCCGCCGTGACCCCGCCGCCCACCGTGGTCGAGGGCTTCGCCGCGGGGTCGACCTTCGCAGGCGGGTCCGGCTCCGCCACCTTGGAGCACGCGACGAGCGCGGGCAGCGCGAGCGGGGCCACGAGGAGAAAGCCGAGCCGTGCGTTCACGAGACCCCCAGGAGCTCGATCTCGAACACCAGCGTGGCGTGGGCCGGGATGACGGGCGGGAACCCACGCGCGCCGTAGCCGAGCTCCGGCGGGATGGTGAGCTTGCGCTTGCCGCCGACCTTCATGCCGGCGACGCCCTGCTCCCAGCCCTGGATGACCCGGCCCGCGCCGATCTGGAACGAGAACGGACGACCGCGGTCGAGCGAGCTGTCGAACTTCTTCCCGTCGGTGAGCGTACCCGTGTAGTGGACCGAGACGGTCCCCCCCGACTTCGCCTCGACGCCCTGCCCCACCACCAGATCCTCGATCTTCAGCATGGCGGGCGCGTAACGCGGCCGGCGCTGGGATGCTAGAACGGACCTCGGATGGCCCTGCCGTCGATCGACAGCCTGCGTTGCTTCGACGCGGCGGCGCGGCTCCTCCGCTTCCGGGCGGCGGCCCGCGCGGTCGGCCTCACCCCGGCGGCGTTCGGGCACCGCATCAAGCAGCTCGAGGACGAGCTCGGCGCGCGCCTGTTCGAGCGGACGACGCGCACCGTCCGCCTCACCGCCGCCGGCCTCGCGCTCGTGCCCCAGGCGCGGCTCGTGCTCGACGCCGCGGCGGGCTGCGTGCGCGCGGCCCGCGGCGAGCACGCGGGCGTCCCCATGGAGCTCGTGATGGGTACGCGCCACGAGCTCGGCGTCGCGTGGCTCACCCCTGCGCTGCGCACCCTCGCCGACGCGCTGCCGCACCTCACCGTGCACCTCTACTTCGGGTCCGGGCCCGACATCGTCACCCGCGTCCGCTCGCTCGAGATCGACTGCGCGGTCACCTCCATGCGGCTCGGCGATCCGCAGCTCGAGGCGCTGCCGCTCCACGAGGAGACCTACACGTTCGTCGCCGCGCCGCGGCTCCTGCGCAAGCGCCCGCTCCGCGACGCCGACGACGCCCCGGCCCACGTGCTCGTCGACGCGAGCCCCGACCTGCCCCTCTTCACCTACTTCCGCGACGCGGCCACCTTCTCGCTCTCGTTCGGCAAGGTGGTGCGGATCGGCACCACGGCCGCGATGCGGGCGCTGGTGGTCGCGGGCGAGGGCGTCGCGGTGCTGCCGACCCACCTCGTCCGTGAGGATCTGCGCGCGCGCCGACTCGTGCGGCTG
Organism: Myxococcales bacterium; assembly: GCA_016794445.1. Classification (GTDB taxonomy): domain Bacteria; phylum Myxococcota_A; class Polyangia; order Polyangiales; family JADJMO01; genus JADJMO01. Next base: position 11,333 of record JAEUKC010000410.1, read on the forward strand.
TTCCCGCGCGTGACCCCCCACACCGACTGGTTCCGCCTCGTGTTCCGCCGAGACGATCCCCGCCGCGCCACCTACGACGCCCTCGCCCGGACCCTCACCGAGGTCCCCCTGCCGTGATCGAGCCGTACCCCCTGTTCCTGCGCCTCGAGGGCCGGCGCGTGCTGGTGGTGGGCGCCGGGTCGGTCGGCGCGCGCAAGGTCGCCGAGCTCATCGCCGCGGGCGCCGAGGTCGTCGTCGTCGCCGAGCACGTCTCGGCCGCGGTGCGCGCGCACGAGGCCCGCGTCACCCTCCACGAGCGCCGCTTCCGGGAGGCCGATCTCGACGGTGTCTGGCTGGTCATCGCCGCCACCAACGACCCGGCGAGCAACCGCGAGGTGGCTGCCGGCGCAGAGGCACGACGCATCTTCGTCAACGCGGTCGACGACCCGCCGAGCGCCAGCGCCTTCTTCGGCGCGGTGCTCCGGCGCCCGCCGTTCCTCGTCGCCATCTCGTCGAGCGGCGAGGTGCCCGCCCTGTCGCGCCTCCTGCGCGAGGTGCTCGAGTCCGCGCTGCCACCCGAGCGCTGGATCGCCGAGGCGCGAGCGTTGCGCGCGGAGTGGAAGCGCGACGGCATCCCCATGGCCGACCGCTTCCCGGCCCTCGTCCGCCGCTTCCTCGGGTAGCGGCGGCCTGCGGAATCGGGCCGCCCCATTGCATCTCCCTCGCGGTCGCTCCGTCTCGCCTGTCGATGCACAGACTCGCCCTCGTCAGCTGTGCCCTCGCGGGCCTCGCGTGCTCGCGCCACGACCTCGTCGACTACGCGATGACGAGCGCTCACCGGCCGTCCCCGTCGCCGCTCGTGCTGCCCGGTGGCGCGCTCGTGCTCGCGGGCGACCTGCACTGCCACGTCGCGCCGCCCGACGATCCGAGCGACGTCACGCGCGGCCTCGACCGCACGATCGAGCTCGCCCGCAAGGAGAAGCTCGACTTCGTGGTCTTCACGCCGCACGTCGGCGCGCGCTTCTACCTCGACGCCGACGCCCGCAGCTTCGTCGCCGACGGCCAGCGCACGCTCCGGAAGTCCATCGCCGCGGCCGAGAGCGACGGCCTCGTGCTGATCCCGGGCTTCGAGTACACCGACCACAAGTATGGTCACGTCGGCGCGTCGTTCGCCGACCTCGACGCGGTCCTGGCCGACGTCCCGCTGTCCGAGGCCCAGGCCGACCCCGCGCGCTTCTTCGAGCGGTGGGTGGCGCGTGGTGGCCTGCTCTCGATCCACCACCCCTTCGTCACGCCGCTGCCCGGCTCCTCGTTCGCCATGGCCAAGGTGGATCTCTCGTGGCGTCCGTTCACCCAGAAGGGCACGTTTCCCGCGGAGATCAGCGCGATCACGCGGCTCGCGCACGGCCTCGAGGTGTTCAACCTCACGGCCACCCACCTGCGCGATCGCTACCTGCTCGGCGACGGCGAGGCCTCGCTGCGCATCTCGTTCACCGGGCTCGACGCCGAGGTGCGCAAGCAGCGGCGCCGGCTCGCGGCGTTCGGCGGCACCGACAGCCACGAGGACCACCTGCGCGCGTCCACGTTCGTGGTCGCGGCGGCACACACGAAGCTCGCCATCCGGGAGGGCCTCGAGCTCGGCCGCACCTGCGTGCGCGACGCGCTCGCCTGCTCGTTCACCGCCCAGGCCGAAGGCGGCCCTCTCGCGCGGGTGGGCGACGCGCTCGAGGGCGTGACCAAGCTCTCGCTCTCGGTCGAGGGTGAGGACGCCGAGGTCTTCGTCGACGGCAAGGCGTACCAGAAGGCCTCCGTCGTGACGGTCCCCTCCACCTGCACGGTCCTGCGGGCGCGCAGCGGCAAGGGCTGGTCGTCGCCGATCTACGCCAACTGCGGGCTCTAGCCCTTGGTCATCGGCACGACCGAGGGCACCCGCAGCGGCTCGGGCGCGAGCGAGTCGTGCTCCCCGGGCGGCCCCGGCTTCGCACGGCGCCCAGTCAGCGCGTGGAACATCGAGTCGTCGAGCAGGTCGCGGCCCCAGCACACCACGGTGCCGTCGGCGCGCTGCGCACACGTGCGCCCCTCGCCGCACGCGATCGCGACCGCCGAGGTGAGCTTGCGCACCGGCCGCGGCTCGCCCGAGGCGGCGCGTGAGCCGTCGCCGAGCTGGCCGTAGTCGTTCTCGCCGAAGCACACGACCGTGCCGTTCGACCGGAGCACGCACGCGTGCCCCTCGCCGCCGACGAGCGAGACCGCGTCGAGGATCCCACCGACCGAGGGCAGCGAGGGATCCTCGTGCGCGTAGGCCATCGGCACGGGCTTCGCGCTCACGCTCGCGGCCTCCTCGGGGTGGAAGCACTGCACGCTGCCGCTGGTCCGGCGCGCGCACGTCCACGCGCTCGTGGCCGCGACATCGACGACGTGATCGAGGTTCGCGAGCGTGGTCGACTGCCCCTTGGGACCGCGACACCACACGGTGCCGTCGAGCCGCCGCGCGCAGAGGCTCCCGCCCCCGAGCGACAGCATGGAGGCCTTGTCGACCCCCTTGACCCTTGTCGGCGCCGCGAACGCGACGTCGCCGAGCTTGGCGTTGCCCACGAGACCGACGCACCATATCGTGCCGTCCGCGCGCCGCGTGCAGGTGGCCGTCTCGGAGACCCGCACCTCGACGACGTCGGCGAAGCCCGGGACTGCCTCGGGGACCCGCGCGATGCCCGGCTGACCCGGCGCGAAGGCGGCGCGATCGCCCCAGCACGCGAGGCCGCCCGAGACGACCCGCGCGCAGGCGTGCTTGCGCCCTATGGAGAGCTCGACGGCGCCGTCGATCGGCAGCCCCACGAAGGAGCTCGCGGTGGGCGCGTCGGACCAGTCCTTCTTGCAGAGCACCTTGCCCCCGGCCAGCAGGCAGAGATCGTCCCAGCCGATCGCCACGTGGGTGATCTGCGCGCTCGACAGCATGGGCACGGGCGCGGGAGCCGCGGGCGGCGGCAGCGCCTCGGTGGCCTCGACACAACCGCACACGCCCACGAAGAAGATCAGAGAGAGCCGCCCCATCGGACAAGCAAAGCACTGCGCGTCGATCACGAAAAGCGCGGCGCGAGCGCGGCGGGGTGGTGAACTGCCGCCGAAGGCTACGAGAGGCGGAGCAGCCGACCCGTCTCGGGCGCGGGCTCGTGCAGCCGCTCCCACACCCGCGCGTCGACGAACAGGCGCACGAGCTCGCTGTCGAGCGCGCCGTCCTTCACCTCGTAGCCGAGGATGTCGAGCGCGCGATCGACCGGCACCGCGCGCTTGTAGGGGCGGTCGCTCGCCGTGAGCGCGTCGAAGATGTCGGAGATCGACATCATCTTGGACTGGAGCGGGATCTCCTCGCCCTTGAGGCGCGACGGGTACCCCGCGCCGTTCAGCTTCTCGTGGTGACAGCCCGCGATCTGCGGAACGCGGCGAAAGCTGCGGCCCCACGGGATCTTCTCGAGAAAGCTCCGGGTGTGCACGACGTGCGAGCGGATCTCGTCGATCTCCGAGCTCGTGAGCGACCCGCGCGTGATCGAGAGCGAGGCGATCTCCTCGGCCTCGAGCAGCGGGTGGATGTCGCCCTCGAGGTCGGTGTACGTGTCGCGCGCGAGGCCCTCGACGGTGCGGAACTCGCCGCTCTTGAGCACGGTGGGCTCGTTGGCGCCGAGGATGGCCGCCCAGGCGTGGATGAGCTCTTGCCGGCGCTTCTCGAGCTCGGCGTCGAGCGCGTCGAGATCGGTCTTGGGGGCGTGCCGCTCGAGCAGCCGGCAACGCCGCGCGAGCACGTCGGCCTCGTGCGCCTTGGCCGCGAAGTCGAGCCGCCGGCGGATGGCCGCGAGCTGCCACGGGAACAGCTTCTTGGCCTTGACCAGCACCTCCTCGCGGACGCCGATCTTGCCGAAGTCGTGGAGGAGCGAGGCGATCTCGATCTCACGCAGATCGTTGGCGCTGAACGAGGCCGCCGAGTAGGCCCCGGTGGACTCGCGATCCACGGCCTCGGCGAGGGCGACGGTGAGCGTGGCGACGCGGCGCGAGTGACCGCTCGTGGTCGGGTCGCGCTGCTCGATGGCCTCGACGCTGGCGGTGACGAACCCGGCGAAGATGCGGTTGATCTCCGCGTAGAGCAGCGCGTTCTCGAGGGCGATCGCCGCCTGGGCGGCGAGCGTGCGCACCAGCTCCTCGGCGCGCTCGTCGAAGGCGACCACGTGCTCCTCGACCTCGTCCTGGGTCTTGAAGCGCATCTTCGGGTCGCGCTTGCGGTTGATGAGCTGCAGCACGCCGATGATCTCGCCCTGCGCCGAGACCATGGGCGCGACGAGCATCGACTTGCTGCGGTACCCCATGCGCTGGTCGAACGAGCGGTCGAAGCCGTAGGGCGTGCCGGGCGGCAGCTCGTAGACGTCGGGGATGCTCAGCGTCTGCTTGTTGAGCGCGGCGGATCCCGTGATGGAGCGGTTGCTGATCGGGAGCGTGAACTCGCGCGACTCGTAGGCGATCGACTCGTTCTGCGAGGTCTTGAAGCGAAGCGTGCGGCGCGCCGGGTCCGGGTCGTCGCCCTCGACCACGTAGATGCTGCCCGCGTCGGCGCCGCTGATGAAGCGCGCCTTCTCGAGGATGAGCGGGAGGAGCTTGTCCGGGTCGCGCTCGGTGGTGAGGGCGCGGGCGATCTCGATCAGCTCGCCGAGCTCGTAGCGGTAGCGCTGCAGCCACTTGCCGCGCGACTCGGCGCGGGCCTTGGTCTCGAGCGAATCGAAGGCGCCGGCAAGCGCGAAGAACAGCTCGTCGGCGTCCGGCACGGGTGGCAGGAGCGCGTGCACGCCCTTCTGCAGCACCGCGGCGAGATCGCGCTCGCGCGGCTTGCCGAGCAGGAGGATCGCCGCCTCGCCCTCGACCGCCTTCTCGAAGTGCGGCTTGAGCAGGAGCGGCTCCTCGTCCCAGATCGCCGCGGGCGCGACGGTGACGAAGCGCTCGGCGCGACGCACCTGCAAGAGGCGCTGGTGAGGACGGGTGATCGTGTCGCCCGCGAAGCGACCATCGACGGCCATCAAGTCGACCAGTCGCGACAGCCCCCCCCGCGGCGGATCCACCATGACCCGCCGAGGCTAGCAGCAATTTTCGCGACCGGAGTGAGCGGAGCGCACGCAGGGAGTGGCGCCCGCCTCCACGGGCGGGCGCTCAGGCAAAATTCCAGAGCAGAGGGTCGAAGCTACTTCACCCAGATCTGCACGCCGACCAGGCCGTTGCCGTCGACCAGCTGGGCGTCGACCTTGGCGCTCACGGCCGCCGGGGGGCAGAGCTTGCCGCCGGCGCCCATGACCGGAGCGTTGGTCCCCGGGTTCTCGGTCATCAGCACGGCCTGCGGCGCCGGCGGGGTGGTCATGAGGTAGAGCGCCACCTTGTTCACGCCCGGGCCGCCCGCGCCGATGGCGATGTAACACTTGCCCGGCTGGAAGTTGAACACCATGCCGGCGTGCTCACCGGTCTTGAGGTTGGCCTTGCCGATGGGGCCGGCGGCGGTGAAGCCGGGGGCGGCCTTGGCGGCGGTGGCCTTGATCGAGGCCTCGATCGGGTCGCCGGCCGGCGAGGTGGGCACCGCGCCACCACCCAGCGTGCCGATGGTGTTCTTGACGATGTCACCGACCACGTTCGGGTCCATGCCGCTCGGCATGGGCCAGGTGGGGATGCCCACCGCGGGTGGAGTGGTGGCCGTGGCGGTGGGCGCCGCGGTGGTGGTGGCGGTGGGCGCCGTGGTGGTGGCGGTGGGCGCCACGGTGGTGGTGGCCGCAGGGGCCGTGGTCGTGGCGGTGGGGGCCGTCGTCGAGGCGACGGAGGTGGTGGGCGCGGCGGCGCCGGCACCGTTGCGGTGACGAGGCTCACAGCCCACCGACAGCACGACACCCAGGCCCAAGCAGGCCCCCGTCACCACCACCGTTCGCAAGGTGCTCATCGTGTCTCCTGGCTCAGTTGCTTTGTGATGGATCGACCCTTCGGCCCCAGGGCCTGTTGCCCCAACGGGGACGAAGGACCGATCTTTCACGTCCGTCGACTCGGAGGCCTCACTTGGGAGCGGGGGCCGGGATCCCAGGGATGGTCGGGATCGGCAGCTTGGGCGCGGTCGGACCACCACCCGTGCCGCCGTTGCCCGTGACCGCACCCGGGTGCTGCATGCGCCACAGGTTTGCCGTCTGCTTCACGACGAAGACGCGGACCTCGGGCTCGGGATGGGTCTTCATGAACGTGAAGAGCACCGAGCTCGGGTTCAGATCGCGAAGCTTCTTGAAGAACTCGATGACCATCAGGCCACCGCCCTCACTCCACTTGTAGTCGGCCTCGTTCTGGCCAGCGTCGAGCAGGTTCTTGATGCCCTCGGAGTCGGACTGGCTCTCGTTGATCTGGTTGACCGCTGGGACGACCTTCTTGATCAGCTTGACCGCGTCGCCGGGCTTCATCGTGCCACCGGGGCCGCCGGTGCACGCGCTGCCGAGGTGACCCATGTAGTGGTGCGCGAGCTCGTGACCGACGACGTAGCCGGCGGCCTCCTGGAACAGCTGGCGCTGGCGCTTGAGCTTCTTCTGATCGAGCGACTTGGTCGGGTCGAGGAGGCCCGGCGGCAGGGGCAGGATCTTGGCCTTGCCCTCCTGCTGCTTGGCGAGCTCCTTGAGGTACTCGTCGCAGTAGTTGGTGCCGAAGGTCTCGTCGGTCGCGCGACACTGCGACATGAGATCGAGCATCTGGTACATGCCCTCGGTGAGGACCACGAAGGTCTTGCCCGAGTCGTCGCAACCGGCGAACGCGTTGACCTCCTCCTTCGACGAGTCGGTGAGGAGCGGGATCTTCTCGACCTGCGCCTTCTTGGTCGCGGCGAGGGCGTCGATCTCCTTCTGGTAGATCTTCTTGGTCTCGTCCTTCATCGCCGGCATCAGCAGCGAACCGGTGGGCGAGAACAGGGTGGCGGGCATGCCCGGGATGTTGGGCACGGCCGGGGTTCCGCCGGGGGCGGGGATACCGGGGATGGGCGGCAGGCCGGGGACGCCGGTGGGCGCGCCACCAGGAACACCCGGAGGCAGACCCGGGATGCCCCCCGGTGGAACCGGGATCGGTGGAACCTGCGCGGCGGCGCTCGAGACGAACACCGCTCCGCTGACCAGAGCGGCCATTCCCAGCAGACTGCGACCCAGCACCTTACGGAACGAACGAACCGACATCGGAGACCTCCGTCGGGGGTGGGACGTGCCCCACGCCCGCCTCATTCACAAGCGCTCGAAACCCCAAGCTCGAAACCCCAGCAGTGACGGACTTCAAGTGCCGAAGAAGAACGGCACGTCGAAGGTACCGCCAGAGCCGCTGACAGGGAACCGCCAACCCCTCGCGAGCTTCTGGACGCAGGAGCCGATGGCCGAATCTCCCGTCGTGCTGAGCAGATCCACGCTGCTGACGCTGCCGTCGGCGTTGATGTTGAGCCGGATCTTGGCGGTCGCCGAGCCCTTGTCCGAGTAGGGCTCGTAGCAGGTCTTGCGGACGCTGGTGCGCTTGGAGCCGACCACTGTCTCGACCTGGGAACCCGCGAGCTTCTCGCCACCGCCACCGCCGCCACCACCGCCCGTGCTCGCGCCTGGGACGTCGGGGCCAGCCGGACCGAGATCGAGGCCCTTGATGCCGGTGTTGGTGGGGGCCGCCGTGGTCGCGCCCGGTGCCGGGGTGCCGGCGCCGGACTTGACGGCCACCTTGCCGCTCCCCGGGTCGGTGCTCGCGCTCGCGACCGGGGCGGGGACCGCCGCACCAGGGACCGTGACCGTGACCGTGACCGTCGGCCCGGCGACCGTCTTCTCGACGATGCGCTCCTGCACCACCGTCTTGCGACCGACGACGAGCACGGCGATCACGACGCCGAGGAGCAAGCACGCGGCGGCGACCAGGCCGGCGATGCCCTTGGAAATGCCGGTCTTGTGCGCGATGTGTTCGAGCATCGTCTCGCGATGCGCGTGCGGATCGAGCGGCACCGTGGCGAGGTTCGCCGTGGAAGGCGCCGGCGCCGCGGCCGGCGCGAACGCGGTGGCCGGCGGCTTGGGCGCGAACGGATCGGACACGCCCTCACGAACAAACGGGTCGGACTTGGCGACCGCCGCGACGGCGGGCGCGAAGGGATCGTCGTGCGCAGTGGCGGCGGGCTCGGGCGTGGGCGCGAGCAGGGGCGCCGCGGCGATCTGCGTGGGCAGGTCTTCGAGGTCGTCGTCGAGCTTGCGCGCCGCAGCCCGATCGAAGGGGATGACGTTGCTGCGCGAGGGCTGGACGACCGGCGCACGCGGCGAGGCCATCGGCGCGCCGCCACCGCGGGTGGGGCCGGCCGGACGCGCGGAGCTGCGGTTGCCCTGCTGCGGACCGTTGGGCAGGAGCGAGGAGCGCGGCGCCATCGCGCCCGAGACCTCCTCCTTCACGAGGCGGTGGAGGTCGGTGAGCGTGACGAGCGGGCGCCACTCCTCGAAGCCCTCTCGCCACACGAGCGTGCCGTCGTGCACACCACCCTGGGTGTACTTCGCGCGGAGCTCGGCGAGGCGAATCGGCCCCACCGGCACGTCGTCGATCGCGGCGTACCACTCCTCGGCGGGAGGATCGGCGGAGCCAGGGTTTCCCGAGCCCATGCCATGCGGCGACGGCTCGTGCGTGGAAGGAGGCGGGGCGTCGTCGACGGACTTCTTGAAGGCGTTGGCGAGCGCGCTGCCCTCGGGCTTGGGCGCGGGCGCAGCGCCGGCGCGCGGCACGGCCCCGGGGACGGCCGGCCCGGTACCAGTGGTGGGGCGCGGCGCGGTGGGACCGGTCCCCCGCGTGGTCTCGGTGGTGGGGCGCGGCGCGACACCGGTGGTCGGACGAGGTGCGGCGGCGGTGGTGGGACGGGGTGCAGCGCCGGTCGTGGGACGCGGAGCCGCGGGCGCCGCCGGAGCGGTCGGAGCGCCGGCGCGCGGAGCGGCCGGAGCGCCCGCAGCCGGGCGGGGCGCGGCGGGCTTGGTGTCGAGGTTCAGGTGCGCAGCGGCCTCCTCGCTCAGCGCGGTGACCTGCATGGTCTCGCCCGCCGTGGAAGGAGCGGCTCCGCCCTCGAGCGCGCGGATCTCGATCGTGTGCCCACACTTGCGGCACTTCATGCGCAGGGTCTTGCCCTGCACCTTGTCGTCGGCGATCTGGTACTTCGCCTTGCAGTTGTCGCACAGGAACTTCATCGGCAGCCCACTACCTTCCTCCGATTGCCGCGGGATGTCGAGGATCCGACGCTGTCTCGCTGGAGTGACAGCCCTCGGTCCTGACGAAGCGAAGCGAAGAGAGATCGAGGTTCAGAGCAACGTGAGCAGATGTTCTTTGATCCCGTGTCGGGTGGTGTCGTCCGGTGCCTGACCGAGTGCGCGTTCCCACATCTCGATGGCCTTCAGCTTGAAGCCGGCCTTCTGGTAGAGGACCGCGAGGTTCTTGAGGGCGGGGAAATGGCGCCCGTTGATCTCGACCGCCGTCTCGAGCGCCTGGATGGCCTCGAAGAGGAGGTTCTTCTTTCCGTAGAGCAAGCCAAGGTGGTAGTGCACGCGGTAGGCGAGGGGGTCGATCTGCGACCCGCGCCGCAGGTGGTTCACGGCCGTGTCGAGGTCTCCTGCCTGGTAGGCGGCGATGCCCGCCTGGAGTGACTTCTCGGCCTCGGCGCTGATCTCCTCCTTGGAGAGCTGCGCCGCGGAGTTGTCGCCCTTCTTGCTGAGGATGGCCTGCTCGACCGCTTTCATCACCTCGGTGATGCGGAACGGCTTCTCGATGTAGGCGTCGACGCCGTAGTTGGTGCGCAGGTCCTCGGCGTAGCGCCAGCCGCGATACACGGCGCTCACCATGATGATGGGGATCTGACCGTACTTCTGCGAGCCCTTGATGCGGCGACAGATCTCGAAGCCGTGCAGCTCGGGGAGCATGGCGTCGAGGATGATGAGATCGGGGACCTGCTCCTTGACCAGCCGCAGCGCGGTGGAGCCGCGGTCGGCCTCGAGCACCTTGTACCCGCGGTCGGTGAGCACGCGCTTGAGCAGGCGACGGATGTCCTCTTCGTCGTCGACCACGAGCACGGTCTTGCCGTTGGCCGTGCCCGGGTTCGGGCCGGTGTACGAGCCGCCGCTGGTCGGCACGGGGACGGCGCCGACGGTGGACAGATCGCTCCCGCCGCCGAAATCGCCCTCGAGGAGGCTGTTCTCGGGTCCCGCCTCGCGCTCGAGCTTCTCGGCGATGATCGACGCCGGCATGCGGTCGTCGCTCGCGTGACGACGCAGCGGCGGACGCGGCGGCAGCGCCGGCGGCGGTGGACGCGGCGGCGGCGCGATCGGCGGCGAGCTGCTGACCGGCGCCTCGGCGAGCCCGAGCTTGACCAGCACCTCCTGCGGCACCATCGGGCCGAGGTAGTAGGACTCGCCGCGCGTCTTGAGCTCGTACGAGGCCTCGATCACCTTGGCGAGGATCGGCTCCGGCGCCACGTAGGGGAACACGCGCTTGCCGGTGACGAACTCGAGCTCGTCGATCACCCGCTTGTCGTCGGGGTTGGCCATCGCGAGGAAGATGCGCTCGTCCTGCACGAGGACCGGCAGCACCACGTGCCGCACCGCGATCTCGCGCGGCAGGAGCGCGAGGTGCTCGAGCGGGATCGCGACCTGCGTCAGATCGAGCCCGGGCACACCGTGCTTCTCGCTCAGCGCGCGGAGCTTCTCCAACGCCTCGGCCGGGTCTTCCCCGGACTGGGTGACCTGCCGTTGCAGCGCGATCTTGCCGAGCGCCTTCTTGTCAGTCGTCATTGATACCGGGACCTGCGATCGTATCCGAGCACAGCGACGAGATCGAGTGTAAGGTACGTCCCATGTCTGACTCGTGGTCCGCCGAGCGGCGCGAGCTCGACCGCCTCCCGATCGAGCTCCGCGTGGAATACCGCCGGCTCAACTCGTTCTTCGCCGACTACAC
>JAEUKC010000426.1:0-5081 GCA_016794445.1 Myxococcales bacterium
CGCGAGCTCGAGAACGCGATCGAGCGGGCGATCGTGCTCGGGCAAGGACCGCGCGTGGAGCCGCGCCACCTGCCCGCCAGCGTCGCCCCGCAGGCCGCGGCCGCGACCGATCTCCCCCGGGTACCCGGCGCGACGATCGCCGAGCTCGAGCGGTGGGCGATCCTGCGGACGCTGGAGGCCGTCTCGGGCTCCACCTCGCGCGCCGCCACGGTGCTCGGCATCTCGGCCCGCAAGATCCAGTACAAGCTCCACGAGTACGAGGGCACCGATGTAGACGTGGCCCGGGAGCGACCGAGCGAATGACCACGCCTCTCGTGCGGGTGGACGAGTTCCACAAGACCTACGAGGTCGGCTTCCTGCGCAAGAAGGTGCAGGCCGTCCGCGGCGTGTCGTTCGACGTGAACGCCGGCGAGATCGTCGGGCTCATCGGGCCGAACGGCTCGGGCAAGACCACCACCATCAAGTGCCTGATGGGGCTCTCGGCGCCGACGGCGGGCTCGCTCGAGATCCGGGGGGTGCGCACCTCCGAGCCCGCGGCCCGCGAGCGCGTCGGCTTCTTGCCCGAGAACCCCTACGTCTACCCCTACCTGACGCCGCGCGAGTTCGTCGATTTGTGCGCGCGGCTCTCGTCGGTGCCCGCGGCGGAGCGCCCCGCGCGGACCGCCGAGGTGATCGAGCGGGTCGGGATCACCTACGCCGCCGATCGCCCGGTGGGCCGGCTCTCGAAGGGCATGCTGCAGCGGACCGGGCTCGCCGCGGCGCTGGTCGCCGACCCGGAGCTGCTCGTGCTCGACGAGCCGATGAGCGGGCTCGATCCGCTCGGGCGCCGCGAGGTGCGCGACCTCGTGTTCGAGGAGCGGCGGCGCGGGCGCACGGTGCTGTTCTCTTCGCACGTGCTCTCCGACGTGGAGGCGCTGTGCGATCGCGTGGTCATCCTGCACAAGGGGCGGGTGGTCGAGCGCGGCACCATGCGCGAGCTGGTCAACCGCTCGGCGACGATGATCGAGCTCACCCTGCGCGGCGTCGACGAGGCCGCCCGCGCCCGGCTCTCCACCCACGGCGCGGTGCTGCGCGCGCTCGATCAGGAGCTGGTCCTCGAGGTGGAGGGCGAGGAGGCGCTGACGGCGGTCCTCGCCGAGGCGCTCGCGACCAAGGTGCAGGTGGTCTCGGCCGTGCCGCGCAAGGACAGCCTCGAGGATCTGTTCGTCCGCAAGGCGCTCGGCACGGCCGACGCCGCGAGCTAGTCGGGACGCTACGCGGGTGGAGCCTTGCCGGTGCGCGCGTCCTCTTTGTCTTCCTCGTCCTCACGCTGCTCCTTGGCCTCGACCGCGCGGCCGAACAGCGCGATGTAGCTCGCGGCGCTGAGGAAGCTCATGACGAGCGAGAGGTAGATGAGCGCGCGGCCGACCTTGGTCATGTCGACGACGCCGAGGTCGATCCCGAGCAGGTGGATCTCGTAGGGGTAGCCGACCAGCAGGAAGATGATGCCCATCACCTGGAGAGCGGTCTTCTGCTTGCCGCCCTCGGCCGCGGAGATCACGAAGCCCTCGCTCGAGGCGATGGAGCGGAGCGCGGTGATGGAGATCTCGCGGGTGAGCAGCAGGATGACCGCCCAGGCCGGGATGCGTCCGAGGGTGACCATCCAGACGAGCACCGCCATGACCATCAGCTTGTCGGCGAGCGGGTCGAGGAACTTGCCGATGACCGAGACGATGCCCATGCGGCGCGCGAGGAAGCCGTCGAGGACGTCGGTGATGCCGGCGAGCGCGTAGACCAGCGCGGCCCAGTTGCCGTCGCGGCGCGTGCCGCGATCGAGGAGGTAGAGCACGATCGGGATCATGCCCACGCGGGCGTAGGTGAGGATGTTGGGGAGGTTCCAGGCGTCCTCCCGCAGGCGCCGACGGCGCTCACGACGCAGCGCCCGCCGACTCTGCGGCGACGGCGTCTCCTCGAGCGCACCCTCGGACATCGTCGGGCTTTAGCTCAGTTCCTGGCGGCCCGGCAGGCAGTGTTTTCTACGAGTCCCCCGGGCTGAAGCCCGGGGCACCGACTGCGGCTGAAGCCCGGGGCATCACCCCGGGCTCCACGTCGTGTGAAACGGGCGAGACCTCCGTCCGCTTCTTGGGAGCCAGCGAGGCGCTAGCCTGCGATTCGGGGCGTGAAGCCCGGGGTTTCAGGCCCCGGGCTTGCGGTGCTGTCGGTGCCCCGGGCTTCAGCCCGGGGGCATTGATCGACAGGCCTTCAGCGCGGTTCCACGTAGTGGGCCTTGATGAGCTTCTGCAGGATGGTGGCGGTCTGCAGGTCGGGGGCGAGGGACTTGTTGAGGACCTGCGCCACCGAGCCGTAGTTGTGGACCATCTGCAGGACGTCGATCTCGTCGGGCGAGAGGTCGCGCAGCGGCGGGATGAGCGGCTGGGCGAGGCCGATCTTCGCGTTGAGGGCGGGCAGGCCCTCCTTGACGCGGTTGAACTCGTCGAGCTGCCGCATGCCCTCCATCAGGACCTCGGCGACCGTGAGGTCGACCTCCTCGGGGAAGGTGCGCTCGTCGGGCGGATCGAGGTCGAACGAGCCGTTCTCCCAGGTGAGCATGCGGTAGCAGGCCTTCACCGGCGAGACGTCTTCGGCGTCGTTGATGGTGGCGAAGTAGATGTTGCCCTTGCGGAGGTAGATCCGGCCGACGTCGTCCTCGGTGCGCAGGACGAGGATGCCGTTCTTCTTCGAGGTGCCGAAGAGCTGCAGCAGGTCGGGGAGCGGGACCTCCTGGAGCGAGCCGCTCATGGTGCGCACCTGCGAGGTGCGACGGGCGGCGGCCACGTTCTCGAGGTTCTGCTTGGCGTCGACGCCCGGGCCCGGCGCGCTCTGGTCGGCGGAGACGAGCTTGAGGATGCTCGTGCCGATGAGGACGCGGTCGCCCTCCTTGAGGCGGGCCTTCTTCACCTTCTCGCCGTTGACGAAGGTGCCGTTGGTCGACCCGAGATCCTCGATGGTGATCGCATCGCCGCTGTACGCGATCTTCGCGTGGCGGCGGCTCACCATGTCCTCGACGAGGACCATGTCGAGATCGCTCGAGCGTCCGACGACGATCGGCTTCTCCGGATAGATGGGGAACTCACCACCCTGGTACTTGCCGGAGATGAAGCGTAGCGCGTACGCCCGGCGACTCGAGCCGGGGGGGGCCGGGGGGGCACCCGTCAGTTTCTGCGACGCGTCCATGGGGCGGGGGGAAACCTGGGAGGAAAAACGTTAGCGGCGCGTATGCAACAGGGTCAAGCAGAGGCTAATGGGTCTCACCCTACAGGGCCAACAATGAACCAGCGAACAGTTCTTCCGGGAACCCGATTCGGCGCGCACCGCGTGATTGCGCCTCCGGGCGTGCTGCCCCAGCCGGCCGAGCGCCTCGACGCTCGGTTCGAAGTCGTATGGGACAACGAAATCATCGTCGACGTCGAGACCCTGAATGTGGATGCGGCCAGCTTTCGCCAGATCGAGGAAGAGGGGGGCGGGACGGACGCCGGGATCGTCGACGTGGTCCGGAGGACGGTGAATGCCCGGGGAAAACAGCACAATCCGGTCACAAACTCCGGTGGAATGCTGCTCGGGACGGTCGAGTGGGTCGGATCCGCCGTGGCGCGGGACCGAGCGCCGACCGTGGGCGACCGGGTCGCCACCCTCGCTTCACTCACTTTGACCCCTCTCCGGATCGACGAGTTCCGCGCCGTCCGCCGCGCCAGCGCTCAGCTCGACGTCCGCGGAAAGGCCGTCATCGCCGACGGGGCTCCTTTCGCGCGTCTCCCGGCCGATCTGCCCGAGCGGCTCTCCCTCGCGGTCCTCGACGTGGCCGGCGCCGGCATCCAGATCTCGCGGCGCGCGAAGGCCGGGCAGACGGTGGTCATCCTCGGCGCAGGCGGGAAGTCCGGCATCCTGTGCGCGGCGGAGGCCCGGAGGCAGGTCGGGCCGACGGGGAAGGTGCTCGGGCTCGAGGCCCACGCGCCGTTCGCGGCCGACCTCCGCGGGCTCGGGATCTGCGACGAGGTGCTCTCGCTCGACGCCCGTGACGCTCTGTCGGTCTATCGCGCCGTGCTCGGCGCCAACGGCGGCCATGAGGTCGATCTCGCGGTCTGCTGCGTCAACGTGGAGGGCGTGGAGCTCGCCACGATCCTGCCCGTGCGGGACGGCGGGTGCGCCTACTTCTTCTCGATGTCGACCTCGTTCACGCGGGCGGCGCTCGGGGCCGAGGGGGTCGGCAAGGACGTCGAGCTGGTCATCGGCAACGGCTACGCGGTCGGTCACGCCGACCACGCGCTCGGGCTCGTGCGGGCCGACCCGGCCCTGCAGGCGCTCTTCGCACGCCGCTACGGCTGATCGCGGACCCGAGCGGAATTCTGGTAATCTCGCGCGCGATGGACGCCCTCCCTCCGGACGCTCGCGAAGCGGGGCAGTCGAGCTCGGCGTGGGCCGAGCGCGAGGAGCAGGTCGCGCGCATCCAGCTGTTCTCGGGGCTGCGGCCCGCGGCGCTCGCGCTGGTGGCGCAGGTGGCGGTCGAGGAGCGGCACCCGCAGGGCGCCACGATCTTCCGCCACGGCGACGTGGGCGAGAAGCTCTACGTGATCCTCGAGGGCCGCGTGCGCATCACGCGCGAGCTCCAGGGCATGGGCGAAGAGGCGCTCGCCATCGTCGGCCCGGGCGACGTGTTCGGCGAGATGGCGCTGCTCGACGACTCGGTCCGCTCGGCCGACGCGCGCGTGCACGAGCGCTGCCGCCTGCTCGCGATCCACCGCGACGCGTTCGAGGAGCTGCTCTTCGTCCACAAGGACCTCGCCTACGAGGTGCTGTGGAACGTGGTGCGCATGTTGACCCGCCGCCTCCGCGAGACGAACGACAAGTTCGCGATGCTCACGTTCGCCGCGAAATTCTAGGAGATCTCGGCGGCTTCTAGCATCACTGCTGGAAGATCTTCGCGGCGACGAGGCCGGCGATGACGATGCCGATGAGGCTCTCGCCGGCGATGATGCCGGAGCTGACCGGCACGACCCAGCGCTCGGCGAACGCCTTGTTGCGCCGCTCGATGGCGAGCGCCACGC
>JAEUKC010000436.1:0-10949 GCA_016794445.1 Myxococcales bacterium
GGAGGAACGGCGGGAAATGCTCGCGCACCAGCGCGTGCAGCGACGTCTGCGCCCCCAGCGAGAACGTGCGCGCCCTCCAGGCCACGAACCCAGCTCGGTTCACGCACCGATCCGTGCAAGACCGGCGGCATGGAAGCTGGCTCCAACGTCACGCGCAGACGTCTGCGGGTGGAGCCGCAGACGTCTGCGGGTCGTGACTGCGTCCGGGAGGGCTCGCTGCCCGGAGCACCCGGCTCACGCCGACTCCACGATCACCCGCTCGTCCTTCGCGTGCCCCACCGCGAACTGCACCAGCGGACCGAGCAGTCGGGCGCCGACGCGGCGGTCGTTCTCGCAGACGAGGAACCCGTCCGCCTCGACGCTGATCACCACCGCCGGCCACGGGTCCGTCGCATCCACCCGGTACTCGAACACCAGCCCCTCGCCCGTGCAGACGAGCGAAGGGTCGAGCGCGCGCAGGAACTCCCCCGGCGCATACGGTCGCGGGTCGAGCGGGTTCTTCTCGAACCGCAGGAACGTCTCGAAGCCCACTACTTCGCCGTGATCCACCCGTCGGCCGTGAGCAGCTCCGCCGACAGCACCGCGCCGCCGGCCGCGCCGCGCACCGTGTTGTGCGACAGGCACACGAACCGGACGTCGAAGATCGCGTCCGTGCGCAGCCGCCCGATCGCGACGCCCATGCCGCCCGCGAGGTCGCGGTCGAGCCGCGTCTGCGGGCGCGCGTCGTCCTCGAAGTACGTGAGGAACGGCTTCGGTGCGCTCGGCAGCCCGAGCTCCTGCGGCCGACCCACGAACGTGCGCCACCGCTCGAGGATCTCCTCGCGCCCAGGCTTCCTGGTGAACGAGGCGAACACCGTGGCGAGGTGCCCGTCCGAGGCGGGCACGCGCACGCACTGGGCCGAGATGAGCGGCGCGCTCGCGTGGACGATGCGGCCGTCGGAGATCGAGCCCCAGAGCTTGAGCGGCTCCTTCTCGCTCTTCTCCTCCTCGCCCTTGATGAACGGGATGACGTTGTCGACCATCTCGGGCCAGGTCTCGAACGTCTTGCCGGCGCCGGAGATCGCCTGGTACGTGCTGACCGCGACCTTCTCGAGGCCGAACTCGCGCAGGGGGTGGAGCGCGGGCACGTAGCTCTGGAGCGAGCAGTTCGGCTTCACCGCGACGAAGCCGCGCTGGGTGCCGAGGCGGCGCCGCTGGGCCTCGATGATCTGCGCGTGCTCGGGGTTCACCTCGGGCAACATCATCGGGACGTCGGGCGTGAAGCGGTGCGCGGAGTTGTTGGAGACGAGCGGGGTCTCGCGGCGGGCGTAGGCCTCCTCGAGCTTCGCCGTGGCCTCCTTGTCCATGTCGACCGCGCAGAACACGAAGTCGACCTGGTCGGCGATGGCCTCGACCTGCGCCGCGTCGAACACCGTGCGCTCCGCCGCCGCGGCCGGGATCGGCGTTCCGAGGCTCCAGCGCTTGCCGACGGCCTCGCGGTAGCTGCGGCCCGCGGAGCTCGCGCTCGCGGCCACCAGGGTGACCTCGTACCAGGGGTGGTCCTCGAGCAGCGCGAGGAACCGCTGACCGACCATGCCCGTCGCCCCGACCACGCCGACCTTGAGCTTCTTCTCCATCTTCGTGGGGAACAGGCTAGCGGCGCGGCGCGGCGGATGCGAACCGACTTCCCCCCCGTCTGCCAGGGGAGTAAGCCCGCGCCTCGATGGACAAGGTCTT
Source organism: Myxococcales bacterium (assembly GCA_016794445.1). Taxonomy (GTDB): domain Bacteria; phylum Myxococcota_A; class Polyangia; order Polyangiales; family JADJMO01; genus JADJMO01. The sequence goes on from JAEUKC010000436.1 coordinate 1,717, forward strand.
CCCCGACGCCAAGGCCGCCCTCGCCGACGTGCCCGACGGCTCCACGATCCTCGCCGGCGGCTTCGGCCTGTGCGGCATCCCCGAGAACTGCATCGCGGCCCTCCGCGCCCTCGAGAAGAAGCGCCTGGTGTTCGTCTCGAACAACTGCGGCGTCGACGATTTCGGCCTCGGCATCCTGCTCGGCAACAAGCAGATCGCCAAGATGATCTCGTCGTACGTGGGCGAGAACAAGGAGTTCGAGCGGCAGTACCTCTCGGGCGAGCTCGAGGTGGAGCTCACCCCGCAGGGCACGCTCGCCGAGCGCCTCCGCGCGGGCGGCGCGGGCATCCCGGCCTTCTACACCCCGACCGGCGTCGGCACCGTCATCAGCGAGGGAGGCCTGCCGCTGCGCTACGGCGAGGGGGGCAAGGTGGTCAAGGAGAGCGAGAAGAAGGAGACCCGCACCTTCGACGGACGCGAATACGTCCTCGAGCGCGCGATCACCGGCGACTACGCGATCGTCAAGGCGTGGAAGGCCGACCGCTTCGGCAACCTCGTCTACCGGAAGACCGCCGCCAACTTCAACCCGATGATGGCCACCGCCGCGAAGATCACCATCGCCGAGGTGGAGGAGATCGTCGAGGTGGGCTCCATCGACCCCGACCAGGTGCACACCCCCGGCATCTACGTGCACCGCGTGGTGCTCGGCAAGCACGAGAAGCGCGTCGAGCGCCGCATGACCCGGAAGGCGAACTGAGATGGCCCCCCTCTCCCGCGAACAGGTCGCGCAGCGCGCCGCCCAGGAGCTCCGCGACGGCTACTACGTCAACCTCGGCATCGGCATGCCGACCCTCGTCGCGAGCTACATCCCGAAGGGCGTCGAGGTCGTGCTGCAGAGCGAGAACGGCCTGCTCGGCATCGGCCCCTACCCGACCGACGCCGAGGTCGACGCCGACCTCATCAACGCCGGCAAGGAGACGGTCACCATGTTGCCCGGCTCGGCCACGTTCTCGAGCGCCGAGTCGTTCGCCATGATCCGCGGCGGTCACATCGACCTCGCGATCCTCGGCGCGATGCAGGTGAGCGAGCACGGCGACCTCGCCAACTGGATGATCCCCGGCAAGATGGTCAAGGGCATGGGCGGCGCGATGGACCTCGTCGCCCGCGCGCGCCGCGTGGTCGTGATCATGGAACACACGGCGAAGGGCAACGCCCCCAAGATCCTGCGCACGTGCAACCTGCCGCTCACCGGCAAGCGCGTCGTGCACCGGATCATCACCGAGCTCGCCGTCATCGACGTGACCGAGGCCGGCCTCTACCTGCGCGAGACCGCCCCCGGCGTCTCCGCCCGCGAGATCCAGGAGAAGACCGAGCCCACCCTCAAGGTGGACGCCGAGCTCCGCGAGATCGCCGTCTAGCAATGGCCTGGAAAGAGCGCGTCACCCCCGACACCGACGCGAGCGAGAAGCGCTCGGCGGGCAAGGGCGTCTTCCGCAAGTGCGAGGGCTGCGGCGAGACCCTCCTCGCGGAGCAGATCCAGAAGAGCTTCGAGGTGTGCCCGCACTGCCAGCACCACCACCGGCTGAGCCGGGAGGGCTGGCGGAGGCTCCTGCTCGACGAGCACTCGTTCACCGAGTGGGACGCCCACCTCGAGCCGCTCGATCCCCTCGGCTTCACCGACGGCCGCACCTACGGCGAGCGCGTCGCCGGGTCGCAGAAGAACACCGGCTCCAAGGAGGCGATGGAGATCGGCCGCGGCGCGATCGAGGGCATCCCGATCGCCTACGGCGCGTTCGTCTTCGCGTTCATGGGCGGGTCGATGGGCTCGGTGGTCGGCGAGAAGATCGCCCGCCTCTTCGAGCGCGCGACCCACGACCGTCTCCCCGTCATCATGCTCCAGGCCTCGGGCGGCGCGCGCATGCAGGAGGGCATCCTCTCGCTGATGCAGATGGCCAAGACCGTGGCCGCACTCGGGCGCCTGCGCGACGCCGGATTGCCGTTCGTGTCGGTGTGCCTCAACCCCACCACCGGCGGCGTGGCGGCGAGCTTCGCCCTCCTCGGCGACGTGAACATCGGCGAGCCCAAGGCGCTCATCGGCTTCGCCGGCCCGCGCGTGATCGAGTCCACCATCCGCCAGAAGCTCCCCGACGGCTTCCAGCGCGCGGAGTTCCTCCTCGAGCACGGCATGATCGACCGCGTCACGCCGCGCCTCGAGATGCGCGCCGAGCTCGGCCGATTGCTCCGCCACTTCGCGCCCTAGGCACCCGTGCTCGCGCCCGCGCTCGGTCGGCTCTACGCGCTCTCCAAGCGGGGGGCGCGTCGGGGGCTCGACGAGCTCGCCGCGGCCTGCGCCGCGCTGGGGTCGCCCGTCGATCGCTTCCCGGTGCTCCACGTGGCGGGCACCAACGGCAAGGGCAGCACCTCGGCGATGCTCGCCGCCATGGGCCGGGCCGCCGGGCTGCGCACGGGCCTCTACACGAGCCCCCACCTGCTGCGGTTCGCCGAGCGCATCCAGATCGACGGCACCCTGATCGACGACCAGGTCCTCGCCGAGCACCTGACCGTGGTGCTGGATCGCTTCCCGGAGCTCACGTTCTTCGAGGTGGCGACCCTGGCCGCGTTCACGATCTTCGCGGAGGCGGGGGTCGAGCTCGCGGTGCTCGAGGTGGGCCTCGGCGGCCGGCTCGACGCGACCAACGTGGTCGAGCGCCCGCTCGTGACGGCGGTCACCTCGATCGGCCTCGATCACCAGGAGTGGCTCGGCGACACGGTGGCGCTCATCGCCGCCGAGAAGGCCGCCATCGCCAAGCCCGGCGTGCCGATGGTCCTCGGGCCCCTCGACGACGAGGCTCGCGGCGTGGTGGTCGCGACCGCCGTGGCGCGCGGCGCGACGCCGATCGTGCACGCGCGGCCCGGCGTGCTCGACGGAGACGCGGTCGTGTTCGCGCACCACGAACGCTCGGTGCGCGCGCGGCTCGGGCTCCACGGTCGACACCAGCGGGAGAACGCCGCCGTGGCCTGCCACGTGGCGTGGGCGTCGGGGCTGCTCGACGACGAGGCCATCGCGCTCGGGCTCGCGAACGCGCGGTGGCCCGGCCGCCTCGAGGCGCTCGCCACGCCGGGCGGCCGCGTGCTCCTCGACGGAGCCCACAACCCCGAGGGCGTGCGCGTGCTCGCGCAGCACCTCGACGAGCACCCAGGGCCCGCCCGGGCGCTCGTGTTCGGTGCGATGGGCGACAAGGATTTCGCCGCGATGGTCCCGCCCCTCGCGCTCCGCTGCGGCGCGCGGGTCTACGTGACCCCGACCCTCACGGGCTCGACGCGCGCCGGGACGCCCCCCGACACGCTCCTCGCGCTCGATCCGGGGGGCGTCGCGGCGGGCGACCTCGCCGAGGCGCTGGCCCGCGCGCGCGAGGCCGTGGGCCCCGACGGCGAGGTGATCGTCGCCGGGAGCCTGTACCTCGTGGCGGAGGCGCGCGCGCTGCTCCTCGGCCTGCCGCGCGACCCTCAGGTGGGCCTGTAACTCCCACCTGGGTCACTTCCGCGCGCACGCGCTCCCGCCCGCGGCCATCGGCGTGCACCGGTAGCCGTTCGGGCAGCGCGGCGCCGTGCCTCCGCACCTGCGCGAGCAGTAGCTCGTGGGCTCGGCGGTCACGCACACGCCACCGCTGCAGGTGCTGCCCTCGCTGCAGGCCTCGCCCACGTCGTTGGCGGTCGTCGTGCCCTTCGGCGGATCGCTGGACGTGGACGGCGCCGGTACGCCGAGGGACACGAGCCAGTCGGTCCACGGCCCGACGCGCGTGTAGACGTTGCGGTTGCCCTTGCCGTCGCAGGTGGGGCCGCCGCGCGAGAGCACGCCGACGATGCGGCCGCTCGTCTCCTCGAGGGCGGGGCTGCCGCTGTCGCCCGAGCAGGTGGACTCGCCGACCACGAACTCCATGTTGAGGAGCGACACCACCGGCACGTGCGCGCGGTAGCGCCGCAGCCCGGCGCGGCCGCGGTCGGAGATCTGGCCGTAGCCCACCGCGGTGATGGTGGTGAACGAGCCCTGCGCGGACAGCTCGAGCGGCTTGATGCTCACGAGCGGGCGATCGAGCTCGAGCACCGCCACGTCGGCCTCGCAGAGCACGTCCCCACCCGGGACGTGCACCTTGGCGCCGCGCGCCGCGGCGGGCCCCTTGGCGGCCTCGTCGCCGGGGTAGACGAAGAACGACTCGGCGCTGAGTGTGCGGCCGACCTGCGGCCCGCTGGCCGGGCACTCGATGTAGGGGCTCGAGAGCGCCGACACGCAATGGCGCGCGGTGAGCACGAGGTTCGGCGCCACGAGCGCGCCGGTGCACAGCCCCCCCTCGAGCGAGACCAGCGCGACGACGGACGGGTGACGGCCGCGGTCGGACGCGCCGTGGATGATGGGGGCGTCGGCGGCGACGGGCGGGCCGGAGGGCTCGTCGTCGGCGAGATCGCGGCGGCCCGCGGCGCAGCCGGAGAGGGTGGCCGAGAGGCAGACGACGCGGAAGCCGATGCCGAGCTTGAGAGAGACGGGACGATGCGAAGCCATGGGCGGATCTCCTTGGTCGGGGACCACCTCGGTCCCCGCCGCCGCCGCCTCATCAATGTGCGTGCCGGGCCCGAACGCGCACGATCACCCCTGAAAACCAGGCGTCTGCGCTTTCGTGCCGCCACTTCCGCCGGCGGCCGCCGGCGGCCGCCACCCCGTCCGTCAGGTCGAGGACAGCACGTGCCGCGAGACGACCATGCGCTGCACCTCGCTCGTGCCCTCGCCGATCTCGCAGAGCTTGGCGTCCCGGAGGTGGCGCTCGACCACGTACTCGCGGGTGTACCCGTAGCCGCCGTGGATCTGCACCGCCCGGTTGCACGCGCGCGTCGCCGCCTCGGAGGCGAACAGCTTGGCCATCGACGCCTCCTTGCTGAACGGCCGGCCCTGATCGGCGAGCCACGCGGCGCGGTAGGTGAGGAGCGCGGCCGCCTCGAGCTCGGTCGTGCTGTCGGCGATCATCCACTGGATGGCCTGGAAATCGGCGATGGGCTTGCCGAACTGCTGCCGCTCCTTGGAGTACGCGACCGCGCGGGCCAGCGCCCCGCGACCGAGCCCGAGGGCGAGCGCCGCGATCGAGATGCGGCCCTTGTCGAGGATCTGCAGGGTGTCGATGAAGCCGCGGTCGACCTCGCCGAGCACCTGGTCGTCGCCGACGCGGACGCCCTCGAACGAGAGCTCGCAGGTGTCGCTCGAGCGCATGCCGAGCTTCTCGAGGTGCTTGCTCGCGCGGAAGCCCGGGGTGCCGGCGTCGACGATGAACGCGGTGACCCCGCGCTGCTTCTTCTCGGGCGCGGTGCGCGCGAGGACCACGCAGAACCCGCCCACCGATCCCTGGGTGATGAACATCTTGGTGCCGTCGATGACCCACTCGGAGCCCTCGCGGCGCGCGACGGTGCGCATGCCCGCCGCGTCGCTGCCGCTGCCCGGCTCGGTGAGACCCCACGCCGCGAGCCACTCGCCGCTCGCGGCCTTGGGCAGGTAGCGCTGCTTCTGGGCCTCGTTGCCGAAGGCGAGGATGTGCCCGGTGCCGAGGCCGTTGTGCGAGGCCACGGTGAGGGCGAGCGAGCCGTCGACGCGGGCCACCTCCTCGACGCAGATCGCGTAGGCCATCGTGTCCATGCCCGCGCCGCCGTAGGCCTCGGGGATGCGGATCCCGAGCAGCCCGAGCTCGGCGAGCTTGGGGACGATCTCCTTCGGGAAGCGCTCCTCCTTGTCCCACTCGATGGCGCGGGGCTCGACCTCGCGGGTGCAGAAATCACGGACCATCGTCCGCAGCTGCTGGTGGGTCTCGGAGAGCTCGAAGTCCATGGGTGAGCGGCACATAAGGCCACCCCCACGCGGCGTCGAGCCCCTCGGCGTCGGTCGATGGGTGGGTCAGAACGTGGAGCCGTCGTCGGGCTTCTTCTCGACCCCGCCGCCACCCTCCTCGAGGATGCGCTTGTGGAGCTGCTCGCAGGCGGTCTTGCTCATCGAGAAGCACCCGAGCCCGAACCAGTGGGCCCCGTTGCTCGTCTTGATGAGCGCCCCGGCCCGACCTTCCGTGCAGTCGAAGATGGCGATGTCGGGCTTGGTGACGGTGGGCTTGCACCCGGCGGCCTCGGCGGCCTTGGCCCACCGCCCGACGAGTTGCCCACCCACACCCACGTTGGGGATCTGCTTGGTCATGACGATGACCACGTCGTCCGAGCTGGCCGAGGTGCCCTTGCTCGTCCCCGCGACCTCGCGCGCGAGCTGCTTGCACTCGGGCAGCGAGATCGACTTGCAGCCGATGGTCACGTCGAGGCCCTGCTTGACCAGCACGATGGGCACGCCGGCGCACTTGGCGACGACGATGTCCGCGGTCTTGCGCTGGACGTTGGTGCACCCGACCTTGTTGACGCGGTCTTCCCAGTAGTCGACGAGCTGCGGCGCGTCCTTGTCGAGGCGATCGGAGAAGGTGACGACGTCCGCCCCCTCCATGCCCACGTTGGCATTGGGCTTCTGACAACCGGCCGCTCCCAGGAGGAACACGGGGAGCGACGACGCGGCGAGGACCACGAAGAGGCGCATCGTGGTCAGGTTAACACACGACCACGCTTGTCCAATCCAGGCGCGACCGATACGTTCGGCCGGCATGGGAAGCCTCTACCCCCCGCCGCCGCCCGGCTGGGACAACCGAGCGCTCCAGGTGCCGGCCCCCACGGCTGGCATCGAGGGGCAGCGGCTGTCGGCCTGGGCCCAGGAGCGCGGCTACGAGCTCAACACGAAGCCGGATCTGCAGTGGTATCAGGGCTGGTCGCCGTTCGTCTTCCTCAACGCCCCCGAGCGCCTCGGACGCGAGATCTCCGCCCGGATGGGCGAGGCCCAGCTCTGGATCGTCGAGGGTTTCTCGAACGTCGAGGGCCACGAAATGTCGCAGATCGTGGCGTTCGTGCTCTCGCCGCGGCTCGCCTACCGGGCCGCCGTGCGCTCGCGCATGCAAAAAGAGGCCGTGGAAGAGCTCCGCGAGTCCTTGAGCCCGCGCAAGACCCCCCGCGCCCTCGGCCGCTGGCGCTGGCGGGAGCGCGAGCAGTTCCTCCGCCGCACCTACGGCCGAGGCGTCCGCGGGGTCATCGGCGACGCAATCTTCGAGGCCCACTGCGAGATCCAGTCGCCATCGCGCGAGGAGGGCCTCGCCGCGCTGCCGGTGGCGCTCCGCCACTGGCTCATCCAGACCCAGTGGCGCGGCATCCTCGAGCTGCGTCCGGGGGGCATGATCGTCACGAGCTACGGCCCGCCGCTGTTCGACCCGGCCGCGCTCGACGCGACCGTGCACCACGTCAGCAACATCTACCACGCGGCGATCCGCGCGGCCGCGCCCCCGGGTCCGCCCAGCAGCGGCCCGCTCAGCATGCCGCGCTAGTCAGAGACCTTGCGGCTCCCGTTCGAGATCACCGCGACCGACCCCGGTTCGCGGGCGCGACGAGGCTCGTTCCTGACGGCCCACGGCCGCATCGAGACGCCCACCTTCATGACCGTCGGCACCCGCGCGACGGTCACCGGGCTCGATCCCGCCGATCTCCGCGAGGTCGGCGCCCAGGTGCTGCTCGGCAACACCTACCACCTGATGCTCCGGCCGGGGATCGAGGTGTTCCGGCGGGTCGGCGGCATCCACCGGTTCATGAACTGGTCGGGCCCCGTGCTCACCGACTCGGGCGGCTACCAGATCTTCTCCATGACCGGTGACCGGACCATCCACGAGCGCGGCGCGCGGTTCCGCAGCTACGTCGACCAGCGCATGCACATGCTGTCGCCCGAGCTCTCCATCGAGATGCAGACGGCCATCGGGTCGGACATCATGATGGTGCTCGACGAGTGCATCGACTCGACGTCCGACGAGGCGACGACCCGCGCGGCGATGGAGCGCACGCACCGCTGGGCGCTGCGGAGCCTCGCGGCGCGCACGAGCGAAACACAAGCGCTGTTCGCCATCGTGCAGGGTGGCGTCGTGCCCGCGCTCCGCGAAGCGTCCGCGGCGTTCCTCACCCAGCACCCGTTCGACGGTTTCGCGATCGGCGGCCTCGCGGTCGGCGACGCCCGCGCCCAGCGCGAGGACGTGACGGCCCTCTCGGCGGAGCTCTTGCCGAGGGACCGGCCGCGCTACCTGATGGGCGTCGGCACCCCGCCGGATCTGGTGCACGCGATCGGGTGCGGGGTCGACATGTTCGACTGCGTACTCCCCACCCTGCTCGCGTGGCAGGGCACGGCGTTCACGTCGACGGGGCGCGTGAAGCTCACCCGCGCCGAGTGCGGTCGATCGGACGCGCCGCTCGACGCGGCGTGTGCCTGCGCCACGTGCAAGCAGTTCTCGCGGAGCTACCTGCACCACCTGTTCAAGTGCGGGGAGCCGCTCGGGTCGCGGCTGCTCTCGAAGCACAACCTCCACCACTACCTCGCGCTGATGACCGACGCGCGCGCGGCGATCGAGGCAGGCGGCTACGCCGCGTGGGCGAAGGAGAAGCTCGCGGCCATCGACCGCCACGAGCACGCGGGCGGCGGCCGGGCGTAGGAGGCGGCGAAGGCCTCGTCTCTGCCTCACCGCGCGACGACTTCCCCCTCGAACGACCCCTGCGCACAGGCCTGTGACCACGCGCCCCGCGTGAGCTCGTCGAGCGTGAAGACGTGGAGCGACGACGGGCAGATCGAGTTCCCAGGCGGTGCTGTGACAGCCTCACCGCACGTGCCGGTGCCCCAGCGATTGTTGTCGAAGAGCTCCATCTGCACGCCCCCGAGGAGCTCCCGAGCGGACACGTCGGCGACCGCGCAGTTCCACGAGGGCCGCCACGTCTCCGACCCTTCCTGCGTGCAGCGGCGTCCGGCGGACAAATCCAGGCAGACGGTGGGGTCGGGAGCGCCGCTCCACGGGCCGTTCTTCACGGAAGGACTCAAGGTTCCGCGATGGACCGTGACGCGAAAGAGGGCGTCCGGGTCGAGCTGGCACGTCCGATCGACGCAAGCGAACCCGCGGGCGCACCCTGGCGCGCACAGCTCGTGGAGGTCCGACGAGGAGCATCCGAAGAGCGCCACACCCAGGGCGAGGGCTGGTCGAAACGACATGCCTTCGGGCAGCACGGCCCATGCCGATGACGGTCGATGGCGATCCCCGACGTTTCCGGAAGCGGGGTGTGGCGGGATCGCATCGGTCTGCGCGGCATGTGTCGAGCATTCACACCGCGCC
>JAEUKC010000441.1:0-9763 GCA_016794445.1 Myxococcales bacterium
GTCTGCGAGGTGTTGTTCTCGAGCATCGTGAACGGCCGCATCCCCGGGAACAGGCGGCCGAGCGCGGCGAAGATCGCGAAGCCCACCACGCTCGCGGTGATGCCCATGCCGAAGCTCCAGCCGATCTTCAGGCCGATGTAGAGGTTCGAGGCCGACAGGATCGAGCCGAGGATCATGCCGGTGACGGCGGCGCGCACCGTGAGCTGCGGGTCGTCGCGCTGGTAGACCTCCTCGAGCCACTGCCGGTCGCGCGCGGCGATCGCCTCGGGGTCGCGCAACGGGGTGGTGTCGATCTCGGTCATGGCGCGCGGTAGGCTAGTACACTTGATCGACCGCGCGCGCCTGCTCGCCCTGCTCGCCGAGCCACCGCCGAGCCCGCCCGAGGACTGGGTTTCGCGCGGCGTGAAGGCGCCGCGGACCGCGGCCGTCGCGCTGCCCGTCGTGCTCGACGACGCGCCCCGCGTCTACGCGGTACTGCGCAGCGCGAGCCTCCGCGATCACCCGGGCGAGGTCGCGTTCCCGGGCGGCAAGGTCGAGCCGAGCGACGCGTCGCCCGAGGCCGCTGCGCTCCGGGAGCTCGAGGAGGAGGTGGCCGTGGTCGGGGTCACCGTGCTCGGACGCTTCGCGCCGCTGCCGGTGGTGACCGGCAAGTACCTCGTGCACCCGTTCGTGGTCGAGCTGCCACCCTCCGCGGTGCCGCGGGTCGCCTGCAGCGAGATCGAGGAGGTGCTGCCCATCGCGCTCGAGCCGCTCCTCGAGCGAGAGGTCCGGGGCACGCCGGCCCCGTGGCGGGGGGTCGAGCTGCTCATCCCTTCGTTCCGCCTGCCGACCCGGCGGGGGGAGGTCGTGCTCTACGGAATGAGCGCGTTCTTCCTCTACGAGCTCCTCTCGCGGGTGGCCGCGACGGCCGGACTTCCGCCGCCCCCGCTGGTCCGCACGACCGACCAACCGTGGGGGGATCGGTACGACCGGACGTGGTAGCTTCGGAGGGAATGCCCCCGAGCGACTCCCTACGGCTGTCCGTGGTGCTCCCGGCGAGCGCCGAGCGTCTCTACAAGGCCTGGCTGGACCCGAAGGAGCACGCCTCCTTCACCGGCGCGGCGGCCACCGGTACCGGAAAATCCGGCGGGAAGTTCACCGCCTGGGACGGCTACATCACCGGGAAGTACCTCGAGCTCGAGCCGCCCTCCGGCGACAACCCGAGCGCCGCGCGCATCGTCGCGAGCTGGCGCACGGCCGACTTCACCGAGGACCACCCCGACAGCCGACTCGAGGTGCTGTTCCACCCGGCGAGCGGCGGCACCCGCATCACGATCGCGCACAGCGAGCTGCCGCTCGGCGACGGCGAGCGCTACAAGGGCGGCTGGGAGAAGTTCTACTTCGAGCCCATGCGCGCGTTCTTCCGCGCGGCGTCGGAGTCCAAGATCCTCGCGGCCGACGCCAAGCGTGGCGGCGCGCAGAAGGTCGCCGCCAAGGCGCGCACGCCGGCCTCGCGGCCGCCGCGCACGAAGGGCTGAGGGGCGAGAGGGTGCGGCCTCGCAAGGCGCGTCGCGAGGCGAAGCGCGACGCCGAGAAGCTCGCGCGCGATCGGGTGCGGCTCGCCGCGCTCGAGGTCGGCGGCAGCCCGGCGCGGCCCGAGGAGATCGGCTCGGCCGCGCTGGTCGAGCCGATCGCGCGCGCGCTCCGCTGCCTCGTGTGCGACGGCGAGCTCGCGCTCGAGGAGCACGCGGCGGAGGCCGGGCTGCGGGTCGCGCGGCTCCAGTGTCGCCGCTGCGGCGCGCGTCGCAGCCGCTGGTTCCGGATCGCGCAGCCGAGCTAGATCGTGCGCTCGCGCGTGCGCGTGGGCAGCTCGAGGCGCGCGCCGCGCGAGAGGTAGGCGTGCACGACCGCGGCCAGCATCGTGTCGACGGACGGGTGACCGATGCCGAACGCGCGGATCTTCCCGGGATCGAGGAACGACGACCAGCGGCTCGAGAGGGGTGAGACGTCGCGTGGCGCGAGACCCGCGGCGACCAGCTGCTCGACGGTCACCTCCCGGACGTCGGGCTTGCGACCCAGCAGGGCGGCGAGCCGCGTGACGACCTCGACCAGCGTCGGGGTCTCGTCGTGCGTCTGGTTGAAGGCCTCGCCGATCGCGCCCTCGGCGCCGAGCAGGGCGAGGATCGTCAGGGCGACCGCGTCCGCGAACACGTGGCGGATCGCCTGGCGGCCGCCGTCGGGCAAGAGGACTGGGCCCCCGTCGAGGATGCGCTCGACGTAGGCCAGGAGCCGGTTCTCCGGGTCGCCGAGGCCGTGCACGATCGGGATGCGGAGGGTGGTGACCGGCAGTCCGAGGCGCCGCGCCGCGTCCTCGCAGGCGCGCTTGCCCATGCCGTAGTCCCACGAGCCGCGGTCGTCGCCCTCGGGGGGCGGCATCGTCGGGCCGTCGTAGTCGTGCTCGCGATAGGGGCGCGCGAGGCCCTCGCGCACGAGGTAGACCTGGCCGGTGCTCACGAGGAGGTACTGATCGATGCGCCCGCCGAGCACGCGCGCGAGCCGCTCGACGTCGGGGGCCTCGTAGGCGGCGAAGTCGACGACGGCGTCGAAGCGCCGACCCGCGAGGGCCGTGTCGAAGCTGTCGTCGGTGCGATCGCCGCGCAGGTCCTCGACGCCGGGCAGGGGGGGATGGCCGTAGTCCGTGCCCCTCCGGAACGTCGTGACCTGATCTCCCCGCGCCAGCAGCCGCGGCAGGAGCAAGGGGCCCATGAAGCGGCTGCCGCCGATGCAGAGGACGTGCATCGGGGCGATGGTAGGGCAACTGCGGGCGGGCTCTGGTCGACAACGTGCCACCCCCCCCGACCGCGGCTATGCTGTGGCCGAAGTGACCGAGGAGTTCGTCGACGTGGAGCCCGACGGTCCGGCCCCGGGAGACCGGGTGGCGGGAAAGTACGTCCTTCGTCGCCTCCTCGGACAAGGCGGCTACGGCAGCGTCTGGGAGGGCGAGAACGTCGACCTCGGCAAGAAGGTCGCGGTCAAGCTCATCGAGCCCCAGCACTCGACCTCGGCCGAGGTGACCGCGCGGTTCCGCCGGGAGGCCCGCGCCGCGGGGGCGCTCGAGAGCGATCACATCGTGCAGGTCTACGACGTCGGCACCGACCCGGACGTCGGCCTCTACCTCGTGATGGAGCTGCTGCGCGGCGAGGATCTGCGCCACAAGCTCGATCGCACCGGGCGCGTCGACCTCGAGCACGCCGTCGACTGGGCCCACCAGATCGCCCTCGCGCTCGCCAAGGCGCACGCGGCAGGCGTCGTGCACCGGGACCTGAAACCCGCCAACGTCTTCCTGCACGAGCCCGAGGTCGATCACGACGAGTCGCCGGAGACGGTCGTGAAGCTCGTCGACTTCGGGGTGTCGAAGCTGCTCTCGTCGACCGAGGGCGAGGCGCTCACCGTCGCGGGCCGCACGGTCGGCACGCCCCAGTACATGTCGCCCGAGCAGGTGCTCGGTCACCCCTCGGATCCGCGCGGCGACCTCTGGGGCCTCGGTGTGCTCCTGTTCGAGATGCTCGCGGGCACCCCGCCGTATCCGCTGCGCGACACGTTCCGCGAGACGGCGATGGCCATCGCCTACGACCCGCCGCCCGATCTGATCGAGCGCGCACCCACGGTGCCGAAGGAGATCGCGACGGTGGTCGCGCGGGCCCTCGAGAAGGACCCGGATGCACGATTCCCCGACGGGACCGCGTTCGCCGAGGCGCTGGTGGCCGCCTGGCCGCGCGCGTTCGAGGGCGGTCGCGCGGCGCGTCGCGCGGGTGCGCGCGTGTCACCCACCAGCCGTCGGCGCAATCAGCACCTCGAGACGCTCGACGACCTCGAGGTCGTGTCGTCGGGACCGCGGAGCTCACCGCATTCACCGCGACCGGCCGAGGGCGCGCCGATCCGGTCTGTCGTCTCGTCCGTGCCGAGGTCCGAGTCGACCACGGTGCCAGTGGCCGTGGAGCAGACCACACGCGTGGTCGTGCGCCAGAACCGCGCGGTGTGGCTCGTCGCGGCGGTCATCCTCGGCTCCGCAGCCGTGATCGTGGTCGCGATCCTCTCGGCCAAGCCGCGGGAGAAGCCGCGTCCGAGCGAGGTCGCGGCGCAGGTCACGGTGTCGACGAGCGAGCCGGAGCCCTCGCTGTCCGTTGCGCCGCCCGCGTCGGCGCCGGCGTCGATCTCGGTGGTGCCCTCGGCGTCGAGCGCCAGGCCCGCCGTCGTGGGCAAGCCGAAGCCCGGTCCGAGCGGCACGGGAAAGCCCGACCTGAAGCCCGAGTCGGACTTCGGCAGCCTCGGCGTGTCGAGCTCCTACTGACGCGCGGGCGGATCCCCTCCGTCTTCGTGGACACGCAGCCGCCCGACGAGCGTGTATCCGGTCTCGGTCGTGCGGATGCGTCGGGGGACCTCCCCATCGTCGCCGAGGAGTCGGCGGAGCTTGTGGACGGTGGCTTGCAGGCGGTTGTCGTGCCGGAGGGGGTGATAGTCGCGCTCCTCCCACACCGCGCGGACCAGCGCCTCCTTGGTCGCGGTCTGCTCGGAGAGCAGGGCGCGGAGCAAGCGATGCGGTGTGGGCTGGCCGGTGAGGTCGATCACCTGGCCCGCTGCGTCCCACACGCGGCCTGCCGCGTACCCCCAGCGCTCCCCGCTGCCCGTCACCCGTGTCGGCGCGAGCCCCCGCGCGCGGGCGACGGCGACCACCCGCGCGTCGATCCGGTCGAGCGCCGCCGGATCGCCGAGCACCGCGGCCGCCCGGCGCGCCGCCCGGGTCTCCCCCTCCGCCAGCGACTCGAGACCGCCGGGCTCGGGCGCGGCGACCTCTGCGAAGAACCGCGCGTGGGCCGCGAGCGCCCGCGACGGCGCCGACGCGCCGAGCGCCGCGAGCTCGTGGGCCGTCTCGGCGAGCGCATGCCAGCCGGCGAGGAGCGCCTGTGCATCGCCGCGGAGCACCAGCGCCGCCGCGAGGTGCAGACCGAAGCCGGTGGCCCGTGCGTCGCGGAGGGCGTCGCCCCACACGCGCAGCGAGCGCTCCGCGTCCCCCTCGGCGAGGGCCTGTTCGGCGAGGGTGATCGCGTGGAGCACGCGGAGCTCGGCGTGCTCCGTGTCCGCCGACACGGTCACCGCGCTCTCTGTGGCCCGGACTCGATGCCGCACGACGGCGAGCGCGTGGAGCCGCGCGAAGATCGTGTCGCCTTCGACCTCGGCCTCCTCGAACGGTGCCGCCCGCTCGAGGTCGACCAGGCGCCTCAGGTAGGCCACCTCGGTCTGGCGCTCGCTCATGATCGGGTCGGAGGTGAGATCGTCGAGCCGTCGCTGTACGGCCGGGAGGTGGCCGTCGGCGAGCTCGAGGTGGGCGTGCGCGAGGCGGATCCACGGCGCCTGCACGGAGCGCTCGGCGGCCCACGGCGCCAGGCGATCGAGCTCCGCGCGGGCCACCGCGAGCTCGCCCCCCTCGAGGGCCAGGCTCATGCGCACGAACTGGAGCAGGCGGCCTGTCTCGGTGCGGATCGACGCGGCGGGGTGCGCGAGCGCCTCGTCGACCAGCGTGCGCGCGAGGTCGAGGTGACCGAGGAAGTAGACGGCCTGCGCCAGACTGCGGGCGAGGGCACAGCGCTCTTCGCCGGGTACGCCGGGGAGCGCGGCGCGGACGGACTCCACGAGGCGCAGGGCCTCCGTGGGACGCCGCAGGACCGCGTACATGCTCGCGAGGAGCGAGTCGCGGCGGACGGCGAGGGGGCCCTCGCAACGCGCACCTTCGAGGCGAACCCGCGCCGGTTCGTAGTCGCCGAGGCGCAGCGCAGCCTGGCCAGCCAGCAGCGCTGCCTCGACGTCGGTCCGGGCGAGCTCGGTGAGGCGGCCGAGGGCCTCGGAAGGGCGGTCGTCCTGCAGCAACAAGCGGGCATGCAGCAGGGTGAGCTCGCGGTCACGCGAGGCCGCGAGGGACGGCTCGCGGGTGAGCGCGCGGGTGTCTCCGAGCAGCACCGCACACCGCAGGCGCAGTCGGGCGAGCGCCGGCTCGGTCCGACCGGCGAGCAGGGCGGCGAGAGCGTGCGGGTAGCCGAGCGCCAGGAGCTCGCCGGCGCGGCGTTCGCAGAGCGCGAGGGCTTCGTGGGGCGCGACCACGAGCTGCCTGCGCAGCGACAGCAGCCAGCCCTCGGGCCAGTCGAGCTCGGCGAGCGTCGCGAGGATTCGCTCGACGTCGACCTCGGCGGGAGTTGGGAGCGGGACGAGGGCGTGGAGCCGACCGCCGTCGCGCTCGACCATGCCGAGGCCGACGAGCTCGTCGATGCCGGGCAGACCGTCGTCGACCACCGCGAGCAGCACGTCCTCGGGGACCGCGCCCTCGGTGCACGCGAGCACGTCGGCGATGGCACGGCCGACCCTCGAGAGCGGGCGTCTCTGCACGGGCGCCGCGAGCGCCCTCAGGAACGCGAGAGGATTGCCGCCGGCGCGGGCCAGCGCTTCGTCGAGGTGATCCTTGCCCGAGGCGCGGCCGAGCTTCTCGAGGTCGCGGGCAGACAGGGGACCCACGACCACGGTCTGCGCGACGAGGTCGGGATCCGCGAGCGCCGCGCGGGTCGCGCAGACGAGGCGGGCCCGTCGCGCATACGCGGCGAAGCAGCGCAGGAGCGGCTCCACCTGCTGCGCGGGCGCGCTCTCGGCGTCGTCGAGGAACACCCAGGCGTCGGCGGCTTCGGCGAGATCGAGCGCCAGCGCCGCGAGCGCGGCCTCGTCCGCGAGCGCGGCGCCGAGATCGAGTGACGCGGCGCCGAGGCGAGCGAGGGCCCGCGCCACCGGCAGCGCCGCGGGTTCGTCGCAGTCGCGCAGCGAGACCCGCACGGTGCGGGAGACGCGATCGGGGAACCGAGCGTGCAGGGTGGCCGCGACCAGGGCGGACTTGCCGATGCCCGCCTCGCCCTGGACGACCGCGACCGCGCCACGGAGGAGCGCGGACTCGAGGGCGCGCACCTGGCTCGCGCGTCCGACGAAGAGCGCCGGCGGGTTCGGGAGGCGCAGGAGGAGGGGGAGGGGCAACGAGACCCTTGGACGCGAAGCCCCACCCCGATCTTCACCGCGTCGAGGTTCAGCGCGTGAGCTCGATCACGCCCTCGCTGGTCGTGCACTTGAAGCCGAAGCGGCTGGAAGCGCGACCCTCGAGGGTGCCGCTGACCTTCTTGCTGCTCGTCACGGAGGTGAGCTTCAGCGTGGTCGAGTTGCCCTTCGACGAGACGATCTCGCCGGCGTGGTCGCGGAAGGGGAACTGGCCCGAGAGCGTCGCGCCGCTGCCGTCGCCGGTGCCCGACATCGGGCTCCAGCCGCTGTCCGGAGCCTGCGGCGTGGCCTCGAGCGTGCTGCCGCTCGCCGTCACGGCCACCGTCAGGGTGTGGCTGTTCTTGCCGGCCTTCATGCTGCCGAAGCCGACGTCGCAGCTCGTGGTGTAGCTCACCGTCGCGTTCCAGGTGCCCGACCAGTCGAGGGTCGCGGGCGGTGCGGTGTCCGTGAGCCCGCTGTCGCTGGTGGGGCTCGCCTCCTTCCGGCACTTGCCCTCGGTGGTCTTCGTGGTGCCGGGGCCGTCGCAGCACAGCGCTTCGGCCTTGCAGTTCGCGAGGCACTCGGGGGTGGGCTTGCCGGTCTCGAGGTCGATCCCTCCGGGCGTCGCGAGGCAGATGCTCGCGCACTCGTCGGCGCGGCAGGGGCGGTCGGGCGTGCAGCCGTCGGGCGAGGTGCTCGCGCCCTCGCAGCGGTATCCAGCGCCACAGTCGCCGTCGGTCTTGCAAGCGCGACCCTCGACGCTCGTGGTGGCAGCGTCGCCGCTGCTGGAAGGGCCGGCCGAACCCGACGACGAGCCGCAGCCGACGACGAGCACCACGAGCCAGGGAGCGAGCAGGGAGCGAGACATGGATCCTCCAGCGCGGCGGGGGGATGGATGTCCCGCGCAGGAGGACGGACGGCGGGCCCTCCTGGCCCTTCGCTGTCGGCCGCTGAATCGCGCTTCCCCAGGTTTTTCCAGGGTATCAGCGAGTCACGGGAACCAGCGCGGCGGGGGGACCCACCCGCCGAACGCGCGCTCGAGCTCGCTCGCGACCGCGAGGCAACGGTGGTCCTCGCCGTGGCGCGCCACGACCTGCACGCCGAGGGGGAGGCCGCCCGAGAGGCCGAGCGGCACCTGGGTCGCGGGCAGCTCCATCACGTTCAACACGGCGGTGTACGCCCACTGGATCGGCCACAGGAGCGGGGTGCCGTGGCGGGGCGCCTGCCGCGGGTAAGAAGGGTAGAACATCACGCCGTGCGCGCCGATCGCCTCGTCCAGCGTCTTGCGCAGCCGGGCGGCGCTCTCGATGGCGGCGGCGGTGGTGTCGCCGAGCAGCGCGGGCACCTTTTCGACGATGGCGAGCCCGATCGCAGGCAACGTGTGATCGGAGCGTCCGAGCAGCCAGGCGACGAGCTCGCGGAACACCGGGATGGCGGTGCCCTGACCGAGGAGCTCTGCGAACGAAGGGCCACCGGCCTCGGCGAGCAGCGCGGACCACACCGCGAGGGAGCTGCGGAGCTCGGGCAGGTGCACCTGGTGCACGCGCGCACCGCGGCGTCGCAGGTGCGCGCACGCGGCGCGCTGGGCCGCGATCAGCGCGCTCTGCACCCGGACCAGCCCGTTGTGCTCGACGGTGATCACGTCGAGCCCCTCGAGCGAGACGGTGGCCGGGTCGCCCAGCGCCATGGGCTTGCAGCCCGGGTCCTCGCCGTCGGGGCCGGCGAGCACGCGCAGCAGCGGGTACAGATCCTCGGCCTTCCGGGTCAGCGGACCGGTGGTCAGGTAACGGGTGGCCGCCCCGCTCGCCATCGGGAACTGGCCGCTGCCCGGGACGAGGCCCGCGCTCGGCTTGTGGCCGAACACGCCGTTGAAGAACGCGGGCATGCGGATGGAGCCGCCGATGTCCGAGCCGAGCCCGAACGGCGCGCCGCCGGCGCCGACGATCGCGCCCTCGCCGCCCGAGCTGCCGCCGACGATGCGGCTCGGATCGTAGGGGTTGTCGGTGCGGCCGTAGACCTCGTTGTCGCTCTCCATCCACATGCAGAGCTCGCTCACGTTGGTGACCCCGAGCGGGATGGCGCCGGCCGCGCGGAGCCGCTTCACCGCCGTCGCGTCGCGGTCGGCGACGAGGCCCTTGCGCGCCACGAGCCCCGAGGTGTTGGGCATGCCCGTGAGCGCGAAGGCCTCCTTGATCGAGCAGGGCACGCCGTGGAACGCGCCCACGGCGTCGCCGCGTCGGATGGCCTCGTCGGCGAGGTCGGCCTCGACGCGCGCCTCGGCGAACCGGTCGCGCACCAGCGCGTTGAGCGTCGGGTTGCACCGCTCGAGGTGGGCGATGTGCGCGTCGACGAGCGCGCGGGACGTGAGCGAGCGGTCGCGGATGCGTCGCGCGAGCGCGGACGCGGAGGCTTGCAGCATCGAGTGATCGCGTATCACGGCGCCTCGCGCGCGGCCCCGCGGATCGAGACCACCGCGCCGAGCAGCACGAGGAGAGCGCCCGCGAGCTCGAGGCGGGTCGGCACCGCGTGCAGCAGCAGCGCCGCGATCGCGAGGCCGCCGAGCGTCTCGCCGGGCGAGACCAGGGCCACCGTGGAGGGCGACATGCTGCGCGCGCCGGTCTGTACGGCGGTGTGGCCGATGAGCGTCGGGATCGCCGAAAGGCCAACGATGGCGAGCAGCCCGTGCGGTGGGAGCGGGCCCTGCCGCGCGCCGGGCGTG
>JAEUKC010000079.1:0-10119 GCA_016794445.1 Myxococcales bacterium
ATCGAGCCGCTCGTCGAGGCGCTCGCCAGTGCGCCGCAAGACGTCCCGTTGCTCGAGGCCCTCGCGCGCGCCCACGAGGCGGGCAAGGACGACGCGGCCACCGCCCCCGTCCTCGCGCGGCTCGTGACCGCCGCGCCGAACCACGCCGACGCGTCGTCGCGGCTCGGCTTCGTCTATGCGCGGCTCGGCGAGCACGGCCGAGCGGCGGCGACGTTCGAGGCGGCCCGTACCCGCGAGCCCGCGCGCGCCGAGACCCTGCGCGCCCTCGCGGCCTCGTACGAGGTGCTCGGAGACGAGCCCTCTCGCCGCACCGCCCTCGAGGCGCTGGTCGCGCTCACGCCCGACGACGGCGCGGCCCACCGCGCGCTCGGTCTCGCGTACGAGGCGGCGAAGCGGGTCGATCTCGCGATCACCTCGCTGGGGCGTGCGGACGAGCTCTCGCGCGGCACCGACGGCGACGCCCGCACGCGCCTCACGCGGCTGCACCTCGAGCGCGCCGGAGCCGGGGGCGCCGCCGAGGCCGACCTCGGCGCCGCGCGTCGCTACGCGGCGGACGACCCCGCGCTCCTGCTCGACGTCGCCCGCGCCTACGCGCAGCGCAAGCTGGTGAAGGACGCGGTCGCGACCGCGCGCGAGGTGCTCCGTCGGGTGCCCGGCAACGTCGACGCGGCGCTGCTCGTCGGCGGCCTGCTCGAGGGCGAGGGGGACGCGCGTAGCGCGGCTGAGGCCTACGAGCACGCGCTCCAGCACCGCCTCGACGCGGTGGAGGCCCTGTTCGGCGCGGGGCGCACGTACGTCGCGCTCGGCAAGGCGCGCGAGGCGGTCGCCATGCTCCGTCGCGCCGTGCAAGTCGAGCCCGCGCGCGTCGAGCTGCATCGTCTGCTCGCGAGCACCCTCGCCGGTCTCGGAGACAAGGAAGAGGCCGTCGCCGCGTACGGCGAGGTCGGGCGCCTCGCCCCCGACGACGCGGCCTCGCTGCTCGCCCACGGTCGCCTGCTCGCCTCGCTCGGCCGGCACGAGGAGGCGCGCCCCGCGTTCGAGCGCGCGCTCGTGGTGCGCCCGGGCGACGCGGAGATCCTGCTCGAGCTCTCGGCCACGCGCGCCAAGCTCGGGCTCGGCGCCGAGAGCCTCGAGGCCGCCGAGCAGCTGGCGAAGGCCGCGCCCGACGACGCCCGCGCGCAGCGCTTGCTCGGCGAGGCCTACGTCGCTGTCTCCCGTGAAGCGGACGCGATCACCGCGTTCGGTCGCGCGCTCCTCCTCGACAAGAGCCTCGGCGAGGTGGCCGAGCGCCTCGGGGGTCTGCTGCACGCCCGCGCGCGCCGCGGCCTCGACGACAAGCAGTGGGACCAGGCGCTCCCCGACCTCGAGCGCGCCGCCGAGCTGCTCGCGCAGGATCCAGAGCCCTGCCTCGACCTCGCGCGCACCCTCGGTCGCCTCGGTCGCCTCCAGGACGCGATGGCCGCCGCCCAGCGCGCGATCGATCGCCGCCCCGACCACGTCGCGGCCTTCGTGTTCCTCGGCGCGGCCCAGGCCAAGCTCGGGCTGCACGAGCCGGCCGCGGCGTCGTTCGCCTCCGCGGCGCGCTTCGACAAGGACTCGTTCCCCGCGCTGCTCGGGCTCGGCCTGTCGAGCGTCGCGCTCTCGCGCAACCGCGAGGCGGAGGACGCGCTCGGTCGCGCGGCCGCTCTGCGCCCCGAGTCGCCCGAGGTGCACGTCGCCCTCGCGCGCTTGCTGGGCTCGCTCGGGCGCACCAAGGAGGCGGTCGCCGCGTGGGAGCGCGTGCGCGCGCTCCGCGAGCTCGGTCCGGACGAGCAGCGCGCGCTCGGACGCCTGCGCGCCACCGAGGGCGACAGCGGCGGCGCCGTCGAGGCGCTCGAGGTCGCGGTCGCGGGCGGCGCCACCGACCTCGACACGCTGCTCGACCTCGCCGGGGCCTACGAGGCCAAGGGCCGCGCCGACGACGCGATCAAGACGCTCGAGAAGGTGGTCGCCGTTTCCCCCGATCACCTCGGCGCCAACGCGCGCCTCGGGGCGTGCCTCGCCAAGGTCGGTCGTCACGAAGACGCCGTGCGCGCGCTCTCGATCGCGCGTCGGGCCGAGCCGCCGCCGCTCGCCGTGCTGGAGCAGCTCGCCGAGAGCCTCGCGCACCTCGGGCGCAAGCTCGACACCGTGCAAGCGCTCACCGCGCGCGCGGCGCTCACCCCCAACGATCCCAGCTGGCTCGCGCGGCTCGGCGTCGCGCTCTCCGACGTCGAGCGCGACGAAGAGGCGGCGACCGTGTTCGAGCGGGCCGCGGCCCTCCCCGGTGCTCCGCCGGACACCGGCACGCGGCTCGCCGAGGCGCACCTCGCCTCGGCGCAGCGCGAGGCCAAGAACCAGCGTTGGGAACCGGCCGTCGAGCGCTATCGGCGCTGTCTCGCCGTCGACCCGAAACACGCCGTCGCGCGCCTCGGGCTCGGGCGCGCGCTCCTCGCGCTCGGTCGCGTCGACGAGGCCGCCTCGGCCGTCGAGGGCGCGCTCGGCGCCGACGCCACGGCGCGCGAGGCGGCCACGTTCCTCGGCCACCTCTACCTCAAGCACGGTCGCTACGACGAGGGCGCGCGCGTGTTCGCCTTCGCGTCCGAGCGCTTCCCCGACGTGTTCGCGTTCGCGCTCTCGCTCGGCCAGAGCCAGCTCGCGATGGACCGCCTGCCCGAGGCGGCCAAGGCGCTCCGCCGCGCGGTGGCGCTCGATGCCACGCACGTCGTCGCCAAGCGGCTCCTCGCGCAGACCCTCGACGCGCTCGGTGACGCGGGCGCGCGCGCGGCGTGGGAAGCGGTCGGCGAGGGCGGCGGCGACGCGGACGCGGATCTGCGCGTCGGCCTTCTGTACGCAGGCGAAGGGCGGCACGAGGAGGCCATCGCGGCGCTCGTGCGCGCGAGCCGGAGCAAGCCCGACGACGTCTCGCTGCACCTCGAGCTCGCCGCGTCGTACGAGGCGCTCGGGCGCTTCGCCGAGGCGGCGCCCTCGCTCTCGATCGCCGCGCGAGCGATGCCCGCCGACCCGGCCCTCGCGGCCCGTGTCGGGCGCGCGTTCGTGGAGATGGGTCGGCCGCGCGAGGCCGTCGAGCCGCTGCGTCGCGCGGCGCGTGCCAGGCCCACGCTCGATCTCCTCGTGCGCCTCGCCGACGTCCACGAGCAGCTCGGCGATTCGGCCGAGGCGCTCGACGCCATCGAGGCCGCCACTCGCCTCGCGCCCGGCGACGGCGTCCTCGCGCGCCGTGCAGCGCTCGGGCGTGTGGCCGTTGGTCCTCCCGAGCTCGCGGTGCCCTCGCTCGATCGCGCGATGTCGCTCGCGCCCTCCCCCGATCTCACCAAGGCGCTCACCGAGCTGTGCCGCAACGAGGCCCGCCGCGCGCTCGGCGAGGGCCGCCTCGACGACGCCCGCCCCTGGCTCGCGCGGCTCGTCGATCTCGACCCTAACGACGCCGACCTCGGGGTCGCTTACGCGCGTGCGCTCGACTCCGAGGGTCGACGCGAGGACGCCTGGGAGCTCGCGGGACGCATCCTCGAACAGCACCCCGAACACCTCGGCGCGGCGATGTTCGTGGCCGCCAAGTTCGCGCGGCAGGGCTACCACGACCAGGCCGCCGACGCGCTCGCCGGGGCGCAGCCGCACCACCCGGACAACGTCCCGCTGCTCCTCTTGCTCGGCGACGCCTGCCTCGCGTCGGGGCGCAAGGAGGAGGGAGCGGCCGCGCTCGACCGCGCCCTCGCGCTCGATCCCCGTCTGCGCGACGTCGCCGCTCGATCGGGCCGCGCGTGGTACGAGCTGCAGCGCTGGCCCGAGGCGGCCGCGGCGCTGTCGCGCGCCACCCGCGAACAGTCCGAGGACGCTGCGCTGTTCGAGGCGCTCTCCACCGCCGAGCAGCAGTCGGGGCGCTTCGACGCCGCGGCCGCGGCCTGGCAGCGCGTGATCGAGCTCGGGCGCACCGACGCGCCGGCCTACGTCCACCTCGGCACACTGCACGAGCAGGCGAGCAAGCCGGAGGCCGCGTGGCACGCCTTCCACCGCGCGTTCGAGGCCGACGGGCAGGACGTCGACGTGATCCGTCGACTCGCCGAGGCCACCCAGACGCTGGGCCGCACGGGCGAGGCCGTCCAGTGGCTGCAGCACGGCGTGCGGATCGCGCCCCGCGACGCGAACCTCCGCTACACCCTCGCGCTCGGTCTCCTGTCGATGGATCGCCGCGCGGAGGCGATGGTCGAGTACGAGGCGCTCGGTCGCCTCGACACCGCGCTCGCCACGCAGCTGTACTACGCGCTCGGCGGCCGTGGATGATCGAGCTGCGTGCGGCCCACGACGACGACTACGAGATCTTCACCCACCTGTTCCGCGAGCTCGCTGTGCCGGATCCGACGCCGTCACGACAGAAGTGGCGGGACGAGATGGCGCCGCACGCCGCGGTCGCCCTCGAGGACGGCGTCGTCGTGGGGTACTGCTACTTCCAGATCTTCACCGAGGTCGGGTACGTGCGTCACCTCGTCGTCTCGCCGACCGCGCGGCGCGGGGGCGTCGGGCGAGCGCTCATGGCCGAGGCGCGCCGACGCTTCTCCGAGGTGGGTTGCACGCGGTGGTGCCTCAACGTGAAGCCCGACAACGTCCCCGCGATCGCGCTCTACCAGAGCCTCGGGCTCGAGACGCAGCGCGAGTCCGCCACGGTCCGGCTCGCGTGGCGGCACGTGCCGCGGCTCCCGACGACGGCGGCGACGACGGTGCTGGACGGCGCACGCGACGAGGCCGTGGAGCATCGGTTCGATCTCCCGAAGGGCCAGCTCTCGGCGGCGCGGGCCCTGCCGGGCCGGGTGCTGGTCACGCTGCTCGAGGCCGACGTCGTCGTCGGCTTCGCGTCGTTCGACCCGGCGTTCCCGGGCGCCTTTCCTTTTCGCGTCGCGACCGCCGCGCACGCGCGGCCCCTGCTCGAAGCGCTCCGGGCCCACGCCGCGCCCGACGACGACTGGGTGAGCGTCGTGGTCGACGACGGTCCGCTCGTGCAGCAGGCGCTGCTCGCCGCTGGCGGTGAGGTACGCTTGCAGATCCTCCACCTCGCGGGGCCTCTCGCGTGAGGTTCACCAGCCACTGACGGGACGAGCGCGCCGCGCTACGCGAGGTCGATGGTCTCCAAGGTCCTGGTCGTCGTGGGTGTGTGCGGGTTGCTCGGCTGTGATCACGGGGGCGCGCCGCCGTCCGGGCCGGCGGGCGCTGGATCGACGAGCGCTCCCTCGGCCTCGACGTCGAGCGCGCCCTCCGCCTCGACGATCGCGAGCGCTCCCGTGTCGGCTTCGGCCGTGGCCTCGACGCCGCCGCCGCCCCCGCCGCTCACCGTCCCGACCACGTGGACACCGTTCGCCAGCAAGAAGCTCGGCTTCAGCATCTCCTACCCGAAAGACCTCTTCGAGCTGAAGGAGACCGCGACGCAGGTCACGCTCCTGAGCAAGCTGTCGCGCGACGAGCTCGGCGGGGATCCCAAGCCGAAGAAGTGGGTCTACGGCGTCACCCTCCTCGGGAGCAAGCTCACGCCCGAGGGGTACCTGGAGAAGGAGTTCAAGCCGTTCTACACGGCCGCCTTCCCCGGCAAGAAGTTCAAGGAGACGGAGTCGATCACCGCCGTGAAGGTCGCCGGCAAGGACGGCTACCAGCTGTTCGCCGGAGTCGAGGGCTACAACCAGCGGGTCGTCGTGCTGCCCAGGGGCAAGGAGAGCTTCGTCCTCCAGCTCCGGTCGATCGGCGGCGTGATGGGCCCGAACATCCCCGAGGACGAGCAGGTCAAGACCTTCGACCAGCTGCTCCTCTCGCTGAAGCTCGACTGACCAGGGAGCGGCGCTACGCCGGCAGCTTCCACGCGTCGTGGGTGAGCATCGCCTCGAGCTTGGAAATGGCTGGATCCAGCGTCGTGGGCGAGAGCGCGTGGCCGCTGCGGCCGACCGCCGTGAGCAGGTAGCGCTGCTGGCCCGCGACGAAGATGCGGTGGAGCAGCGTCTGTCCGTCCGCGTCTTGCACGAGGACCGAGAGCGGCGCAGGCCCCCCGGTGGTCACCACGCGGTCGGCGATCGTCAGCAGCATCGACCACACGCCCGCGAGCAGGTCGGTGTGCTCGGCCCCGCTGCTCGTCGCGAGGGGCAGGCCCGCCTCGTCGCTCACGAGCACCGTGCCGAAGCCTCCGGCGTGGGCGATGGCCTCGAGCAGCTCGGGGAGCCGATCGCGCGTGCCGCGACCGACCGGCAGCGCCGCGAGGGCCTTGGCCAGGCGTTCCTTCTCCATCAGCGGCGCGAGCACGCGCTGCACCTCGCGGAGCTGCCCCTCGGCCTGCCCCTTCCCGCGCTCGGCGAACCGGGAGACGAGTTCACCGAGCTCGGCCCGCGCCGCCCCGAGGTCGTCCTGGTTGCGCTGCAGGAGCTCGCGGGTGCGGGTGAGCTCCTGGCGGAGCGCCTGGGCCTCGCCCTGGACGCGTGCGTGATCGGCGCGCAGGGACTGGGTGTCGGCCTGCAGCGCGGCGGTCTCGACGAGCCGTCCATCGGCGTAGGTGCGGGCGGCGTCGGCGGTGCTGCGGAGCCCCGCGAGCTCTGCGGCCAGCTTGGCCTCGTCGGCGCGCAGCCGGTGGGTCTCGTCCCGCAGCCGATCCACCTCGGCCATCTGGGCGCGCAGGTTGGCGCCCGCGAGCTCCGCGTCCTCGCGCAGCGCGTCGCGCGCGCCGACACCGCGCCGCGCGGCGAGCAGGAAGCCGGAGGTGAAGAAGGTCGCTGCTCCGGCGGTGCCGAGGATCAGCGTGACGAGCATCATGGAGTCTTCTCCGGGGGCGAGGGGCACGCGGGGACTCCCCGCACTTGCACGGTCACACGTCGATTGTCCGCGGCCTGCTCTTCCTTGCCCTCGATGGGCTGGTAGGCACCGAAGCCTCGCACCACGAGCCGTGCCTTGGGGATGCCCTCGCCCTCGAGCAGCGCGGCGACCGCGCGCGCGCGGTGGTGGCTCAGTACCACGTTGACCTCCTCGGCCCCCGTCGCGTCTGCGTGCCCGTCCACCAGGAGGACGGCCTCCGGGTGCGCGTTCGCGTAGGCGACCACGGCGGCGAGCAAGGCCTTGGCCTCCGTCGGCGCCTCGATGAGCCCCTGCGCGAAGGGCACCGAAGCGAGCGGAGCACAGGCCACCTTGGCGCTCACCGTCGGGGCGGCGACCACGCTCGGCGTCGGCCCCGGCGCGGGGGTCGGCACGGGCCTCTCGATCACGATCACGGAGGGAGCGCTCGGGGTCGGCGCCGAGGCCGCGGCCGGCAGCTCCGCCGACCAGACGAATGCGCCGAAGAGCAGCACGCCGAAGCAGGCGGTGATCGCCCCCGGCCACGGGCCGCTGTGCTCGAAGGGGACCTCGTGCCTCATCGCCCGTACCCCATCGAGCGGAGCCGACTCAGGTTGACGTCGAGGCTCGGCGTGTGGTGCAGCTCCGCAGCCTCGGTGAACGCGACGAAGGCGTCGTCGTAGCGCTTGTCCAGGAGGGCCTCGACGCCGCGCTCGTAGAGCTCCTCGAACGAGCGCTGCACCCACCCCCCGCTCTTCATCGGCTCGCGGGGTGCTTTGGGAGGGGGCACCGAGGGTGCCGGGGGCAGCGAGGAGCGACGCCGCGTGGTGAGGTCGTCCCAGGCGAGGTCCGCCGCGTCGTCGTTGCGGCTCTGCTCGTCCTCGAGTCGCATCGTCTCGAGGAGCAGCTGCTCGCACGAGCCCGAGAGGGTCCGCGCCGTCGGCGTGGGGTGGGTGGCCTCGACGGTGACGTCCTTGGCCGTGACCAGGCGTCGGAAGGCGGCGGCTCCATCGCCCTTGGCGTCGTGCGCGTGCCAGGCCTCGCCATCGCGGATCACGACTTCGCCCACCTGGGCTCCTTCGCGGCTCACGACGAGGTGCACCGAGCGGCGACCGAGGCCGGCGAGCTGGACGTAGTCGGCGAGCCCGAACGGTGAGGTGTGCTCGGGGGGGCCGCCGAGGTGCTGGGTCACGAGCTTGCGCAACGTGGCCAGCGTGACGGGCTTCTCGAGCAGGATGATGTCGTCGCGAGCCGGGATCTCGAATCGCCGCAAGAAGCCCGAGGCGAAGATGATCGGGATGCGGAGGCCTCGCCGCTCGAGATCGACGAGCAGCTCGACCCCCGAGCCGTCGGGGAGGTCGAGGTCGGAGATGAGCATGTTCGGCGGCATCGCGGCGATGAGCTTGCGCGCCTCGGCCTTGGTGCCCGCGTCGACGATCTCGACGCCCGCCAGCTTGCTCAACCCGCGCACCACCGAGGCGCGCAGGACCGGCTCGTCCTCGACGACCAGCAGCGTCGGCATCTCAGCCTCCGTAGAACGTGTCGATCATGTCGAGCCCGCACTGGAAGGTCTCGGCCCAGCGGAAGAACTTCTCCACGAGGTCCTTGCCCTTGAAGACGCTGCCGTGCTGCGGCGCGAGGGTCTCGATGTCGAGCTTGCTCGCGCGCTTCACCCACGCGCGCATCGCCGCGTTGCCCGCCATGTAGCGGGCGTGGAACCCATCCATGTAGGCGCGATGGGCCTCGAAGTCGGTGACCTCGTAGCCGGGCGCGCCGAGCGAGGCGCCGAGGTCGCCCGTGTACAGGATCTTGCTGACCGGATCGTAGAGCTGGAAGTTGCCCGGCGAGTGGAGGAAGTGCGCCGGGATCACCTCGAGCTGGCAGCCGTCGAGATCGATGGTCATGCCGTGGTCCGGGATCGGCAAGAGGCGGGTCTCGACCAGGCGATCGAGGCCGAAGTGCGGCACGAAGCGGGTCCACAACGCGGAGCAGTAGGCGGTCGCGTCGGTCGTCATCAGCCAGCCGTTGGTGGCCGCGACGATGTCGGGATCCTGGTGCGACAGGAACATGTACTGGAGCTTCGCGCTCCCGAGCTGCTGGAGCGTGGCCGACAGGACCTTCGAGTAGACCTTGTGGCCCCCGGGATCGAGGATGATGCCGGCCTTGCCGTGGATGATGATGTGCTGGTTGGCCTGGACCGCGAGACCGCCCTTGTTGAAGTCCTCGAGCAGGACGTTCTTGTGGCCCGGAGCCTCGAACAGCGTGACATTGGTCGCGTTGGACATGATGGCTCCTCTCACAGGACCTTGCGGAGATCTTCGATGGCGCGGCGCATGTCGAGGAACAGCAAGCCGAGCTTGGCCTGCTTGCTCGCGAGGCCGAGCAGCAGCGTGCCGTGACCGGAACTCATCATCGCTGCGTAGCCCTCGCTGCCGCGGACCAGCACCTCTTGCACTTCTCCGCGCTCGAGCTCGCTCGCGGCGCGGGCGCCGAGGCTCGACAGCGTGGCGCTCATGCCCGCGATGCGCGACTCGTCGACGTGCTGAGGTAACGCGCTCGCGATCATGAGCCCGTCTTCGGAGATGAGGGCGCAAGCCTCCACGTCCGGCGACGAGCTCTGCAGCGCGCGCAAGATTCTGTTCAGACTGTCGACTCGGGACATGTCGTGCCTCCTCGCGTGCGGGCAGGCACGCGCAACGTGACGGTCGTTCCACTTCCGGGCGCGCTCACGATCGAGAGCTCGCCATGGGCCCGCTCCGCCACCTGGCGGCAGATCGCGAGGCCGATGCCCGAGCCACTCTCCTTGTCGGTGAAGAACAGCTCCGTGCAGTGCCGGGCCACCTCTTCCGACATGCCCTTGCCGGTGTCGGACACCTCGAGCTCGAGCCAGCCGTCTCCCGTGAGGCGCGCGCGGACCTTGATGCTCTGCCCCGGACTGCACGCGTCGATCGCGTTGCGGACGAGGTTGAACACCACTCCCTTGATCGCGTCCCGCGCGAGGGGCAGGAGGGGCATGGTGCTGACTTCGCTGGTCAGCGTGAGCTCCCTCCGCGCCGCGGTCGGCTGCAGGATCTCCACGGCTTCCTCGATCGCCTCGTCGATGGCCTGGTGCCGCCCGCTCGCGATCTGCCCCTGGAAGCCGCCGATTCCCTGGAGGCTGAGGATGAGCCGCCGCACCTCGGCGAGGATCGTGTGCAGATCGTGCTGCAGGTGCCCCGAGGCCTCCTCGATCAGGAGCTCGAGCATGGTCATCACCGCGGCGAGCGGGTTGCGCAGCTCGTGGAG
>JAEUKC010000089.1:0-19573 GCA_016794445.1 Myxococcales bacterium
AGCAGGTTCTCGGCCGGCACGCGGCAGTCGTCGAACACGAGCTCCGCGGTCTCGCTCGCGCGGAGGCCGAGCTTGTCCTCGATCTTGCCGACGGAGAACCCGGGCGTGCCCTTCTCGACGACGAACGCGCGGTGGCCACCGCGCCCGAGCTCCGGGTCGACGGTCGCGAACACCACGGTCCACGAGGCGCGCGCGCCGTTGGTGATGTAACACTTGCGACCGTTGATGACCCAGCTGTCGCCGTCCTTGCGGCAGCTCGCGCGGATGCCGGAGACGTCGCTGCCCGCGCCGGGCTCGGTGAGGCCGTAGGCGCCCCAGGCGAGCTCGCCCGCGGCGTTCTTCTCCTCGAGCATGCCGAACCACTTCTTCTTCTGCTCGCGGGTGCCGGTCGCGCGGATCGGCGGCCCCCCGAGGCCGGGGCCGGGCAGGCACAGGAGCAGCGAGGCGTCGGCCCACGCCATCCACTCGGCGCCCACGAGCGCGGTGCGGTTGGCCTGGGTCGGCTTGTCCCTGGTCGGCGCCGGGCGCTCGACCGACTCGCCGAGCGCCGCGTTCACCTCGTCGCTGCGCAGCGAGCCGGCGAGCGCGACGAACTGCTTCATGAACGCCTCGGGCACCACGTGCGTGCGGTCCATCTCGAGCGACATCGGCCGGATGACGTACTTGCCGAGGTTCGAGAGCGCCTCGGCCATCTGCTGCTGGGTCTTGGTGAGGGAGAAATCCATGTCTAGGGCCCGCCTCAGGCTCAGGTGAAGATCGGCTGGATGTCAGGAGTTGGCAGCAACGCGCCGTCGAGCGGTCGGCCGAGGGAGATCGCGGCGAAGAGCGCGTCGCTGGTCGCCACGGTGGGGGCGCAGAGGGCGAGCTGCTTGCTGTCGCGCATGTACTTCTCGACGACGTAGTCACGGACGAAGCCCGCGCCGCCGTGCAGCTGGACCGCGTCCGCGCCGCACCGCTGCACGGCCTCGAGCGCCTCGGCCGCGGCCTCGCTGCAGTGGGAGAGGACGGCCGCGTCGTCGTCGCCGTGGGTGTCGAGGGTCCACGCGGCGCGCCACACGAGGCCGCGCGCGGAGTCGACGTCGACGAGCCGGTCCACGAGGTTGAACGCGACGGCCTGGAAGTGGCCGATGGGCTTGCCGAACGCCTTGCGCTCGGCGGTGAAGGCGTGGGTCGTGTCGAACGCGGCGCGCGCGAGGCCGACCGCGCGGGCGGCGACGGTGAGCGACACGCGGGCGAAGAAGCGCAGGGTGGCGCGCACCACGTCGGCGGTCTCGAGGCGCTCGGCGCGCACGCCCGCGAGCTTCAGGGAACCGAAGTGGGCGGCGTCGAGCCCGAGGGTGACCGCGCGCGCGCCGACGGTGAGGCCCGCGGCCGCGGCGTCGACGAGGAAGGCTCCGAAGCCCGACCAGCCGGCGCTGCGGTCGATCTGGGCGAACACCACGTAGGTGGAGGCGCGACCGGCGTCGATCACGTAGGCCTTCTCGCCGTCGAGGATCCACGCGTCGCCGTCCTGCCGCGCGGTGGTCGAGAAGCCGGGCTCGGCGCTCGGGCGCGGTTCGCTCCACGCGACGGCGCCCACGCGGGTGGGGTCGTCCACGAAGGTGCGCAGGATGCGATCGCGCTGCGCGGCCGAGCCGAGCTCGAGGAGCGCGAGGCCGAGGGCCTTGGGACCGGCCATCGCGAACGGCACCGCAGCGTCGCCGGCGGCGAGCTCCTCCTCGACCAGCACCTGGGTGCGCACGCTCGCGCTCGCACCGCCCGCCGACTCCGGCACCCCCAGCGTGGCAAGGCCCAGCTCGGCGAGCGCTGCGGCGAGGTCGGCCGGCAGCGCGCGCGCCGCCTCGATCTCGCGCACGCGCGGCAGGAGCTTCTGCGCCGCCAGATCGCGCACCGTGGAGGCCATGAGCTGCTGCTCTTCGTCGGGCTCGAAGGTGATCATGAATGGCGATTCATTCGTGCCCGGGGCCGGAACGCAAGCCCCCTCGCGCGCCGTGCGGCTTCGCTGTAGCTTGCCGCCGCCATGAAGCTCGTGACCTTCCGTGAGGGAAATGCGGAGCGCTTCGGCGCCCTGCTCGGCGACGACCGCGTGCTCGATCTGGCGGCTGCGTTCGCCTGGCACGAGCAGGACCAGAAGACCGGCCACGACGTCGCCGAGAAGTACGGCCGCGACCTCGTCGGCTTCATCGACCGCCAGGACGTGGCGATGCCCGTCGCGGCGGCGCTCCTCGCCCGGGCGAAGGAGGGCGCGCTCGCCACGCTGCCGCTCGCGAAGGTGCAGCTGCTCTCGCCGATCCCGCGCCCGCCCTCGATGCGCGACGGCTACGCGTTCCGGCAGCACGTGCTCACCGCGCGGCGCAACCGCGGGCTCGAGATGATCCCCGAGTTCGACCAGTTCCCGGTGTTCTACTTCACGAACCACCACGGCGTGATCGGCCCGGGCGACGTGCGGGTGCTCCCGCTCCACCTCGAGCGCCTCGACTACGAGCTCGAGGCCGCCATCGTCGTCGGCCGCCGCGGCC
Source organism: Myxococcales bacterium (assembly GCA_016794445.1). GTDB lineage: Bacteria > Myxococcota_A > Polyangia > Polyangiales > JADJMO01 > JADJMO01. The sequence goes on from JAEUKC010000089.1 coordinate 2,520, forward strand.
GCAACGTGAAGGCGGCCACGGCGGATTCGCACGTGTTCGGCTTGACCATCATGAACGACTGGTCGGCGCGCGCGCTCCAGATGGAGGAGATGAAGCTGTCGCTCGGGCCGGCCAAGGGCAAGGACTTCGCGACCGCGCTCGGCCCCTACCTGGTGACGCTCGACGAGCTCGCCGACAAGACCCGGGAGACCCCGAACGGCAAGGTCTTCGACCTCACCATGACCGCGTCGATCAACGGCAAGGAGTACTCGCGCGGCAACGTCGCCGAGATGAACTGGACCTTCGCCCAGATCCTCGAGCGCGTGAGCTACGGCGTCGACCTGCACGTCGGCGACGTGATCGGCTCGGGCACGGTGGGCACGGGCTGCCTGCTCGAGCTCAACGGCTCGAAGATCACCGACAACCTGTGGCTGAAGGTCGGCGACGTGGTCTCGATGCAGATCGAGCGCCTCGGCGCGCTCGAGAACCGCGTCGTCGCCGAAGAGGTCTAGGATCAGGCAGCCGACAGTCGGTCAACGAATGTACCCAAACGCACACTCTCCTGCGTCAACCAACACTACGTCGGCCGTCACAGCAGGAGCATCGACCGAGCCGGTTCCACGCAGGGACTTGGCGACGACATGGAGAGTTCTGCTGGCATCGATCGTCGAGCAGCTGAAACTGAACAGGGCCAGGGGAGCTGCGCCTGGAGTGTTCAGGCTGCAGCCGGTCGGCTTGGATCGGTGGCGTATTCAATCGAGATGTCGCCCGGCGATGCGGGCATGACCTTCTCCGAGTACTCGACGAAGAGCTTTGGGCCACAGGCCGCAATCCTGTTCGCGTGAGGTCGAGAGCTCGTGGTGAAGGCATTTTCGGCAGAGAGGTCGGCCTTCGTCGGCTGATCGACCTTGAAGGTCCAGCCGCTGGGTAGAGGGTCGACACGGAGGACGTAGTCGCCAAGAAGCCCGCCCTTCGGCGAGACGACGACGTTGACATAGGGCGGAACCGACTTCTGCTCTAGATCGAAGGCCACTGCCGTGCGGTCAGGCCTCATCAGATGGCTACGAGACGTGATCTCCGCCGGAGCCACTCCTTCGACTCGATAGATCTGGACAAGAGGCAGGTCGGAAACAGACGAGGTGCCGTCGGTGGGAGACAACACGAGCCACTTCGGCGCAGGCGGTGAGGAGTCCGTGGTTGCGGAGTCAGAGTCGGCTCCGGCATCGCCCACCCCCACGTCAGCGGCTTGATCCGCCGACGTTCCGCAGCCGAGGGATGCCCAGAGCAGGGCGGCGAGCAGCTGCAGCTGGAGCTTCGATCGAGCGCCCCGGAGCGCTCGAGAACCGCGTGATCGCTGAGGTCTGCCGGATCGTGGTTTGCGTGCGATTCGCCCCTTTACAGTGGGCGTTCCGCACGGGAAACGCTTGCGCGCTTGTGTTTTGCGTGCAAAATAACCCTTGCCAATGGGCGTTCTGCACACAGAGAGTGTTCCCGCGAAGACGCTTGGTCCCCAGACCGCTCGTCTGGTCGCCGTCCTGCACGAGCGGGGACGGACGCTGTTCACCCACGCGGACGTCGAGGCGATCACCGGCCTGCGGTCCAAGTCCGCCCGCAACTTGATGGCAGGCCTGGTGAATCGTGGACTCGCCACCCGGCTCGAGCCCGGCCTCTTCATCCTCGTGCCCTTCGAGCTGGGTCGCGAGCGACAGTACCTCGGCAACCCCTATGTCGTCGCTCGTGAGCTCGCCGACACACCCGAGTATTACGTCTCGCACGCCTCGGCGATGGACCTGCACCACATGGTGACCCAGCCGCAGTTCACGGTCTTCCTGACGTCACCGAAGGCCATTCGCCCGCGCGTCGTGCTCGGCACGGAGTTTCGGTTCGTGCGCTGCAAGCCAGAAGACATGTTCGGCATCACCGACGCCTGGGCGACGAAGACCGAGCGTGTCCGGGTGAGCGACGTCGAGCGGACGGTGATCGATGGACTCAAGCAGCCCGAGCACTGTGGCGGCATCACCGAGGTGGGCAAGGGCCTGTGGATGCGAAGGGATGTGATCGCCGTGCCGAGGCTCGTGGACTACGCCTTGCGTCTGGGGGTCGGTGCTGTCGTGCGCCGCCTCGGCTTCTTGCTCGAGGCGTTCGACATCGCGGGGCCTGCGGAGATCGAGCGGCTCCGGGCGGAGCTGACCACGACCTACGCCTTGCTCGATCCGGTCATGCCCGCAGAGGGACCGTGGAGCTCGCGGTGGCGGGTCCGGGTCAACGTCGAGCCCGAGGAGCTCCGGTCGCTCGTGAGGACGTGACCGATGATCCTGCAACGCAACCTGTCGTTGCTCTCGAATCGTCTGGCCAGCGCCGGTGGTCGCCGCGTGGTCGAGTCGGTGCTCGAGCGGGACTACTGCTTGGCATGGTTCCTGGTCGGCCTGTCGCGGTCACCTCTTCGTGACGCTCTCGTGTTCAAGGGTGGCACAGCGCTCAAGCGCTGCTACTTCGGCGACTACCGATTCTCCGAAGGTCTCGACTTCACGCTGGCGGAGCCGCGTGAGCTCGACGCGATCCTCACCGAGCTCGAGGTGGTGTACGCCGAGGTGGAGAGGGCATCGGGCATCGTGGTGCGCTTCGCGCGCGCCGATCGCAGGAGCCACCAGAACAGTCTCACCTTCTACCTCTCCTACGACGGCCCTCTGCCCTCGGCTGCGCCCAAGGAGGTCAAGGTCGACATCACGATCCGCGAGCAGCTCGTGCGCCCCGTGGAAGAGCGACCCGTCCTGCGAGGGTACGACGAGTACGAAGACCTGCCGCCCGACGAGCGGGTGCGTGTCTACGCGCTCGAGGAGATCGCGGTCGAGAAGGTCGTCGCGCTCACCGACAAGGCGCGGAACGAGCCGCGCGACCTCTACGATCTCTGGTACCTGACCAGCAACCACCTGGTCGACTTCGCCACGCTGGTTCCCGAGATCGAGGCGAAGCTCGCCTTCCGTCGTCGCACACGAGACGCGATGACCACCGAGCTGGCGACGAAGGAGCCACGCTACAGGAAGCTGTGGACGGTTCGCCTCGCTCAGCAGATGGCGGTGCTGCCACCCTTCGATGAGGTGTTTCGCGTGGTGCGACGCAGCCTGCGCGAAGCCGGCCTGGTCGAGCGGTAGGGCGGCTCACTTCACGCAGCGGAAGCCGAGGTCGGCCTTGAGGTCGGTGGCCTTCTGCGTGTCGCGCACGACGGCCTCGACGCCGGTGAACCCCCACGCGCTCCAGCAGCCGCCGCGATACGGCCGGTCGTCGTCGGTGCCGCCGTCGATCCACTCGCAGGCGTTGCCGGCGATGTCGTAGAGGCCGAACCGCGTGGGCGGATAGCTGCCGACCGGGGCCGTCTCGACCCACGGGTCGGACTCGGTCGGGAACATCGCCTTCCAGGTGAGGCCCACCTTGGCCGCGTTCTGCACGCACTCGTCGCCGCACACGTTCATGCGCGTGATGACCGGTGGGCTGTTGCCCCAGGGGTACTGGTAGCCCGCGTCGCCGCCGCGCGCGACCCACTCCCACTCCGCGTCGGTCGGCAGCCGCTTGCCGAGGTGCGCGCAGTAGGCCTTGGCGAGGTTCCAGTCGACGCAGTTGAGCGGGTGGTCGAGGCGCCCCTGCGGGTGCTTGAAGTTGCACATCGAGTGCTCCTTCCAGCTCGGGTCGCTGCCCTCCCACTTCCAGGGCTCTTCGCAGCGGCCCTCCTTCACGCACTGGGTGTAGGCGGCGACGGTCACCTCGGTGCGGTCCATGCAGAACGGCGCGAGGGTCACCTCCTTGGGCTCGGTCGAGGGCTTGTAGGTGCCGCCCGGGATCGCCGCCATCCCGCGCGGGCAGCCACCGGTCGCGGTCTCGACGGTGGGCGGCACGAAGGCGCGCGCCGACGGGCCGATCGCGAGCACGGCGAGGACGACGAGGCGCCTCATGGCAGCATCGTCTCCACCAGGGCGCCGATCTCGAGCGCGCAGGTGAGGCCCGGCGACTCGATGCCGATCAGGTTCACGAGGCCAGGCAGCCCGCGCGCGGATTCTTCCTGGATCACGAAGTCGGGGACGCCGCCGTGGCGCGGCGTGAGCTTGGGCCGGATGCCCGATTGATCGGGGTAGACGTCGTCGAGGCGCAGATCGGGCAGGTAGCGCGAGGCGGCCTGGTGGAAGGCGGTGGCGCGCGCCTCGTCGACCTCGTAGGCGAGCCGGCGATCGGGGAGCACCTCCACGTCGGGGCCGAGGCGCACCGCGCCGTCGAGCTCGAGGGTCACGTGCACGCCGAGGCCCGCGAGCTTGGGCGGTGGCACGGGGTAGATCAGGTGGCGCACGAAGCCGCGGCGACGCACGCGGAAGTAGCTGCCCTTCACGTAGGTGAGCCGGAACTCCGGGTCGTCGAGCCCGGCGAGGGCCGCCACGGTGTCGCAGTCGAGGCCCGCGGAGTTGACCACCGATCGCGCGGTGATGGTCGCCGGCTCGCCCTGGGGGTCGAGGGCCGTCACCGCGTATCCCTCGCTCTCGCGCGCGATCGCGGTGACGCGGTGCTGGAAGGCGAAGTCGGCGCCGTGGGCGCGCGCCTCCGCGACGAGGCTCGCCATGAACTGGTGCGCGTCGACGATGCCGGTGTTGGCCGACCACAGCGCGGCGGTCGCGCGCACGTTCGGCTCCTCGCGGGCGATCTCGGCGGCGGTGACGCGCTCGAGGCGGTCGACGCCGTTCTCCCTCGCGCGGGCGAGGATGCCGTCGAGGGCCGGCTCCTCTTCGGGCGCGGTCGCGACGATGTACTTGCCGACGCGCGCGTGGTCGACCGCGTGGCGCGCGCACCAGGCGTAGAGGGACCGGTTGCCGGGCACAGAGAGGCGCGCCTTCAGCGATCCGGCGGGGTAGTACATGCCGGCGTGGATCACCTGCGAATTGCGGGAGCTCGTCTCGGTGCCGAACGCGCCGTGGCGCTCCAGGACCACGACGCTGCGGCCACTGCGCGCCGCCGCCTCGGCGACGGCGAGGCCGACGACGCCGGCGCCGATGACGATCGTGTCGAAGTCCACGGCCCGAGGTCAGTCCGATCGCGCGCTCGCGTAAAGGCCGCCGGCGCGGGCCACCATGGCGGCGCCGAGGGCCACGGTCGCCGCCGTCTCGGTGCGCAGGATGGTGTCGCCGAGCGAGCGGGAGACGAACCCGACGGCCTCGGCCGCCTCGACCTCGGCGGGCTCGAGCCCACCCTCGGGGCCGATGCAGACCGCGAGTGGACCGGCGCTCGGCGCGAACGGGATCGTGGCGCGCTCCCAGAGGACGACGCCGTGCTCGGTGTGGGCTCGCGCCACCGCGATCGCTTCGACCCACGGCAGCGGCGCGAGCACGACCGGCGCCTCGGCGCGTCCGCACTGCCGCGCAGCCTCCTCGGCCACCTTCGCGAGCCGGGCTTGCTTGGCCGCTGCGCGGTCCTCGCCCGGGCGCGCGACCGACCGGACACACAGCGCGGGGATCACCAGCGTGGCGCCGATCTCCGTCGCGTCGCGCACGACGTCGGCGAGCTTGTCGCCCTTCGGGTAGCCCTGCACGAGGACCAGGGGTGCCCGTTGCGGGGCCGCGACGGTGTCGCCGACCTCGATCTCGACTTGCTCGCCGTCGACGCGGACGACGGCGGTCGCCGAGACGCCGGCCTTCGGATCGAACACCGCGATCGCGTCGCCGCTGCGCAGGCGCAGCACGCGCGACAGATACCGCGCGGCGCCGGCCTCGAGGCGCACCACGCCGGCCACGAGCGGCGAGAGCGGCAGCCGCGTCACGGATAGCCCAGGCGCAGGAGATCGTAGCCGCCGCTCGTGAGCAGCGGGTCGGCCGGGACCGTCACCACCTCGGGCGCGGCGCCCGTCGGCGCGTAGCCGTCGGCCAGCAGCGTGCGCAGATCGAAGCGCACGAAGCGCCCCATCACGTGGGGGAACTCGCTCACCCACACCGTGCGCGCGGTGGTGTCGAACACGACGGCGTGGGTCGCGATGAGGGCGTCGATCGCGCGGCGATCGCCGAGCGGGATGTCCTCGCCGTCGGGGCCCTTCTTGTCGCGCAGCAGGTCGACCATCGTCGCCACGCCCGGCCGATCGAGCTTCGCGACGAGCGCGTCCCCGCGCTTGCGGCGCGCGAGGGTGCTGGTCTTGGCGCGCACCTCGGTGTCGCGCGGGTCGCCCATGAGCGGCCCCTCGAAGTGGTTGGTGGTGGCGAGCGCGGCCTTGGTTCGCCGCACGAACGCGGCCTTGCCGGGCGCGCGCTCCACCACGGCGGTGTCGCCGCTCGCGTCGGTCACGATGACGATGTGCGAGACCATCACGTCGTGCGCCGACAGCACCGCGACGGCCTCCTCGGTGGTCTTCGCGCGGCCGAGCGCCTCGCGCAGCGAGAACACGACCGGGATGCCCGTGGTCTTGGGCTGGCTCGCGCGTCCGCCGTGGACGACCAGCGCGACGCCCTCGCGGTTCATGCCGGAGACCACGCCGACGAACCCCGGCCAGCCGATCGACGCGAACGGGATGCGGTCGGGCTCGCGCACGAGGTAGACGACCTTGTCGCGATCGAACGGGTCGCCCGCCTCGAAGTCGAAGTTGCGCGCGAGGAAGGCGTGGCCCTTGCTCTCGGCCTCGAGCGAGTCGCCCGTGGCCGCGGGCGTGCTCGGCGGCACCGTGAAGGTGGTGCACCCGATCAGCGGGGATTTCTCGAACGAGAGCGCGATGTCGTACACCGCGTAGAGGAACGTGAACCGCTGGTAGCTCGGCATGATCCCGGTGAAGGGGTCCGGCTGGAAGCCGGTGGCGATGCCGAGGATCTCCCAGCGGTAGGGCTCGGGGATGCCCTGGTCGACGTGCCGGTAGCCGAAGCGGCCGAGGTCCATGATCGCCCAGCGCGCGGGCGCGAACGGCACCGCCTTCTCGAACCCCGAGTAGAGCTCCTGCTCGTCGTCGACCATCTGCTTGCGGAGCAGCGTGGACACCGCGCCGCCGCGTGCCGTGGGTGGACCCGCGAGGCCGAGCTCCCAGACCGTGCCGCGCTTGCGGAGCCAGCTCTCGCCGTAGCGCAGGAGCGCGCCGTCGCGCTTGGCGGGCCCGGGGGGCAGCGACACCACGCCGTCGCCGGGGGGCTTCATCCGGCTCGCGCACATGCACCCCGCGCGCGTGAGGAAGAGCGCGCCGACGAGCCCCGTCAGCGCGAATCCCACCTTGCGGGCGCGGGTCATCGCAGCGGGCTACTACGGCCAGCCCGGCGCGCCGAGTGGACATCCGCCCGCCACCTCGCGAGGCTTCGCGCCGTGACGACGCCGCTGCCGTTCAAGCACGCCGCCGCCCTCGCGGTGCTCTCCGGGGTCTTCTACTGGGGCGCGTTCCCGGGGACCGACGTCTGGCCGCTCGCCTTCGTGTGCTGGGCGCCGCTGCTCGTGGCCCTCCGCGGGCAGACCCCGCGGCGCGCGTTGCTGCTCGGGCTCCTGCAGGGGCTCACCTGCAACCTGCTCGGGTTCTACTGGCTGCTCACCATGCTGCAGACCTTCAGCGGGTTCCCGCTGCCGCTCTGCGCGCTCTTCATGGTGATCCTGTGCGCCTACCAGGGCGGCCGCATGGCGTTCATGGCCTGGCTGCACGGCCGCGCCGAGCGCAAGGGGTGGCCGCCCGGCGTCGTGTTCGTCTCGGCCCTCGCGGCGAGCGAGCTGCTCTATCCGCTGCTCTTCCCCTGGTACACGGGCGCGCAGACCCACAAGGTGCCGCTGCTCATGCAGCTCGCCGACGTGGGCGGGCCCATCGGGATCGGCGTCGCCCTCGCGGGCGGGAGCATCGCGGCCGCCGAGCTCGTGTGGGCCCGGATGGACAAGCGCCCCCTCGACCGGCTGCGCCTCGGGTTCGGCGTCGCGGGTCCCGTCATCCTCGCGCTCTACGGCGCGGTGCGCATGCCCATGGTGCAGAAGCGCATCGACGCGGCCCCCACCGCGCGGGTGGGCCTCGTCCAGGGCAACCTCGCGCTCACCGGCACCGAGAAGCGCGACGCCGCGCGCATCCACCGCGACCTCACCAAGAAGCTCGAGCAGCAGGGCAAGCTCGACCTCGTCGTGTGGTCGGAGACGGCCATCAACTACCTCATCCCCGAGGACGTGCTCTCGCCGGTGATGCAGCGGATGGTGCTCACCGGCAACGACAAGAAGCTCGAGACCCCGGTGCTCACGGGCGTCATCCTGCGGCGCGGCGGGCTCACCCGGAAGACGGGCGCGAAGCTCTACAACAGCGCGACCCTCGTGCACCCCGACGGCAAGGTGGAGGGCATCTACGACAAGACCTTCTTGCTCGCGTTCGGCGAGTACATCCCGTTCGGCGAGACGTTCCCGCAGCTCTACGAGGCGAGCCCCAACAGCGGGCAGCTCACGCCGGGCAAGAGCCTGGAGGCCATCCCGTTCGGCGCCCACAAGATCACCGTGCTCATCTGCTACGAGGACATCCTCCCGCGGTTCACCAACACGATCGTGACCCACGGCGATCCGGACCTGCTGGTCAACATGACCAACGACGCCTGGTTCGGCAAATCGACCGAGCCGGCCATCCACCTCGCGCTGGCGAAGTACCGGGCGGTCGAGCACCGCCGGTTCCTCGTCCGCGCGACCAACAGCGGCGTGTCGGCGTTCGTCGACCCGCTGGGCCGCACCACCGAGGAGACACCGGTGTTCGAGGAGGCCGCCCGCGCGAGCAGCGTGCGCTGGATGCGCGGCAAGACGGTGTACGAGGTGCTCGGCGACGGGCCGTTCTGGCTGCTCTCGCTGCTGGTCGTGGCGATGGGTTTCCGCGCGCGATCCGGCGCCACGCCCCCGTCACCGGCAAAGAGCCCGGAACCGGTGTAGGCTCTCGGACATGCGTCTGCTCCCCCTGTTCGTCCTCGCCGCCTCGCTGAGCGCCCTCGGTTGCGGCCCGAAGAAGCACTCCAACACCGGTGGGTTCAACAACAACGACGACCTCGATCTCGCCGGGCCGAAGCCCAAGGACGAGATGCGCAAGGGCGTCGCCAACGAGAACACGTGGGAGCTCGTCCCGGGTTACGGCACCAAGATCAAGATCCCCGCGCAGTGGGGCTGGGCGCAGAAGGGCGCCCTCGTCGCCGCCTTCCACAAGGGCACGACCTCCGGACTCGTCGTGCTCGGCGCGCCGAACACCAAGGACGCCATCGCGAAGGGCAAGGAGGCGCGCGAGACGCTGAAGCTCCAGCTCGGTGACGCGATGGTCGAGAAGGGCGTGCGTTCCAAGGTCAACGGGCTCGACATGACCCGCTGGGACTACGAGCACGCGGTGCAAGAGGGCACGCCCTCCGCGGGTGTGCTCATCGTCGTCGAGGTGCCCAAGGGCTTCGTGGTGCTGCTGGCCTACGTGCACAACGGCGCCAACAGCGAGGCCGAGGAGCTCCGCGAGGCGCTCAACTCGCTGTCCGCCGAGGGCGCCGGCGGGGGCAGCCCGGGCGGCATGATGTGAACGCTGGGCCGCTCCGCCTCAAGACCCGACCAGGGTCGAGAAGCGGGGGTCGGAGCTGAGCGGAGAGAACGCCGGGTCGGCGAGCAGGCGGGCCTTGTCGAGGCCGCCTGCCGCGACCGCGTGCGCGAGGGCCGTGAGCGCCGCGGTGCCGTCTCCGAGGAGGGCGTGGGCGCGGGCCTCTTCGACCGCGTCTTCGGCCTGTCGGTGCAGCTCGAACAGCCGCGCCGCGAGCTCGGCGGCGGGGCGGAGCACGTCGGCCTCGATGCCGGCGCGCACCACCGCGCGCGCGTCGGCGACGGGGAGCAGGTCGGCGTCTTCGAAGGCGAGGGCCACGGCATCGGCGATGCGGCCCTGGCGGGCGAGCAGATCGACGTGCAGCTTGGTCATCTCGACCGCGCGCAGGCCGTGCCGCCGCGCCTCCTCGAGCACGCGGCGCGCGCCGTCCTCGTCGCCGGCGCAGTCCTCGACCGCGGCGAGCGTGTACGGATCGACCGCCCACTGCGGGGTGACCTCGCGCACGGCGGCGCGGGCGAGGGCGCCGTTGCCGCGCGTGATGGCGACCCACGCGAGCGCGGTGAACCCGCCGTTGCGCACGGGGAGGGTCTGCGCGCGCTGCACGACCTCCTGGGCGAGCGCGTAGGCCTGGTCGAGGTCTCCCGCCTCGAGGGCCGTGCGCGCGTCGCGCAGCAGGGCCTCGACGCCGTCGCGCTGGTCGATGCCGGCGGCCCACAGCTGACGGGCCTGCTGGTAGTTCGTCCACGCGGCGAGGCCGAAGAACAGCGGGATGATGAAGGCCTGCTTGAGGAGCGCGACGGCCGCGGCCGCCACCCCGACGGCGACGATGGCCCCGACGACGCGGGTGGTGATCGCCCGCTTCGGGCCGAGGGCGGCCTCGAGCACGTGACCGCCGTCGAACGGCAGCACGGGCAGAAGGTTGATGATGCCCCACCCGATGTTCACGAACGCGACCATCGAGCGGATCATCTGCTGACCCTCGGTGAGCTTGCCCACGAACGCCGACCGCGTGAAGAACAGCACGAGCCCACCGAACAGGAACCCGGCGAACGGGCCGGCCAGCGAGATCCAGGCGCGGCGAGGCCGGGTGAGACCGCCCGGGTCGGCGTAGGTCGTGAGGCCCCCGAAGCCGTGCAGCGTGATGGCGGGGCGCGCGCCGTAGCGACGCGCGACGACCGCGTGCCCGAGCTCGTGCAGGAGCACCGACACGAACACGATCAGGGTCCAGGCGAACCCGAGGGCGAGCTTGTTGCGGAACGAGATGCCGAACAGCAGGGTGATCACCCAGAACCCGAGGGTGACCCGCACGGGCACGCCGAAGACGGAGAAGTGCGGCGGCCCCTCGCGGGTGCCTCCGTCGGGAGGGGACGACTCGGGCGGCGCGGAGCTTCCCTGCGAGGGCGGGGGGAGGGAGGGGGGCACGACCGTGAGATGTTGCCACGTTTCCCTTGGGTGCGCCTTGCACCAGAGGGAAGGCCGCGCCATACCGCGGACCTCCGCATGGCGTCCCCTGCGCTCGCCGCGCAAGCTCCCGGCCTCGCTGCGTGCCTACGCGAGTACGTGGTCAAGTACCGGCGTGCCCTCGACGAGCGCGTGGCCGTCGCCGCCCCGACGCCACTCGGCACGCGCGCGGCGCTGGAGTCCGGTCGCACGTTCGCGCGCGCCATCGACGGCCTGCTCTCTGCCCTGCTCCCGGCCACGCAGGCCACGCTGTCGGTTCCGGCAGGCAAGGGCCGGTCCAAGAAGAGCCGCTGGGTCGACTGCACCCTCGCCGCGGTGGGGAGCTACGGCCGCGGGGTGCTCGCGCCGCACTCGGACCTCGACGTGCGGCTCGTGGTCGACCATCGCCCCGAGGACGCCCAGCACGTCGCCGAGGCGCTGCTCTATCCGCTGTGGGACGCCGGCCTCCACGTCGGCCACCAGGTCATCGACCCGGAGGGCGTGCTCGAGCTCGCCCGCACGGATCTCTCGACCGCCACGAGTCTCCTCGATCTGCGGGTCGTCGCGGGCCCTCGTCCCCGGGTCGAGCAGCTGGTCGAGCGTGCCCTCGCGGGGTTCTTCACGGGCGAGCTCGGCAGCTTCGTCCAGCGTCTGCGGGACGAGCGCAAGGCGCGCCACGCACGGTACGGCGGGTCGCTCTACCTGCTCGAGCCCGACGTGAAATCGGGTCCGGGCGGCCTGCGAGACCTCGACCTCGCGCGCTGGGCCGCGCGGGCCCGCTACCGGGTGCGCGAGACCGCCGAGCTCGTGCGCCTCGGCGTGCTGCTCCCGCGCGAACACGACGAGCTCGCCGAGGCCGAGGCGTTCCTCTGGGCGGTGCGCGCGCGCCTGCACACGCGCGCAGGTCGTCGCAGCGATCGGCTCACGTTCGACGCGCAAGAGGAGCTCGGTCGCTTGCTGGTCGGCGTCGAGGCCGACGAGCCCGACGCGATCGCCGCCGAGCGCCTCATGCAGCGCTACTACGGCCACGCGCGCACCGTGGAGCGCATGGTCGAGCGCGTGCTCGACGTATGCACCCCGAGCAAGCCGCGCCGCTCGGCTACTCTCGGCGAGGCCATCGCCCCCGGCATCAAGAGCTTCGAGGGCCAAGCCACGCTCGAGAACCTGGCCGACCTCGGGAGCGACCCGACGGTCGCGATGCGGCTCTATCACACCGCGCACAAGCGCGGCCTGCCGGTCTACCCGTACGCGCGCGACGCGGTGGCCAAGGCGCTGCACAACCCGGCCGCGGGCGAGGCGCTGCGCGCGTCCAAGGAGGCGTCGCGCCTGTTCCTCGACGCGCTCTGCGACGCGGCGGAGCGCAACCCGAACACGCCCTCGGTGCTGCGGCAGATGCACGACGTCGGGCTCCTGCTCGCGATGGTGCCCGAGTTCCAGCCCGTCGTCGGGCGCGTGCACCACGACATCTACCACGTGTACACGGTCGACGTGCACAGCGTGGCGGCCGTCGATCGCCTGCGCGCGCTCGCGCGGGGCGCGGTGGCGACCGAATATCCACTCGCGTGTCGCCTCGCCGGAGACCTCGCGCGCAAGGTGCCGCTCTACGTGGCCACGCTGCTGCACGACGTCGGCAAGGGCGGCGGCGGCGCGGGGCACGGCGAGCGTGGCGCCGAGATGTCGCGGGCGATCTGCGCGCGCCTCGGGCTCTCCGAGGAGGACGCCGCCGAGGTGCACTGGCTCATCCTCCAGCACCTCGCGATGTACCACGTGGCCACGCGGCGCGACCTCGACGACCCGGGCACGGTCGCGTCGTTCGCCGATCTGATGCGCGCCTCCGGCGGCTCGCCGATCGAGCGCCTCCACCACCTGTACTTGCTGACGGTTGCTGACATCTCGACCACCTCGCCCACCGCGATGACCACGTGGAAGGCGCGGATGCTCGACGACCTGCTCCTCGCGACGAGCCACCACCTCGCGGCGAGCCAGCGCGGCGAGGAGACCGCCGACGAGCTGCTCGCCCGCGTGCGCAAGGAGGCGCACGCCGCGTGGCCGGTGCCCGCCCTCGACCGGTTCGTCGACGGGATGCCCAAGGCCTATCTGATCGGGCACGCCGGCGAGACCGTCGCCGCGCACGCGCGGGTCGTCCTGCGGCGCGGCCCCTCCTGCGTGGTGGTCGATCACGTCCCGCCCCGTCACCCGGACACACTCGAGCTGATCATCGTCGCGCCCGACCGGCCCGGGCTCCTGCTCTCGTTCGCGGCGGCACTCGCCGCCAACCGGCTCGACGTCCTCACGGCCCACATCTTCGTGTGGGAGCGCCCGGAGTCGTCGTCCGGCGGCGCGGGGCGCGAGGCGGTCGACTTCTTCAGCGTGCGGCGCGCGGCGCGCGACGGCGAGGAGGCCATCGAGCCCCTCGGCGAGCGCGAGCTCGCGCGGCTCGAGGCCGACCTCACCGGCCTGATCGAGGGCAGGGTCGACCCGGTCGGCCTGCTCCACGATCGGCGGGGCGCGGGGCCCCTCAAAGAAAGGCCGAGCCCGGCGGTCGATACCAGCGTGGAGATCGACGACCGCGCCTCCCGCCGCTTCACGGTGATCGACGTGTACGCGAAAGATCGGCCCGGGCTGCTCTTCGCCGTCGCGCGCGCCCTCCACGGGTTGCAGCTCTCGATCGCGCGATCGAAGATCGCCACCGAGGGCGCCTGCGCGGCAGACAGCTTCTACGTCACCGAGCTCGACGGCGGGAAGGTGCAGAGCCCTGCTCGGCGCGAGGAGATCAAGACCACCGTGGCTGCCGCGATCGAAAGACTCTCCCGGGAAGGCATCGCATCATGAAGCACCTCTTTGCAGTGGCCGCGCTCCTCGCCGTGGGTCCCGTGGCGTGCTCGCCCGCCGGGCCGTCGCAGGCCGAGGGGCCGAAGCCCGACCTCGACAAGCCGCCGAAGGGCGCCGCCAGCGGCGAGGCCGCCGACCTCGAGGACGCCCTCGAGCTCGTGAAGGCCAAGAACTTCACGGCGGCCAAGGCCCGCGCGCTGCAGGTCTACGAGAAGAACCCGAAGCACGCCGTCGCCAACTACGTCCTCGGCATGGTCGCCGAGGAGGAGAAGCAGGACGACAAGGCGGTCGCGTTCTACAAGGTGGCCCTCACCACCGATCCGGCGCTCATCGGCGCCTCGATCTACCTGAGCGCGATCCTGATCAAGCTCGAGAAGTACGACGAGGCCGCCGAGGTCGCCAAGAACGGCCTCAAGACCGCGAAGGGCGCTTCGTTCGAGCTCCACGCCAACCTCGGCTACGCGCTCGCCGGCAAGAAGGACCTCGCGACGGCGGTGAAGTCCTGGGCCAACGCGCTCAAGCTCAACCCCGACTCGATCGACGTCCGCTTCGACCGCGCCGAGGCGCTGGCTGCCCTCGGGCAGAAGGACGAGGCGATCAAGGAGTACAAGGCGGTCGCGAGCAACCCCAAGGCCGAGCCCACGCTGGTGCGGGCGTCGGCGCACGGCCTCTCGCAGCTGGGCGAGCACGCGGTGTGCGTCGCCGTCCTGACGCCGCTCGTGGACAGCAAGCCGCAGCCCGACGTGCTCACGCAGCGCGCGCAGTGCAAGCACAAGGCGGGCGATCTGCCCGGGGCCCGCGCCGACATCGACGCCTCCGTGAAGCTCAAGCCCACGCTCAACGCGCACGGCTTCGGCGCCCAGTGGGCCGAAGAGGCCAAGGACAAGAAGGCGTGCACGCTCCACTGGACGGAGCTCGGCAAGCTCGGTGTCGGCAACGCCAAGGCCGAGAGCGAGGCCAAGAAGGGCCTCGATCGCTGCAAGAAGCTCTGAGCGCGTGCGGCCTGGTCTCGTAGCGCTCCTCCTGCTCGCGGGCTGCTCGCGCGGCGCGAAATCGAGCGACGCCGGCGCCCCGAGCCCGAGCCCGGTCGCCTCGGTCTCTGCGTCCACTTCGGTCTCCGCCGACGTCGTCTCCAAGGCCTCCGAGTCGTGGGACGCGGGGCCTCCCGTGGTCGGCGCCGGCAAGGTCGACGCGGCCGCGCTCCGCGCCCGCACGCACGCCCGGCTCGATCACGACACGAGCAAGGTCACGGTGCTCACCGGCGACGAGCCGCGGTCGATCGGCGAGCGCCTGTGCGAGGCGGTCGTGCCGAAGCGCCCGAAGGAGACCCCGATCCTCCTCAAGCCGAACCTCGGCGGGTTCGAGTGGTTCAAGAACGGCAAGGACGACGGCGTGAAGGGCCGCATCACCGACCCCGAGTTCGTGCGCGGCGTGATCCAGTGCCTCAAGAAGCGCGGGCACACCCGGATCACCGTCGCCGAGGGGTGGGGGGCGACCCACGCCGACTGGAAGAAGCTGATCGAGGTCTCCGGCTACGCCGCGATGACCGCCGACGAGCACGTGCCGCTCGTGGCGATGGACGACGACGGCGTGTTCGACGTCGAGGGAGACCAGCCCGGCAAGCCGCTCGCCGTGAGCGGCATGGAGAAGACGCGGGTCCCCACGCTGCTCGTGCCGAAGATCCTCGCGGAGCACCTCGACCACGGCCTCTTCATCTCGATCCCCAAGATCAAGGCGCACCGGTTCGGCGTGTTCTCGGCCGCGATCAAGGGCGTGCAGGGCACGATCATGCTCTCGGACGCGGCGCCGGCGTTCCGCCAGAAGGCGCGCATGCACCGCGAGCTCAACGCCTGGCTCAAGGCCAAGGAGGGCGACCGCGCCGCGTACGTGGCTGCGCTCGAGACCTTCGGCGAGCGCATCGCCGACGTGCTCGAGGTCGAAGCGCCGCACGTGGTCCTCGCCGAGGGCGCGCCCGGCATGATGGGCGACGGCTTCCAGAAGCTGTTCCCCACCAAGGAGAAGCTCGGCGTCGGTGGCACGCACCCGGTCGCGGTCGACCGCGTGGTCGCGCAGGTGCTCGGCCTCTGGGACAACGCCGGACTGGCCGCGGAGCTCGGCGGGCACCGCACGTCGCCATTGCTGACGATTGCTGCCAAGCGCTTCGGGCTCGATCTCGCCAGGGTGGAGACGACGGGCGACGGCGCGGCGCTGATCGAGGGTCCACGACCCACGCGCTTCTTCGGCATGGCGGGCTTCGAGCTCGGGAGCGGCGCGGCGCCCCCCACGGCGGCCGAACCCCCTACGGTGCACGCGGCGCAGATCACCCGCGACGTCGAGCTCGGCAAGTCCGACCCGCTCTGGGCGAAGGCCAAGGAGATCGCGTGGGCGACCGACTTCGGCGGCGAGACGACCCCCCACGTCACCCGCGCGCGCTTCCTGTTCCGCGCGGGCGACGAGGGCGCGCTGTACGCCTCGTTCGACGTGGAGGGCACGGGGCTCTTCGTGGACGACGCGTTCCCGCTCGAGGCCGAGCGCGCGAAGCTCTACCAGGAGGACTGCGTCGAGCTGTTCGTCGACCCCACGCCGACGACGCCGAAGCAGTACTTCGAGATCGAGGTGGGGCCGAAGGGACACTTCCTCGACCTCTCGGTCGACCACGGCAAGAGCGACGTGGGCTGGTCCAGCAAGCTCACCCGCGTGACGCGCGTCGATCCCGCGAAGAAGAGCGCGCACCTCGAGCTGCGCCTCGCCGCGCCCGAGATCGTGAAGGCGCTGAGCCCCGGCGCGCGCCTGCGGCTCGGCCTCTACCGCATGGAGGGCAAGGCCCCGCGCCGCTATCTCGCGTGGAGCCCGCCGCGCACGAAGAAGCCGAACTTCCACGTCCCCGAGGCCTTCGGGTGGCTCGTGCTCGACCCGTAGATCTCAGCCGCCTGCGGACGCGTCACCGATCGCATCGCCCGCGTCCCCGCCGTCGCCCGCGTCCCCCGCGTCCCCCGCATCCCCCAATACACCACCGTCCACCGGCGCCTCGGGCACCGCGTTCGGGTCGCGCTTGCACCACACCGAGATGGCGGCGGCGCGCGAGACGAGCCGCGGCGTGCGATCGGCGGTGGGCACGACGCCGAGGCGGCACTTGATGCGGCCGAACACCACGCCGGTGGCGTTCGGGTCCTTGCCGCTCTTGAGGATGCACTGCTCGATGCTGTCGGGCGTGGGGATGTAGCCGTCGCCCTCGCAGACGCCGGCCTCGGTGACCAGGCCGTCGAGGTAGCTCTTCTCCTCGGACACCAGC
>JAEUKC010000078.1:0-30721 GCA_016794445.1 Myxococcales bacterium
CGCGCGGTTCCTCCGCGGCCGAGCCCTGACCCTGATCGACGAGGCGTTCGGGTTCGACGACGCGACGGCTGGCGAGGTCGAGGCCGTGGCGGGCGGGGGTGGCTCGGCCGTCGTATGCCCGATCGTCGAGAAGAAGCTCGGGCACCTCGAGCAGGTCGTCGCCTTCCGACAGCGACTGCTCGCCGCCGGTGGCGACGTCGCCGACCGCGTGCGCGCGGAGCGCTCGGTCCGTGACGCCGTGCTGCGCCTCGAGCAGGACTGCGCGATGCTGCTCGACGCGGGCTTCCGCGACGCCATCACCACCGCGCTCCGCACCACCCCCGCCGACAAGCTCGGCGAGGTGCTCCGCCACCTGGCGCCCGACCTCGCCGAGCTGGACGCCTTCGCCGCGCGCATCACGGCGCTCCTCCCCGGCGGAGAGCGCTCGCGGCTCAAGGAGAGGGTCGTCGGTCCGCGCATCGAGAAGCTCGTCCCGGCGATCTTCCAGCGCATCGACGCGAGCGATCGCGAAGCCGTCGTGGGGCAGGTGCAGTTCCTCCATGGTGTGCTCGCGAACGCCGGGCTCGCCCAGGCGGTTGACGCCGCGCGGTTCGTGCAGTGGAGCGCGGCGGCCCTCGTGCGCTCGGATCGCGGTGCACCCGCCGTGAACGGTCCGCCCGGGCTCGCGCGGTACCGGGCGCTCCGAGGGGTCGAGCAGCGCCTGCCCATCTGCGTCACGCTGCGAGACATCGCCCTGCAGGTCTGCCCCGCCCTCTCCGACACCAGCAAGGCGCCGCTCGAGGCCGAGGCCGAGACGCTCGCGTTGCTGGCCAGCGTGACGGAAGCCATGGCCGCCGAGGTCGTGGGCCGCGACCTCGAGCGGGTGGCGCGCGCCGTCGGCGAGCTCGAGGAGTGGTGGTGGGCGTTGACCGAGGCGAGCAAGGTGGAAGGTGGCAAGGGCGTCGACGCGGTGGATCGGCTCGCGCTGATCACCGATTCGGGCTTCTTGCACGTGCTGCGAGACGAGGGCGCCGCCCAGCGCTTCGCGCTCGAGAGCCGGGTCGTGCGCGAGTCCTTCCCCAAGGAGGCGGCGCGCGCCGACGCGCTCCTCGCACGCATCGGCGAGCTCACGGCGCGCGTCCGCGAGCACCTGATGGAGCTCGCCGGTCGGGCCGCCGACACGGCCTTCGATCGCGCCCTCGCCTCATGAGCGATCCGGCCCGGCGGCTCGCCGATCTCGAGGCGCGGATCGAGCGTATCGCCCTCGATCCGGCCTCCGTGAAGGCCACCTGGGCCCGGCTCCTGCGACCGATCCTGCGCACGCTCGGGTGGCAACCCAAGGTCTCGGTCGTGCACATCGAGGCGCTGCTCGACGCCCTCCGCGAAGAGGAGGAGCCCGACGTCGAGAAGGCCATCGACGAGCTGGAGGGGGACGTCGCGAGCGTCGAGCGGGCGTGTGTGGTGAACGGACGGGCCTCGGTCGCGCATGCGGCGTGGCTGCGCCGTCTGTTCGAGGTCGTGGCGCGGGCCGCCCTAGCTTGCGAGCGGTCGGCGCGGGAGCGATGGAGCGCGGGGTCGGTCGACCGGGTCATGATCCTGCCGCCGCTCGCGGTCCGCGGCGAGGAGACGCAGGTGGTCTCTGCACCGGGAGGTCAGGGAGACCAGGCGACGAAGGTCGACCGCCTCCTCGCGCTCCAGCTCGCCGCGATCGACCACCTCGTCGACGCCGCGCGCGGCGAGCGCAAGTTCCTCTCGCGGCGGCGGCGCCTGCTCGAAGCCGCGCGCCAGATGCTGCTCGACGCGGCGGCGGCGCTGCCCCTCGCGCCAGATGGCGTGGAGGCGCGGCGGGCGCACCTCGCGCGCGAGATCGTGCGCATCGATCGACTCGAGGCGGCGGGGGTCGACCCGAGAGTGGGGCTCCTGCACCAGGCACGGGGTGCCCTCACCCGCGGCGACCGCGGGCGCCTCCACGCGATCCTCGCCGCGATGGAGGGCATGGCGTTGCAGGCCGGCGACGACACGTTCTCGTCGCGCGCCGAACGGGCGACCCGCGCGCTCGACGGGGACGCCGACACCCGGTCGGAGGCGGCGCGACGCGCCTCGGTCCTGCGCTCGAGCGAGCAGGTGCTGGGTCGCGACGTCGTCGCGGCGGTCCAGCAGGCCTACGTGCGCGGCCGCGCCCACACGCCGCTGGTCGTCGAGGATCTGCCCGCCGCCTTCCACGCGCAGGCCCTCGAGTACTTCGGCGAGCAGCGGGAGTCGGAGACCCTCGCCGCGGTGCTCGCCGTAGACGGCGCGTTCGAGGTCGGCGGCACGCTCTCGCCCGTGCGCGCCATCGAGGTGGAGACGCGGGTCCGCCTCGTGGCCCAGCCGACCCAGGAGCTCGTGCTCACGACCGCGAAGGACGTGGTCGACCTCCCCGACGCCATCGTCGAGGACCCGCGCATGATCCTGCTCTCGCTCGCCGCGGGGCGCCTCCTCACCCGCAAATACGTGCAGTACGAGCGCATCGAGCGGCCGCGCACCAAGCTCGTCGGTGAGGCACGGATCTACGTCCTCGACGGGTCGACCTCGATGGTCGGCCCCCGCGCGCGGATGCGCGACGCCATCCTGCTCGCCGAGCTGTGCACGCTGATGCGACGCCTGTCGGTGCGCGACCGCTCGACCCAGGTGACGCTCTACTACCGCTACTTCGACACGAAGGTCGGGCCGGTCACGCGGGTCGCGAGCCCGGGTGAGGCCCTCGCTGCGATCGGCGAGGTGGTCGGCACGCTGCGCACCGGCGGCACCAACATCCACGACGCGCTCGCCGAGAGCTTCGCGCTGCTCCGCGCGGCCCGCGCCGAGGACCCCGACCTCGCGCGCGCGCAGATCGTGCTCGTGACCGACGGCGACGCGCCGATCCTCGAGGCGGAGCTCGAGCAGGCGCGGAGCGGGCTCGACGATCTCCCGATCGGCGTCAGCGTGATCGCGCTCGGCCAGGAGAACGCGCTCCTGCGCGCGCTCGTGGCCCGCCAGCGCGTGGCCGGGGCGCGAGCGTTCTACCACTTCATCCCCGACAACGCGCTCGCCACGCTGGTGCGCGGCGACGTGGACGAGGGCGTGGCGTTGCACTTGCCGGAGCTCGCCGCGGACGCGCAGCGGACGAGCGTGGCGACGGGCGAGGCGCTCCGCGCGACGCTCGGCGGCCTCCTCGACGAGCTCGGGGATCTGGACCGTCGGCGCGACCTGGAGGCGGTGGAGCAGGTGGTCGCGGAGCGCAGCTCGTCGGTCGAGATCGGCGTGGAGCTCGACGGCGCGGCGGCGCGCAAGGAGGCCGTCGATCGGGACCTGCTCGCGCTCGATCGCCGCTTCTCGCGGTGGTTCCCCGCGCTCGATGCCGGGACGAGGCCGCTCGGCGAGGCCGACGAGGAGGACCGCGACGCGGCGCTCGTGGTGCTCGGCACGGTCGTCGAGGTCGTGGAGGTGCTCGGGGGCACCGAGCTCGCGCGCAAGGCCGAGGCGGTCGACACGCTCGAGCGAATCCTGCCCGACGCCGGGCTCTCCCCGGCGCGCTACCAGCAGGCGCTCGGGGCGTGGCCGGCCGAGCTGGCTCCGGCCCTCGGGGCGGTGCGGGCCATCACTCGCCGATGATCTTGATCAGCGCGCGCTTGCGGCGGCGACCGTCGAACTCTCCGTAGAAGATCTGCTCCCACGGCCCGAGGTCGAGCTCGCCCGCGGTGATGGCGACCACCACCTCGCGACCCATCAACTGCCGCTTGATGTGGGCGTCGGCGTTGTCCTCACCGGTGCGGTTGTGGTGGTACTGCGAGGTGGGCGCGTGCGGAGCGATGCGCTCGAGGAACACCTCGTAGTCGTGGTGCAGACCCGACTCGTCGTCGTTGATGAACACGCTCGCGGTGATGTGCATGGCGTTGACCAGGCAGAGGCCCTCGCGCACCCCGCTGGCGCGCACCTCGGCGGCGACCTGCTCGGTGACGTTGACGAACGCGCGCCGCGTCGGGACCTCGAACCACAGCTCCTTGCGGTGGGATCTCATCCCCTGAACCTACCCCCGCGGCTCCGCTGGCAAAACCGGCCGGTCGGGGGTAGAAGCGCGACTCCCCGTGTCCCGCGCCCTGTCCGCCGTCAAAGGCATGAACGACATCCTCCCCGAGGAAATCGGGCGCTGGCACGCCTTCGAGGGGCGGTTCCGCGCCGCCGTCGAGCTGTTCGGGTACTCGGAGATCCGGGTCCCGATCATCGAAGCCACGCCGCTCTACGTGCGCTCGGTCGGCGAGGGCACCGACATCGTGGACAAGGAGATGTACTCCTTCGTGTTCCACGACGAGCCGCTCACCGTGCGCCCCGAGGGCACCGCGGGCGTGGTACGCGCATACGTGGAGCACGGGCTCGCGGCCAAGGAGCCCACGTCGCGCGTCTACTACCTCGGCCCGATGTTCCGCGGCGAGCGCCCCGCGCGCGGCCGCTATCGACAGTTCTACCAGGCGGGCTGCGAGGTCTTCGGCGACGCGGGCCCTGGCGTCGACGCCGAGATGATCGACATGCTGGTGCGCTTCTTCGCGTCGCTGTCGATCGACGGGCTCGAGGTGCTGGTCAACTCGCTCGGCGGCAAGGGCACCAAGGCCGCCTACCGCGAGCGGCTCGTCACCTACCTGCGCCCCATGCAGGCCGAGCTCTCCGAGGACTCGCGTCGCCGGCTCGAGACCAACCCCCTGCGCATCCTCGACAGCAAGCACGAGCGCGATCAGGCGGCGATCGCCGGCGCGCCCTCGGTGCTCGACTGCATCGACGACGAGGACAAGCGCCACTTCGACCGCCTGCTCGAGCTCATGACCAAGCTCGGCACGCCGTTCCGCGTCGAGCCGCGCCTCGTGCGGGGGCTCGACTACTACGCGCGCACGCTGTTCGAGATCAAAGGCCGCGGCGGCGATCTCGGCGCCCAGAACACCCTCTGCGGCGGCGGCCGCTACGACGGCCTCGTCGAGGAGCTCGGCGGCACGCCGGGCATCCCCTCCATCGGCTTCGCGCTCGGGATCGAGCGCATCCTGCTCGCCTCCACCTTCGGCGCCGACCAGGCCGCCGCGAGCGTGTTCGTGGCGCCGCTGGGGGAGCGGGCCGGTAGCGAGGCGCTCGTGCTCGGACGCGAGCTCCGTGAGGCCGGCATCAAGACCCTCGTGGAGACCCGCGGCGGATCGCTCAAGGCCATGCTGCGGCGGGCCAACGCCGTCGGCGCCCGGCTCGCCCTCGTGCTCGGCGACGGCGAGCTCGACCGCGGCGTGGTCCAGCTCAAGGACCTCGCGGCGCACGCGCAGGCCGACGTCACCCGCGACGCGCTCGTCGCCGCCGTCCGGGAGAAGCTCGCGTGAATCGCACGGTCCTGTTCCCGGCGATCGCCATCGCCGCTGGGCTCGCGCTGCCGCTCGCCGCGCGGGTGCACGCCGACGACGCGGCCCCGGCCGGATCGGCCTCGGCCTCCTCGCCGGCCGTTTCGGCGTCGGCTCCTTCGTCCTCACCGTCAGCGCCCGCGTCGGCGTCGAGCTCGGCGAAGGGCCCGGCGAAGAAGCCCTCCGAGGACGACCCGCTGGTCATCCCCGAGGGCGTGAAGCCGATCATCGGCTCCAATGTCTCCCCCGAGGACAACCGGCCCGCCGGCGCGGTTTCGCGCACGGGGCTGTTCCCGCTCGCCTACAAGCAGCGCATCGGCAACGAGATCACGAGCGCGATCTTCCCGTTCTACTACGAGCGGCGGGCGTTCGACGACGCGCAGAAGCTGGTCGATCGCGAGAGCTTCTACGGCCTCTACTACCGCCGCCGCAGCGCACGCTTCGACGTGGACGCGGCGTTCCCGCTGTTCCTCCGCTGGCGAGACGACCAGACCACCACCACCGTCGTCCCGCCGGTGCTGTGGCGTGACGGCGCGAACGGTGAGTGGCACCGCTGGCTCGCGCCGCTGTTCTTCGCCTCGTCGCAGCCCGACGGCGGCTACCTGCACATCCCGGCGCTCCTCACGTTCTCGCACCACAACCCGAAGCGCGCCTTCTCGCTGATCGGTGGGCTCGGGTTCTACGACCGCACCAACAAGGACGTCGACTGGGGCCTCGTGCCGCTCGTCTTCGGCGGCAACAACAGCGAGAAGCTCACCAGCTACTTCCTCATCCCGCCGCTCCTCACCTACCACTCCGAGAACAAGGACGCGGGCGCGTCGACCACCTGGGTCGGTCCGGTGCTCTACAAGTCCACGCCGAAGAAGACCGTCTTCGACCTGTTCCCGCTCCTGTTCCACAACCACGGGATCGAGGAGGGCGAGGGCTACACCTCGACCACCCTCCTGCCGCTGTTCCACTACAGCCGGTCGGCCACCAAGAGCCTCATCATCACGCCGGTGTTCGGCTCCGCCAAGGACGACGAGGGCGAGACCACCATCACGCCGCTCTACTCGCGCTACCGCGGACGCACGCGGCTCGACCTCGCCGGCCCGATCATCCCGCTGTTCGCGCACTACGTCGACCCGGACGCCTACCGCGAGTCGTACCTGTTCGGCCCGGTGTACACCTCGAGCGACCCGACCCGCTTCAGCGTGATCACGCCGCTGTTCGCGCACTTCGCCGAGCGCGGCGTCGGTCGCACCACGTGGGTGTTCCCGACCTTCACGCACACGACCGACAAGGACGGCTGGTCGTTCAACCTCCACCCGCTTATCTACACGGCCAAGTCGGGCGACACGTGGCACGACGTGGTCGCGCCGATCTGGTGGGATTTCGGCTCCGCCAAGAAGCGCTCCACGGTGCTCTTCCCGGTGTTCTGGCGCTTCCGCGACGAGGAGGGCACGACCCAGGTCGCGCTCAACACGGTGTGGATCGACCGCAAGTCGTCGCGCGGCGCCAACTGGGACTTCTACTTCCTCCCCGTGTTCCACGTGGGCGACTCGCCCAACGGCTCGGCGTGGGACTTCCTCTTCGGGTTGGTCGGCTACAAGCGCGAGGGCACCTACAAGCAGCTCAAGCTGCTGTGGATCCCGATCGACCTGACCAAGCCGCCGCCCACGGCCGCCGCACCCGCCAAGTAGGCCCTAGCGAGGCTCGAGCCTCCCGTCGCGGAGGACGACCTCGCGCGCGCCGAGGCGCTCGACCACGCTCCGCTGGTGGGTGACCAGCACGAGGGTCATCCCGTCGGCGGCGAGGCGGGCCAGCACCTCGAGCACCTCGGCCTGGGCCTCGTCGTCGAGCGCGCTCGTGACCTCGTCGCAGAGCAGGGCCCCCGGCTCCATCGCGAGGGCCCGCGCGATCGCCACCCGCTGCTTCTGCCCACCCGAGAGCGTGCGGGGGTAGGCGTCGCCGTGCCCCGCGAGGCCCACGCTCGCGAGCAGCTCGTCCGCCCGCGCGAGGGCGGCGCGCCTCTCGACCCCCCGCACGTGCATGGGCGCCTCCGCCACGTTGTCTCGCGCGGTCAGGTGAGGGAACAGCTGGAAGTCCTGGAAGACCATCCCGAGCAGCGTGCGCGCCGCCGCGGCCGCGCGGAGCGGGTCGGCCGACGGGCGTATCGTGTGCGGACCGACGGCGATCTCGCCCTCGTCGAACCCCGCGAGCCCGTTGATGCACCGGAGCAGCGTGGACTTCCCCGCGCCGCTCGGCCCCGTGATGGTGACGATCTCGCCGGCCTCCACCACGAGCGAGACGCCCGCGAGCACCGTGCGCTCCGCGAAGGCCTTCTTGACGGCGCGCAGGGCGATCACGCGTGGCCCCGCGACCAGCGCGCCTCGAGGCGGCGCGAGAGGAGCCCGAGCGGCAACGAGATCGTCAGGTACAGCGCCGCGGTGGCGAGCCCGATCTCGAGGTAGCGGAGGCTGGATTTCGCGAGGATCTGGTATTGCTTGGTGAGCTCGACGACCGCGATCACGCTCACCAGGCTCGTGTCCTTGAACAGCGCGACGAAGTCGCTCGTCATGGGTGGCAGCGCCACGCGCACGGCCTGGGGCAGCACGATGCGGCGGAAGGTGAGCGCGCGCGACATGCCGAGCGAGGCGGCCGCCTCCCACTGCCCGGTGGGGACCGCGCCCAGCGCCGCGCGGTAGATCTCGGCCTCGTAGGCGGCGTAGTTGAGCCCGAACCCGAGCACCGCCGCCGCCCACGCCGAGAGCCGGACGCCGAGCGTGGGCAACCCGTAGTAGAGGAAGAACAGCACGAGCAGCACGGGCACCCCGCGGAACAGCTCCACGTAGGTGGTGGCGAGCGCGCGCAGCGGGCGGGGCCCGAACGTGCGCGCGGCGGCGAGGGGCAGCGCGAGGAGCACCGCGAGCGCCATGCTGGCGACGCTGAGCAGCACGGTGGTGAGCGCGCCCGAGAGGAGCAGGGGAAACCACCGGCGGAAGGTCCACCGCGTGTCGGTCTCCTTGCCGAGTTCGAGCTTGGTCTCCTGGTCGGCGTTCCACAGCCCCCAGCGATCGAGCACCTTGCGCAGGGCGCCTTCGCGCGCGAGCTGGTCGATCGCCCGGTCGATCCGGTCGGCCAGGGCTGCGTCGGCCTTGCGCATCGCGATGGCGTAGTGGCCCTTGGGCAGGCTCGGGTCGTCGACGAAGCGCAGCAGGGGATCGCGGCGCGCGTAGTACTCGGCGATCGGCAGATCGAGCAGCACGCCGCCCACGCGCCGGAGGCCGAGGTCGCGGTAGGGCTCGACCTGCCCCTCGTAGACCTTCTTCGAGAGCGCACGCGCATCGAGCAGGCGCTCGGCCGCCGTGTCGCCGAGGGTGGCGATCGGGCCCTTGCACACGGCGAGGCTCGTGCAGGCTGGGTCGTCCGCCCGCGCGACCAGCTGCAGCCGGTAGGTGTAGTAAGGGTGCGAGAGCCGCGCCTTGCCCGCGCGATCCGGCGTGACCTCGAGGCCGTTCATGGCGAGGTCTAGGTCGCCGCGGTCGAGCCCGACGAGCAAGGAGGCATACTCGTACTGCACGAACTCCACGGGCTCGCCGAGCACGCGGCCGAGCTCGCGCGCGAGGTCCACCTCGAAGCCGATGACCTTCTTCGGATCGTCTGGGTCGTGGAACACGTAGGGCGCGCCCCCCTCGGCGTCGGCGCCCCAGCGCAGCTTGGCCCAGGCCCCACCGGCCACTGTCAGCAACGTCAGCAATGTCAGCAATGGCAGCAGGCGCTTCATGCTCGCCTCCGGAGGCCGCGCGCGACGCGACGCATGGCCTCGTCGAGCTCGCTCGGGTCGAGCGAGGCGAAGCCCAGGCGGACGAAGGGGCGGGCGCGCCCGTCGAAGGCGTAGGCCCGGCCGGGCAAGAAGCTCACGCCCTCGCGTGCGGCGGCTGCGACGAGGGCCTCGGCGTCGACCCCGCGCACCTCGGCCCACGCGGCCATCCCGCCCGGTGGCTTGCGCGCGACCAGGGTGCCCTCGAGGTGGCGGTCGAGCGCGGCGAGCAGCGCGTCGCGGCGCTCGCGGTACGCGCGACGCACGCGACGGACGTGTCGTTGCAGCTCGCCGTCCTCGAGCAGCTCCGCCACCGCCAGCTCGAGCGCGGGGTCGCCTTGCCGGTCGATGGCCACCCGCAGGGCCGTCGCGTGGGCGACGAACGGCGCGGGGCCGGCCAGGAACCCGAGCCGCAGCGCGGGCGCCAGGATCTTGGCGAGCGTGCCCACGTAGATCACGTTGCCGCTCTGGTCGTCGCTCGCGAGCGGGAGCACCGGTCGCCCCTCGTAGTGGAACTCGAAGTCGTAGTCGTCCTCGACGACGGCGAACCGGCGTGCCCGCGCGAGCGCGAGCAGGGCGAGGCGACGCGCCGGGGAGAGCGTGACCGTCGTCGGGTACTGGTGGTGGGGCGTGAGGTAGACCGCGCGCAGGCCTTCGATCTCGGCGAGCGCGTCGACAGAGAGGCCGTGCTCGTCGACGGGCACCGGCACGAGGCGCGCGCCCGCGGCCCGGAACGCTTGCCACGCAGGCCGATAGCCGAGGGCCTCGACGGCGACGGCCGCGCCCGGGTGCCCGTCGAGGAGCACGCGCGCGGTGAGATCGAGCGCCGCCTGGGCGCCGCGGGTGACGAGCAGCGCGTCGCGATCGAAGGTGAGGCCGCGGAGCTCCGCGAGCATCTCGGTGAGCGCGGTGCGCAGGCGCGGGTGACCCTCGGGAGGGACGTAGCCGAGGGGCGCGCTGCGCAGCGCCCTGCGATACGCGCGCGCCACGAGGTCGCGCGGCACGAGACGCAGATCGGGGGTGCCCGCCGCGAGGACGAAGGTGTTCGGCGGCGGCTCGGGTGGACGCGGCGAGGGCGCCGCCGGGAGGCTGAAGCCTGCGCGCGTGGCCGCCTTGGCGAGGCGACGCGGGAGCTCGCGCGGGATGTCGGCGGAGACGTACGTGCCCCCGGCGGGGCGCGCCTCGATCCACCCCTCGGCGGCGAGCTCGCGGAACGCGGCGAGCACCGTGTTGCGATGGACGCCGAGCTGCGTCGCGAGCGTACGGCTGCCCGGCAGGGCGGCGCCGGGGAGCAGACGCCCGCGGCGCACGTCGTCGCGGACCGCGCGCGCGATGCGCAGGAACAGGGGCAGATCCCCGCTCTCGTCAAGAGACAGCGCATGCGCGAAGCCGTTCACGACTGGTCCAGCGTAACAGCCCATCGCGCTCTAGAGTGCATGGACCACCATGATCCCGCTCTACCAGGTCGATGCGTTCACGCGCCGGCGGTTCGCCGGAAACCCGGCTGCCGTGTGTCCGCTGCCCGCGTTCTTGCCCGACGCGACGCTGCAGGCGATCGCCGCCGAGAACAACCTCGCCGAGACCGCGTTCCTGGTGCGCGAGGGCGAGGGCTATCGGGTGCGCTGGTTCACGCCGCTGGTCGAGGTCGACCTCTGTGGCCACGCGACGCTCGCGAGCGCGTGGGTGATCTTCGAGAAGCTCGGCCACGTGGGCGACACGATCGCCTTCGCGAGTCGGAGCGGTCCGCTGACGGTGCGGCGCCTCGACGACCGGCGGCTCGAGCTCGACTTCCCGACCCGTCCCGCGAAGGCCTGCGCCGCGCCGGCCGATCTCCTCGATGGGCTCGGCGTGACCCCGCGCGAGGTGCACTGCGCGGTCGAGTACCTGGTGGTGCTCGAAGACGAGGCCGCGGTACGCGCGGTGCGCCCCGACGCTCGAACGCTGGGCCGGCTCGACCGCGGGGTGATCGTCACCGCGCGCGGCACCGACGTGGACTTCGTCTCGCGCTTCTTCACGCCAGCGCACGGCATCGACGAGGACCCGGTGACGGGCTCGGCGCACTGCACGCTGACGCCGTACTGGGCCGAGCGGCTCGGCAAGACGCGCATGCAGGCGCGCCAGGTGTCGGCGCGCGGCGGCGAGCTCGAGGTGGCGCTGGTGGCCGACCGCGTGACCATCGCCGGCCACGCGGTGCTCTACCTGGAGGGTCAGATCACCGTGGAGTGAGCGGGCCGCGTCGCGGTCACTCTCCTCGTCCTGAGCGGCCGCCGTGGAGGCTCGCTCCGTTCACTTGTTCATGATGTCGATGGCGTGGCCGAGGGCGTGCTCGGCGGAGATCATCACCGCTTCGCCCAGCGTGGGGTGGGGGTGGATCGTGAGCGCGATGTCCTCGGCGAAGGCGGCCATCTCGAGGGCGAGGGAGCCCTCGCTGATGAGATCCGACGCGCTCGGGCCGACGATGTGCATGCCGAGCACCTGACCGGTCTTGGCGTCGGTGACCGTCTTGACGAAGCCGTCGGTCTCGCGGACCGCCATCGCGCGGCCGCTCGCGGCGAACGGCATCTTGCCGACCTTGACCGTGATGCCCTTGGCCTTGGCCTGCTCCTCGGTCATGCCGACCGCGGCGATCTCCGGGTCGGTGAAGATGGCGCCCGGGATGGCGACCCAGTCCTTGGCCGCCTTGTGGCCGGCGACGACCTCGGCGGCGATGACGCCCTCCTTGACCGCCTTGTGGGCGAGGAGCGGCGCGCCGCTGACGTCGCCGATGGCGTAGACGTTGGGGACGTTGGTGCGGCAGTACGTGTCGGTCGGCACGAAGCCGCGCTCGTCGATCTTCACGCCGATGGTCTCGAGGCCGAGACCCTTGCTGTGGGGGCGCATGCCGACCGCGACGAGCACGACGTCGGTCTCGACCGACTCGGTCTTGCCGCCGCCGACGTCGAGCTTCACGGAGATGCCCGTCGCGGTGCGCTCGTATCCCATGGCCTTGGCGCTCTTGAAGATCTTCGCGCCGCGCTTGGTCATGCGGCGCTCGAGCACCGCGACGCAGTCCGGGTCGGTGCCGGGGAGCAGCGTGGGGGTGGCCTCGACCACCGTGAGCTCGGCGCCGAAGCTCTGGTAGACGCACCCGAGCTCGAGGCCGATGACGCCGCCGCCGATGACCAGCAGGCGCTTGGGGATCGCGTCGAGCGACACCGCCTCCTTCGCGCCGATGATGGTCTTGCCGTCGAACTTGAAGGTGGGGATCTCGATCGTGGTGGAGCCGGTGGCGACGATGATGTTCTTCGCCTCGACCGTCTCCTTCTTGCCTTCGCGATCGGTGATCTCGATCGTGTTCTTGCCGGTGATGACCGCGGTGCCGGCGGCGATCTCCGCGCCGTTGCCCTTGAGCAGGCCGCGCACGCCGCCGGTGAGCTTCTTGACGATGCCGTTCTTCCACGCCTGCATCTTGGGCGCGTCGAGGGTCGGCTTGGCGCCGACGATGATGCCCATGTCGCCCGCGGTGTGGAAGTTGTGCCAGGTGTGCGCCGCGGAGATGAGCGCCTTGCTCGGGATGCAGCCCCAGTTGAGGCACACACCACCCAGCTCGTCCTTCTCGACGCAGAGCGTCTTGAGCTTGAGCTGTGCGCAGCGGATCGCGCAGCTGTACCCACCAGGACCCCCACCGATGACCACCACGTCGTAGCTCTTCGCCATGGACACGCCCCGTATCACGAAGACCGCACGACGTGTACAGTGCTGCGCGCGTGCTGCGTCGCGTCTTCGCGGTTGGTTGGGCCTTGCTCCTGGGCTCTGCGTTCCTTTGCGCCGAGACCGGATGCAGGCGGAGGATCGGCACCGCGCCTTCGCCCAAGAGCGTAGGGTCGGCCGCGCCCGCGGAGAAGTGCCTCTCGGTGGTGTCGTGGAACGACATGCACGGGCAGCTCGGCCCTGACGAGAGCTACGTCCAGACCGGCAAGCTGCCGGCGGGCGGGGTCGTCGCGGTGGCCGACGTGGTCGCCGACGTGCGCGCCACCCACGACGCCACCGTCGTGCTCGACGCGGGCGATCTGTTCACGGGGCCTCTCGAGACCACGCTCGCGGAGGGCGAGCCGATCATCGCCGCGTACAACGTGCTCGGCGTGGACGCGGCCGCCCTCGGGAACCACGAGTTCGACTTCGGACCGGTCGGATACGGCGCCGTCATCGCGGCGCCCGGCCTCGACGATCGCGCCGGCGACAAGGGGCCCCGCGGCGCGTTGCTCGCGCGCCTCGCCGCGGCCCGCTTCCCCTTCCTCTCCGCCAACCTGCACCGCGAGGGCGGCGGCGCGATCGCGTGGCCGCACCACTCGCCCTCGACCACCGTCGAGCGCGGCGGCTTCAAGGTCGGCGTCGTCGGCTACACCACGCTCGAGACCCCGAAGACCACGATCAAGCCCAACGTCGTCGGGCTCGACTTCGCCACGAACGCCGGCGGCAGCATCGCGGCGAGCATCCGGCTCCTCCGCACGCAGGGCGCCGCCCCCGTGGTGCTGCTCGCCCACGCGAGCCTCGAGGGCGAGCTGCCCCAGGCGCTCGACAAGACCGCGGGCAAGGGCGAGATCGACACGCTGCTCGGCGAGCTCGGCCCCGACCTCCCCGATCTCGTCATCGCCGGTCACCGCCACGCCTGGCTCCTCGGTCGCGCGCGCGGCGTGCCGATCGTCTCGACCAGCGAGCACGGCGTCGGCGTCGCGCGGAGCCGGTTCTGCGTGGACCCGGCCACCAAGAAGGTCGCGCTCGCCTCCATCGAGCGCCGCATCGCCGTGGCCCACGACCCGCCGCGGTCGGCCCTCGGCAAGGAGGTGGCGGCGGTGGTCGCGCCGTTCCAGGCCAAGGTGGCGGCCGAGGCCGAGACCAGCGTCGCGACCCTCGCCAAGGCTTGTTTTCCCCAGCGCCTCGACGGCAGCGCGTTCACCCACCAGGTCGCGGTCGCCATCCGCGAGCACGCGACCGATGGCGGCGCGTTGCCAGAGAAGGCGCCCGTCGTGGCGGTGATGAACTCCGGCGGCGTGCGCGCGCCGCTCGGCCCCGGCGTCGTCCGCTACCGCGACCTCTTCGCCGCGCTGCCCTTCGAGAACGCGGTCGCCACCTGCACCACCACGCGCGCCGGCCTCGCCAGGATGCTCTCCAACGTGCTGCGCAAAGCGTCGGTGGCCGAGCGGTTCCCGTTCGGGTTCGCCGGCGCGAAGCTCGCCTTGAAGCGTGACGCGAAGGGTCTCCTCACGCTCGAGAAGCTCACCGTGCCCGGCGCCGACGCCGAGACCGACGCGGTGGTCGTCGCCATGCCCGACTTCTTGCTGTGGGGCGGCGACGGGTTCCTCGACGGGGTGACGTGCTCTGCCACGACGAGCTCGCAGACCCGCCTCCGCGACGCCTTCCGCACCCTGCTCGCCCGCGACAAGACCTGTGACGGACCCCACCCTGACCTGACCATCGAGGTGAAGCCTTGAACCTGCGCGCCCTCTTGCTGCCATTACTGACAGTCCTCCCTCTGCTCGGCTGTGGCGGGGGCGCCGGGAGCGGCGCCGCCTGCGCCACGCTGACCCCCACCAACCGGCCCCACCTGGACTTGACCTGGGAGGTCAAGCACGGCTCGATGGACGACGACCCGCCGCGGGCGCAGGTGAAGCTGCTCCTCAAGGGGGCGATGGCCGACGCGGTCGACCTCGGCGAGATCCTGGGGCTCTGCAAGATGCTCGAGGTGGGCACGGTGCCCGAGCAGGCTCCCGCCGGGCTCAAGGTGACCGAGCTCGCCTGCGCGGCCAACGGCAAGACCGAGTTCGCCGCGCTGGTCGTCGACAGCCCGGGGAAACTCGTGCTCCGACGCTACCGCCGGGCGGGCGAGGGCCCCATCGAGAAGCTGACCGAGGTCAAGAGCTTCGAGGTCCCGAGCTGCACCCAGTACGGCGTCGAGCTCTCCCAGGGGGGCGCGCTCTAGGGACCGGCGTGCTAGACGCGCCGGTCCCCCATGCAGATCTCGGTCAACGGCGTCACCAAGGCCTACGGCAGCAAGCGTCTCTTCGAGGACGTCAACGTCAGCTTCAGCGACGGGCGGCGCTACGGCCTCACCGGGCCCAACGGCGCAGGCAAGTCCACGTTCATGAAGATCCTCGCGGGGGATCTCGACCCGGACACGGGCTCGGTCTCGCGCCCGGAGAAGACCTCGGTGCTCCGCCAGGACCAGTTCGCCTTCGAGGAGTCCCGGGTCCTCGACGTCGTGCTCATGGGCAACAAGCGCCTCTGGGCCGCGATGCAGGAGAAGGAGCACATCCTCGCCAAGGAGCACATCTCCGACGAGGAGGGCGAGCGCCTCGGCGAGCTCGAAGGCGTGGTCGCCGAGGAGGACGGCTACGTCGCCGACAGCGAGGCCGCCGCGCTGCTCGTGGGCCTCGGCATCGCCGACAGCCAGCACGGGCGCCTCATGAAGGAGGTCGCCGGTGGCCTCAAGCTCCGCGTGCTCCTCGCGCAGGCGCTGTTCGGCAAGCCCGAGGCGCTGCTGCTCGACGAGCCCACCAACAACCTCGACCTCGACTCGATCCGCTGGCTCGAGCGGTTCCTCGAGGAGTACCAGGGCGTGCTGGTCACCATCTCCCACGACCGCCACTTCCTCAACCAGATCTGCACGCACATCGCGGACATCGACTACGAGACCATCATCGTCTACCCGGGCATCTACGACGACATGGTCATGGCCAAGAGCGCGGTGCGCTCGCGGGTCGAGCAGGAGAACGCCGAGCGCGGCAAGAAGATCCTCCAGCTCCAGGAGTTCGTCGCCAAGTTCGGCGCCGGCACGCGCGCCTCGCAGGTGCAGAGCCGCAAGAAGCAGATCGACAAGCTCGCCCTCACCGACCTCAAGAAGTCCAACATCGCGCGGCCTTTCATCCAGATCGCGGTCAAGAAGCCGTCGGGCAAGCAGACCCTGACCATCGAGCACCTCGGCAAGCACTGGGACCTCCCGGAGCACGACGGCGGCGGCGAGCTCGTGGTGTGCCGTGACTTCAACGCGCTGGTCACCAAGGGCGAGAAGGTCGCGATCATCGGCCCCAACGGCGTCGGCAAGACCACCCTCTGCAAGATGCTGGTCGGCGAGATCGCCCCCGAGGCGGGGAAGCTGATCTGGGGCCACCAGGTGTCGATCGGCTACCTCGCCCAGGACCACCGCGACGGCATCCCGGACAACACCACCGTCAACGAGTGGCTCTACACGTTCGACGGCAGCGCCACCCTCTCCGACGTGCGCAGCCTGCTCGGCAAGATGCTGTTCACCGGCGACGAGGGCCTCAAGCCCACCAAGGCGCTCTCCGGCGGCGAGGCGGTGCGCCTCATCTTCGCCAAGCTCATGCTCACGCGCGACAACGTGCTCGTGCTCGACGAGCCCACCAACCACCTCGACCTCGAGTCGATCGTGGCGCTCGGCCAGGCCCTCGAGCGCTACGAGGGCACCGCGTTCGTGGTCACCCACGACCGCGAGCTCGTCAGCACGTTCGCGACGCGCCTGTTCGCGTTCACGCCCAACGGCCTGATCGATTTCCGCGGCACCTACGACCAGTACCTCGAGACGTACGGCGGCCCGGCCCCCAAGAAGTCGGTCCGCCCGGGTCGGTAGCGTAGACTCTCCGGGTGGACCGGAGACGCGCGCTCGCGACCCTGCTCGCCCTGCCCGCGTGCCGGCCGAAGGCGCTCCCTGCGCCCGGCGTGAGCGAGGAGCGCCCGACGCCGTACGCGAGCACGGGCGCGAGCAGCGCGGCGCCCGTGGCCTCGATGGAGCCCGAGGCCCCGCCCTACCCGACCGACACGCCGGTGAAGCTCCTCGCGAGCGGCGAGCTCTCCGCGCACGAGTGGATCCTCCCCGCGCCGTTCCACCGCGCGGTGGTGCTCGTCCCGCGGCACCTGGACAAACATGCGCGGGTGCCGATGCTCGTCGCGCTGCACGGCCTCGGCGAGACCGTCGACGACAAGATGGGCGCGTGGGCCTGGGTGGAGCGCTACGGCGTGCACGAGGGGTACGCCCACGCGCGCGCGCCCGACACGATCAGCGTGGCCTCGCTGGGCAAGATGGCCACCGAGACGCGGGTGGCGGAGATCCGCGCCGAGCTCGCCGCCCGCCCGTTCGGCGGCATGGTCGTCGTGTGCCCCTACACCCCGAACATCTGGAAGGGCGACCCCGAGGCCATCGTGGACGCGTACACGACCTGGCTGTTCGAGAAGCTGATCCCGCGTGTGCGCAACACGTGCCCGGTCAACGCCACGCTCGGCATCGACGGGGTCTCGCTCGGGGGCTGGGTCTCGCTCGGCGTCGGGGTGCGCCGCACGGCGGAGCTCGCGTCGATCGGGTGCGTGCAGGCCGCGGTGTCGGGCGATTCCCCCTACGGCGCGCGACTCGCGAAGGCCTTCGCCGCCGCGGGCAAGCGCCCGCTCCACCTCTTGACCAGCGACCAGGACGTGTTCCGCGGACCGGTCGAGCAGCTCTCGGCCGGACTGAACAAACGGGGGGTCCCGCACGTGCTGCGCGTGGCGAAAGGACCGCACGATCAGCCGTTCCTGCGGGGCCCGGGGAGCCTCGAGATGCTGCTCTTCCAGGCACGCGCGCTCGGCGGGTGACGTGGTAGCGTCCGGCCTCCAATCGCCGGGCTGGGGATCCAGGGCCCGAGGAGCACGCCATGTCGCAGAAGTTCAAGAACCTCGTCGAGCTGCTCGAGAATTCGGTCGCGAAGTACCCGGGGCGGGAGCTGTTCGGGAACAAGGTCGGCGGGGAGTGGCGCTGGACGACCTACGGCGAGTTCGGCCGCCTCGTCGACCAGGCGCGCGCGGGCCTCGCGGCGCGCGGCATCGGTCGCGGCGACAAGGTCGCGTGCATCGCCAACAACCGCATCGAGTGGGCCGTGTGCGCGTACGCCGTCTACGGGCTCGGCGCGGTGTGGGTCCCCATGTACGAGGCCCAGCTCGAGAAGGAGTGGAAGTTCATCCTCGAGGACTGCTCGGCCAAGGCGCTGCTCGTCGCCAACCAGCCCATCTACCAGAAGACCAAGGACTGGGTCGGCCACGTCGGCGAGCTCGCCCACGTCATCGCGTTCGAGGGCTCCGAGGGCGACTCGCACACGTACGACGCGCTGCTCGGCCTCGGCAAGGCCAACCCGGTGCCCGCCGTCCACCCGGGCGGCGAGGAGATCGCGGGCTTCATCTACACGAGCGGCACCACGGGCGAGCCCAAGGGCGTCAAGCTCTCGCACGACAACTTCGCCTCCAACGTGAGCGCGATCCACGAGATCTTCGACATGGAGACCGCGGACCGCTCGCTCTCGTTCCTGCCCTGGGCGCACTCGTTCGGGCAGACCTGCGAGCTCCACGGCCTGTTCTCGCTCGGCGCGTCGATGGCCCTCGCCGAGAGCGTCGACAAGATCGTCGAGAACCTCGCCGAGGTGCGGCCGACCCTCATCATGAGCGTGCCGCGCATCTTCAACCGCATCTACGACCGCGTGCAGAAGCAGATCCGCGAGAAGCCCAAGGCCGTGCAGAAGCTCGTGGCCGCGGGCCTCGCTGCCCACGCCAAGAAGCGCGACGGTGGGCGTCTGTCGCTGTTCGAGGTGATGGCCTTCGAAGCCGCCGACCGCCTCGTGTTCGAGAAGGTGCGCCAGCGCTTCGGCGGCAAGCTCCGCTACGCGTTCAGCGGCGGCGCCGCGATCTCCAAGGAGGTCGCCGAGTTCATCGATGGCATCGGCGTCGTCGTCTACGAGGGCTACGGCCTCACCGAGACCTCGCCCATCGCCACCGCCAACAGCCCGGGCCACCGCAAGATCGGCTCCGTCGGCAAGGCGATCCCCGGCGTGCGCATCGTCATCGACACCAAGGTGACCGGCGACCCGGAGAACGGCGAGATCGTGGTCTACGGCCCCAACGTGATGAAGGGCTACCACCACCGCGAGAAGGAGAACGCCGAGGTCTTCACCGAGGACGGCGGCTTCCGCACCGGCGACATGGGCAAGCTCGATCGCAACGGCTTCCTGTTCATCACCGGCCGCATCAAGGAGCAGTACAAGCTCGAGAACGGCAAGTACGTCGTGCCCTCGCCGCTGGAGGAGAAGCTCAAGCTCTCCCAGTACATCGCCAACGCGATGATCCACGGCTCGAACAAGCCGTTCAACGTCGCCATCGTGGTGCCCGACATGGTCGAGCTGCGCGACTGGGCGAAGAAGCCGGAGCACGGCGTGAGCGCCACGAACGACGAGGCCCTCCTCGCCGACCCCAAGGTCAAGAACCTGATCCGCCAGGAGCTCGAGCAGTACTCGTCGGACTGGAAGCAGTTCGAGAAGGTCCTCAAGTTCGACCTCGTCGCCGAGGACTTCACGGCGCAGAACGACATGCTGACGCCGTCGCTCAAGCTCAAGCGCCGCAACGTGCTCGCCAAGTACGGCCAGCAGCTCGAGGCCCTCTACGCCGGGGGCAAGGGCGACTCGCGCGCTTCGTGACGTTGCGACCCTCCCTGTAGCGAGCCGCGCGCGGACGGAATGACCGCGCTCACGACGACGAGGATCGGTATCCTCGGGCGATGGCCCGCGCCCTCCCCCTCCTGGTCCTCGTCGTGGGCTCGCTCGGCGCCGCGTGCAGCGGCACCTCCGAGTCGAGTCCCGAGGTGGACGCCGCCGCCGAAGAGACCCTGATCGACGCGGCGCTCGACGCTCTGTCGCCCGACGCCCCTTCGCCCGACGTGAGCACGGGCGACGGGACGCCCGCGGACACCAGCGACACGGGCTCGGGCGTGGGCACCGACGCCGATGGCGGCCCGGCGCCGGGCGACACCCCGCCCAACCTCAAGGTCGCGTTCGTCGGCGATCAGGGCAACAACGCCAACACCGTGGCCGTCATGGCGCTCGCCAAGAAGGAGGGGGCGCAAGCCATCTTCATCCTCGGCGACTACGACTACGGCGACAGCCCCACCAACTTCGCGGCCAACCTCGACAAGGGAGTGGGCACCGACTTCCCCGTGTTCGCCGTCGTCGGCAACCACGACGTCGCCGCTTGGAGCGGGTACAAGACCAAGATCGACGCGCGGCTCGCCAAGATCCCCGACGCGAGCTGCACGGGTGAATACGGCAGCCGCGCGGCGTGCAAGTGGCGGGGCCTGTTCTTCGTGACGAGCGGCGTCGGCACCATGGGCACCGGCCACGAGACGTATCTGCAGGACCAGCTCGCCAAGGACGCCTCCACGTGGCGCGTGTGCCTCTGGCACAAGAACCAGCACGACATGCAGATCGGCGGCAAGGGCGACGAGGTCGGGTGGAAGGCCTACCAGATCTGCCAGGCGCAGGGCGCGATGGTCTGGACCGGCCACGAGCACAGCTACGCGCGGACCAAGACCCTGACGGCGCTCGGGGACAAGGCCAAGGCGTACGGCGCGACGGGCCTGTTCGACCAGATGGTCGTGCAACCGGCGAGCGGTACGACCCCTGGGTCCACGTTCGTGATCGTCTCGGGGCTCGGGGGTGTGGAGGTGCGCGACTTCGAGGCGAGCCACGCCACCGACACGTGGTGGGCCGCGTACTACGCCAACAACGCCTGGTTCACCAACGGCACCAAGCCGGCCGGCTTCAAGCTCGGCTTTGGGGCCACGTTCCTCACGTTCCACGTCGATGGCGACCCGAAGAAGGCGCGCGGCTACTTCAAGAACCTGGCGGGGGTCGAGATCGACCGCTTCGAAGTCACACGGAAGTGACACCTGGCCCGCGCGAAAGCGGGCGGTATGATCGAGGACATGCGCTGGCAGGTCCTCTTGTTTGCAGGCTTGCTCGCAGGTTGCTTGGAGACCGCGGGGAGCGCGGACGAGCCGTCGAACCTCGTCGGGGACGCCGACGACGTCGATGCGATCGCGGACATCGACAACACGACCACGAACCCGCCCGAGTCCGGCGCGATCGACTCCAGCACGCTCGACAGCACGCCCGTCGACACCGGCACGCTCGAGACGGACACGGTCGATACGGGCACGCTGGATACGGGCAAGCCCGACACCGGCAAGCCCGACACGCCGCCGCCCTGCGACGAGAGCAAGTGCGGGACGGTGCCGGCGGGTGCCAAGCACTTCGGACTGGTCGATCGGTCGACGGCCTGCCCGCCTGGGTACACCCAGACCGACGTCGTCGAGGCGAGCGCCACGGATGGTTGTTCGTGCAGCTGCGCGGTCGGCGCCAAGCCCACCTGCCCAGGCAACGGCGCGATCGCGACCGCCTACGGGGGCTCCGCGGCCTGCGGGTCCACGGGGAGCCTCCTGACTTCGGTGGGCACCGACGTGTGCGCCAACCTCGGGTTCACGGGCAGCCTCGACAAGTTCTTCAAGGGCACTCCGCCCGCGCCGATCGGCGGGACCTGCAACGTGACCCCCAAGACGGACAAGCCGGCCGTCACGCGCAACCGTCGCCTGTGCGAGCCCAAGGCCGGCACCTGCGCGGCGCCGATCTGCAACACGCCGTTCCTCGAGTGCGTGGAGACCACCGGCGCCTGCCCGGTGGGCTTCCCCAACCCGCGCACGGTGGGCAGCGACTTCGTCCTCACGTGCCCGGCCTGCACGTGCGGCCTCGCCGCGAGCTGCTCTGGCACGCTGACGCTCTACAAGGACGCGGACTGCAAGGGCCCGACGACGGCGCTCGCGGTCGACGGGACCTGCGTCACCGCCTCGGACGGCACCAACGTGTCGAGCTTCAAGTACGCGCCCAAGCCCGCGGTCGCGAGCTGCAGCACGAGCTTCACCACCGCCCCCGGGACCCGCTCGTTCATCGCCGCGCGCCAGCTCTGCTGCCGCTGATGACCGGGCCCCTCTAGCGCCCGAGGAAGCCGACCGCGAAGCCCATCGAGTAGCGCGGGTTGATCTCGCTGCGGGGTTGCAGCGCGACACGCGCGCCGTCGCGGTAGGTGAACGCGTCGATCCCGAACGGACCGAAATAGCCCACGCGGTGCAGCGCGCGCCCTGCGCGCTCGAGCTCCTCGGAGATCCGGCTCGCCGCCAAGTGGTCCGTCACGCGCTCCGTCGAGACCCAGGCCCCGTGCGCGTCGCACGTCTGCCGCACGAGCGCGCCGTGCCGCAGCGCTCCCTCGGGCGTGAGCACGCCGTGCAGGCCGAGCTCCTCGACGATCTCGACCTCCGGCTCGACGACCAGACCGGCAGGACCGCTCGCGGCGACGAAGGCGGCGTCCGCGGACGAGAGCGTCCCGGCCGCGACCACGCGGTGTCCTCGCCCGGCCATCCCGTACGCGCGCTTGAGGCGCCACCCCCGACCGACCGCGGGCGTCGACGCGACCACGCGCGCGACGACGGCGGCATCCGACGTGAAGATCGCGCCCGGCAGCGCCGATCCGAGCGCCAGGCCGAACGCGCGCGAGGCGACGAGGCGCAGCACCTCGACGGAGGGGTGCGGCGCGGGCTCGGCGCCGACGCGACGCAGCCACGCGAGCGCGCGAGGCGTGGGGCAGAACGCGACCCCGAGCGCGCCCGAGAGCGCGCCGGCCGGCGTGGTCGCGTCCACGACGACGTCGCCCGGGTCGAGCAGCGCGTGCAGCGGCGCCGCCTTGACGGCCATGGCGGTGAGCACCCGCTTGCTCGGCGTGTACGAGGCGCCGGCGCCGAGCTCGAGGTCGGCGTCGAGGTTCAGGACCCAGGCGCGTGGCCGGGCGCGTGGGCCGTGGGCTCCCATGCTGCGAGCCTCTCGAGGAAGGAGTCGGGCTGGCCGGCGCGGCGGCGAGCCTCGTGCTGGATCGGCCGACCGCGCATGAGCAGGGGGCTCAACGGGGCGGGGAGCGCGGCGCACCAGCGGTCGAAGTCGAGCGTCCCCTCCGGCGCGCCCGAGAGCGCGCAGAACCACCGGGCGCCGAACCGCACGTGGGCGATCTCCTCGAGGCCGACGAG
Organism: Myxococcales bacterium; assembly: GCA_016794445.1. Lineage (GTDB taxonomy): Bacteria > Myxococcota_A > Polyangia > Polyangiales > JADJMO01 > JADJMO01. The sequence continues at coordinate 23,084 of JAEUKC010000078.1, forward strand.
CTCCTGGATCCGCGCACCCTCCTCGTCGCCGAGGGCGCGGAACCGCGCGGCGAACTGCGCCGCGTGGTCGAGGTTCGCGCTCTCGAGCCCGAGCCCCATCACCGAGACGAACGACACCGCGTCGACGCAGCTCGGCACGCGCGCCCAGAACCAGTCACGCACGGGGAAGTCGCCGAAGCGGAACCCGAGCAGCGCGAGGTGCCGCGCGTAGAACCCCATGTGGCGGACCTCGTCGAGCGCGATGCGCAGGAGCCCCTCGCGGAACGCGCGCGGCGTGTGGGGGAAGGCGAGCACCGCCCAGGCCATGAGCTCGGCGGCCTGCAGCTCGTGGTGGAAGAACGTGTGCACCGCGCGCGCGCGCCCGCGCGGCGTGGTGAGCCCACGGGTCTTCTCGGCGCGCTCGATCACGCGCAGCTCCGGCGGGCGCCCTGGGCGAGAGAGGCGACGCGCGGGCGGAGAAGCTTCCCAGTCGGTCGGGACCGGCGGCGGCGCGAGCTTGTGGGCGAGCGACTCGGTCGTCACGTAGGCGAACGCCCACGCCTCGACGGTTCCTTCTCTGGGATCGGCCGCCACTCGAGCAGCCTAGCGCGGAGGCTCGCGGGCGGTGACGAGCGCGTCGACGAGGCGATCGACGTCCGCGGCGGTGGTGCGGTGGCTCGTGATGCAGGCGCGGAGGGCGCGCTTGCCGTTGGCGAAGTGCACGAGCGAGGTCCAGCCGTCGTCGCCGGCGATCGCGGCGCGGCGCAGGCGCTCGAGGTGCGCGGCGCCGTCGCCCATCGGTCCTCCGTCGACGAAGCAGACGATGGGCAGGCGGGTGTCGTTGACCACGCGGAAGCCGTGCGTCGTGAGGCGCTCGCGCAGGCGATCGGCGAGCGCGACCTGCTCGCGGAGGAACGCGGCGACGCCCGCCTCGCCGAGGGTCGCGAGCACGAGGTAGGTGGGGAGGCCGACGAACCGCCGCGACCAGCGCGGGGAGAGCGCGTAGGGATCGCGCGTGGCGCCGCGCGGCATGTAGCCGGCGCGCACCCCGAACGTGGCCGCGAGCGCGCCGGGGCGACGGGTGAGGAACACACCGGCGCCGAGCGGAACCGCGAGCGCCTTGTGCGGATCGAAGGCGACCGAGTCCGCGCGACCGAGGCCCGACAGCAGCGGCGCGAGCTCCGGCACGAAGCCGGCGAGACCGCCGTACGCCGCGTCGACGTGGACCTGCGCGCCGGCGCGGGTGGCGACCTCGACGATCTCGTCGAGCGGGTCGAACGTGCCACCGCTGGTGGTGCCGGCCGTCGCGACGACCAGCAGCGGGCGCTTTCCCGCCGCACGATCGTGCGCGAGCGCCTCGTGGAGCGCGCGCAGCTTGAGTCGGTGGGTCGCGTCGGTCGGGATGGTGCGTACGGCGTCGGCGCCGAGGCCTGCGAGGCGCGCGGCGCGGGTCACCGTGGGGTGCGCCTCGGCCGAGGCGTAGAGCGTCGGGTCGGCGGCGAGCGCCCGCACGCCCCCCGTGACCACCTCGGGGTGGGCCACGACGAGCGCGGTCGCGACGGCCATCAGGTTGGCCTCCGCCGCGCCGGTCGTGAACGTGCCCTCGACCGGCTCTTCGAGCCCGAGCCGGCGCGCGATCGCGCGGAGCGTCTCGGCCTCGAGCTCGACCGCGAAGGGCGCATGGCCGTGCGTGGCGAGCTGCGGGTTCCGCGCGGCGACGAGCGCCTCGGCCACCACCGCCACGGTCGCGGGCGTGGGCAGGTTGAGCCCGAAATAGCGCGGGCTCGTCGGGTGCACCTGCCCGGCGGTCAGGCCCTCCGCGACCGCGCGCAAGGCGGCGAGAGGGTCGACCGCGTTCGCGAGGTCGAGCTCCGCGCGCGGTCTGCCCTTCGGGGAGACCGGGGGCGCCGGCGCGTCGAGCATCGCGCACAGCTCGGCGAACAGCGCGCGCCGTTGCTCCGGGTCGAGATCCAGCGCGGAGGCCAAGCCGCGCGAAGGTACCGTCTCGCAGCCGAGCCCGCTACTTGGCGGCCTTGAGGTTCTTGCACCAGTCGAGGCTCTTCTGGGCCGCGTCGACGCTCGGCATGCCGTCGAGGCCCGTGGTCTTGCAGAAGTACTTCTTGCCGCCGACCTCGACCGCCATGAGGCCGATGTAGCCCTTCTTGCCCTCGTTCGCGAACTGCAGGATGGCGGTCTTCTTGTCCTGCTTCTCCCACTTCTTGAACGGGAAGAGGATCGTGTCCTTCTCGTAGCTCTCCTTGAGCTCGGTGAACGAGAACTCGGCGTCGGAGACGTTGACCGAGGCGTCGTCCCCCGTGTCGACGGTGACGCTGTGGCTCTTGCCGATGGACATGTCCATGGCGCCGATGCCGCCCTTGACGTCGATGGTCAGCGGGAGCGGCGCGAGGTCGACGGTCTTGAGCTTGGACTTGGCCTCCGCCTTGTCGCCCTCCTTGGCCTCCGCGCTGTCGACGAGGTCCTTGTTGCATCCAGCGAGGCAGGAGAGGGCGGCGAGGACGAGGATCGAGGTACGCATGACGGGCTCCTTGGTGGCGCCGGCGACTTGCCAGCGCCCGCACTAGGTAGGCCCCCGTGGGCGTCAAACCCAATCAAGCCGCATCAAATCTCGCGAGCGCAGCGAGGAACGCCCGTACGTCGGCGTGGCGGTCGCGCGCGGCGGGCGCGAGCGCGCGACGAAGCTCGACGTCGAGGCCGGGCGGCGCGGGCGCGTCGAGCGGCGCCACCTCGCCCGCGAGCAGGCGCGCGTAGATCGCGGCGTCGGTGCGGTCGAAGAACGGCGGCACGCCGGTGAGGCACTCGTGGAGGATCGCGCCGAGCGCGTGCAGATCGCTGCGCGCGTCGAGCGACTCGCCGCGTGCCTGCTCGGGCGACATGTAGAGCGGCGTGCCGACCGCCGCGCCGTCGGCCGTCAGACCCTCGCCGTCGCGCGCGAGCTTGCGCACGAGCCCGAAGTCGAGCAGCACCGCGCGCTCGCCGCCGGCGCGCCGCGCGAGGAACACGTTGGCCGGCTTGACGTCGCGGTGGAGCAGGCCCGCGTCGTGCGCGGCCGCGAGCGCCTCGCCCACCTCGTGCACGATGCGGAGCGCCTCCGGCCACGGCAGCGATCCGCGGCGCTCGAGGCGACGCTCGAGCGTCTCGCCCTCGAGCAGATCCATCACGAGGTACGTGAGCCCTTGCTCCTCGCCGATCGCGTGCACGCGCACGATGCCCGGGTGGTCGAGGGCCTGCGCCGCGCGCGCCTCCCGGGCGAACCGCGCGCGCAGGGTGGCGTCGTCCTCGAGCATCGTCTTGAGGGCGCGCAGCGTGCCCGTCTCGCGATCGCGCACGCGGTAGACCGCGCCCATGCCGCCCTGCCCCAGCAAGGTCTCTATCTCGTAGCGCTGGTCGATCACCGCGCCGACGGTGGAGAGGGGACCGCGGCGTCGACGGCGCACGTGGGTGTCGGGCGAGGCGTCGGGCACGTCGACGCCCCCCAGCGTGGCCAGCAAGCGCTCGTCGAGGACCCCGCGGCTGCGCGCGTCGAGCGCCGCCTTGCGCCCCTCCGGCTCCGAGCACGCGAGCCACTCGGAGAGCTCGTCGAAGCCACGGACGTCGTGCGCGGAGACCACCGTGCCGAGGCGCACGAGGCGGCGCACCGCGGCTCGCTCGCGGCGTGCGCGGCGCAGCGCGAACACCGCGAGGATGGCCGGGATGACCATCGTGAACACGAGGACGATGATCGCGACGACGTACTCCTTCTCCGCGAGCCCGGTGGCGCCGATGATCGACCACCAGCCGGCGAACGCGAACGCCAGGAGGGCCACCGTGCCGGCCCGGCGCGCGCGCTTCTGCCCCGCGGCTCGCTCCGCGACGAGCCGCGCCCGGTCCACGCCGGGCGGCGGGACGAGCGGCGGCGCGTCCGTGCGCACCATGAGCGCCGCCCCCGCGTCGACCGCGTCGGCGAGGGCCGTGTGGCAACCCTCCTCGGAGAACGGCGTGCAGAGCGACGCGTCGTCGGCGCCGACGATGGTGCGACCCCCGAACCCGTCGACGAACAGGGTGAGCTGCTCGGCGATCTCGGACTGGCGCCGCGCCGCCCGCAGCGCCGCCAAGCCCGCGACCAGGGGGATGCAACCGCCGAGCGTGAAGAGCAGCGTGCCCTTGAGCGGCGAGCGCGTGGCGAAGAACACGAACGACCACATCATCCAGAAGGCGCCCGCGACGAGGGCGACGACGGCGACGGCGAGCCACACGTTCCCCCACCGCGCCCGGACGCCCGCGTGCGCGCGCGCGCGCTCCGGCAAGAGGCGATAGACCACGCGCTCGGGCGCGAGCCGGTAGGCGGCCGCCATGGCCCTACTCGAAGACCAGCGGCGTCCGGGGGTCGAGGGTGTAGCCGTCCTCGGTGGTGAGCAGCAGGTCGCGCAGGCCGAGCTTGCGCAGCGTGGAGACGGCGACCCGGACACGGTGCGCGCCCGCGGCGGCGAGGATGCGCTCGCCCGGCCACCCCGCCTCGAGGAGATCGTCCGACGACAGCGCGACACCGGCGTGATCCCGGCGCTGCAGGGCGAGGCGGTGCACGATGCGCGCGAGCGGACGACGGCGCTCGAGGTCGACGACGTCTCCGCCGGGGGCGCGACACGATCGCCCTTCCGCGCCCACGACCCACGCGCCGGCGGGCGGCGCGGCGCGCGTGGGAGAGGCGCCGAGCGCGGCGGCGAGGACGCGGAGTCGCCGATCCCAGCCCGTCCGCGGCGCGTCGATACTGCCACTTGCTGCCAGAGCGGCGGCGATGGGGTCGCGCTGCGCCGCGGCGCCGAGCGGGACCCGCGGCGCGCTCGGCGTGACCCGCGCGACCAGGTGGGCCGAGAGCGCCTCGTAGATCACGGCATGACGGTGCGGCAGCCCCTCGGTGCGCTCGCGCGCGGCGCGCAGGAGGACGGGCACCTCGCCGAGGGCGCCCTCGCGCAGCCGGATCAGGGCCCGCTCGGCGAGCGCCGACGCCTCGACCAGGCGCAGCTCGGCGGCGCGCGCGCGCTCGGCGGCGAGGTCGGCGAGGCGCAGGGCCGCGCCGAGATCGCCGACGCCGTGCGCGAGTCCGGCCTCGAGGAGATCCCAGCCCGGGTGGTCGTCGCGGCGCCCGAGCAGGCGGCGGGCCTCGTCGTGGCGATCGAGGTCGAGCGCGAGCTCGGTCAGGGCCCGGTCGATCGTGGAGCGGGCCTTGTCGCCGAAGCGGTCGGCGAGGAGCGCGGCGCCCTCGAGCAGCGCGCGCGACTCGTCGACCGCGCCCCGGTCCCGCGCGATCGCCGCCAGCACCTCGGTGGCCTCTGGCTCCAGCGGCGACCCGCGCAGCGTGGAGATGGCGGCGCGCGCATGGTCGGCGGCCTCTTCGAGCGCGCCGCGGTCGTGGAGGAGCCGCGCGATCTCGAGCGTGGCGATGCCCTCGACCCGCGGCAGCGCCGCGCGCCGGCCGAGCTCTCGCGCGCGGACCAGATCGCGGAGCGCGCCCGCCTCTTCGCCGAGCGCGCGACGCAGCGACCCGCGCGCCGCGAGGCCCCGCGCGACGAGGCTCGGGTCGGCTCCCGAGTCGCGGGTAGCCTCGATGCCGGCCTCGACCAGCGGCGCCCACCCGCGCGGCGCGGGAGCCTCGTGGCCGGGATGGAGCGCGAGGATCACGCGGAGCGCGGGCTCGGCCACGCGGGCGGTGACCGGGCGTTCTCCGAGGATGCGCTCGACCACGGCGACGAGCTCGGCGCGCTCGCAGAGCAGTCGGCGTGGATCTGCCACGATGGCCTCGGCAGCGTCGGCGAAGTGGGTCGCGTGCCGGCGGCGCGCCGCGACGTGCTCCGCCGGGCTCGTCTGCCGCGCCACGAAGTCGCGCACCGAGCGCAGCATGCCGAGGCGCACCTCGCCGTCGGGGCCCTCCTCGCTCGTCAACATCGCCCGGGTGCGCAGGACGCCGAGCACGTCGAGGACAGGCGGCGCGCCCTCGTGCGCGGACAGATCGACCACGGCCTCGGCGGCCTCGATCGTGGCTCCGCCGACGAACACGCAGAGCTGGCCGAGGGCCGAGCGCTCGGAATCCTCGAGCGCGGCGAACGCGCCCTGCACCGCGGCGTCGAACGACCGCGTCGCGCCGCGCAGCACCGCGCGGCTCGAGCGCACGCGGTGGAGCAGCGCGGTCGGGCTCATCACCGCGAGGCGCGGCGCGGCGAGCTCGATCGCGAGCGGCAGGCCATCGAGCTCGCGCACGAGCGCGGCGAGCACGGCAGCGTCGGCTTCGCTGGGCGAGAGCCCCGGACGCGCGCGGCGGGCGCGGTCGAGCAGCAGATCGGCGGCAGGACCCTCGAGCCGGTCACCGGTGGGCACTGCGAGCGGTCGTACCTCGAGGGTCGTGACGTCGGCGAACGGTGGTGCGTGCGAGGTGGAGAGCACGCGCGCGCCCGAGGCGCGCACGCCCTCGAGCGCGGTCGGAGGGACGCCGTCCACCCCATCGAGCACGAGCAGCGCCGCGTCGTCGGGCAGATCGCCGATCGCATCGGCGAGCGCGGCGGCGGTCGTGGCCTCCGCGAGCGAGACCCGGCGCACCACGGCGAACGCACCTGCCGGGAGCGCCTCGACGGCGGCCGCGGCGAGGTGGCTCTTGCCCACGCCGGGCGGGCCGACGAGCGCGACCCAGCGTACCTCGGGGTCGAGCAGCGCCTCGACGACGGTGGCCGCATCGGTCATCGGACGCACTCTACTTCTGCCGAGGGATTGGGGGGAACTGCCCTCGGTGTGGGGGCTCTGCCCCTCGCCGAACCACGGCCGGCCTCGAATCGGTAGAGCTCGGCGCATGGCATGTCGCTCGCAATCTCTCCGACGTGATGCGTCGCACCCTTCTCCTCGCGTTCCTCGCCGTGGGCTGCAGCTCGGATCCGGGCGCCGAATCGTCAGACGACGGCGGGCTCGACGACACGGCGATCGATGGCGGTGGGACCGACACCGGGCCCCTCGGCGACGCGAGCGTCGACACGGGCAGCGCCGTCGACACGGGCACCCCCGTCGACACGGGCACCCCTGTCGACACGGGCACGCCGCCCGACACCGGACCGAGCGGGAGCAAGGCCGCGAAGATCGCCGCCACGCTGCGCGGCAAGAGCAACTTCCTCATCGGGATGGGCAATGACCTCGCGAGCGATCACAGCAAGGACGGCGCCTACACGCTCGGGCCGACGCTCGACCTGCACTACGCCTACCTGGTCGGCCTGCAAGGGAGCGGCGGCTGGCCCGACTGGAACGCGGGCGGCACGTTCGTGAACATCCTCACCGACAGCGCGGCGGCCAAGGGGGTGACGCCGATGTTCACGCTCTACTCGATGGCCGCGTGGGGCGAGAACAACCTCTCGGTGCTCACCAACGACACGTACATGGCCGCGTACTGGTCCGGCGCGAAGCTGATGTTCCAGCGGCTCGGCGCGTTCGGCAAGCCGGCCGTCGTGCACTTCGAGCCGGATTTCTGGGCGTACACGCAGCAGGCCAACCCCGAGCCGACCAAGCAGAAGGTGGCGGTCACCAAACACGCGGCCGACTGCGCGGGGCTGCCCGACGACGTGACCGGCCTCGGCAAGTGCCTCGTGAAGCTCGCGCGCACCTACGCGCCGAAGACCCTCATCGGCT
>JAEUKC010000092.1:0-13642 GCA_016794445.1 Myxococcales bacterium
CGACAAGTGAAGACCGCGCTCGGCGCCCTCCGCCAGCCCAAGGTCGCGCTGAACGATCGCGCCTCTCGCGCCAACACCGACCCGGCCAAGTGGGCGCGCGTGGTCGTGGACGTGGTGGACACCAAGGGCACCAAGGTCGACCGCAAGCTGCGGGTCACCTATCGCTACGACGACCGCGCGGTGGTCACCAACGCGCTCGCCAAGCGCAGCACGGTCGACTTCGTGCTCCTCGCCGACGACTACGCCGCCCACGCCGACGTGCTCAAACGCGATTGCTCGGACGATGTGACGACGGACACCGACTCGCTCTGGTACCATTTCATGCCGCAGACGGCCGCCTGCCGCGCGCGCATCACCGCCGAGGGCCAGGCCGTCACGGCGGCCGCCGCCAAGCTCTCGCCGGGCACCGTCTCGAGCGCGGAGGCCAACCGGTGGTTCCTCCCGATCACCGCCCGGCTCGACCCGGTCAAGGCGGGGAGCCCGGCCGCGCCGGAGTACGACCGCCTGTTCGGGATCGGCACCGACAAGTCCCAGGTGGTGATCTACGCCTTCTTCGGGGTCGACAAGGACGAGAACGACCCGGACGACGTGCTCGGCGTCGAGGCCGCCCGGTTCCTGCGCACGATCCTCCGCGCGCGCCCGAACCTGCGGCCGACCCACACCGCGCCGTTCACGTGGCTGCTCGATTTCCAGGTCGATGGCAAGAAGCTCGAGGGCATCACCTACGACCGCGCGCTCACCTGGGTGGTCGACAAGTCGGGCTACCCGACCGAGGTCGGCGCCGACGCGGCCAAGATCAAGGGCCTCCGCCGCCAGGTGATGCAGAAGCTCGCCGAGCGCTGGATCTACTGGGACCTGCCGCTCTCGGTGAAGGACAGCAAGGGCGTGCAGAAGACGGTCACCGTCGAGCTCCGCACGTTCTACGGCTACGAGGACGGCAGCGCCGACGCGCGGCAGCACGCGCAGTGGCGGTACCTCGAGGCGTTCTGGTACGGCGACGTCTTCCTCTACAACGGCCACTCGCACTTCGGGCACGGCCCGCTCGAGCCGACCAACTACGGCGCTGGAAACTGGAACGATCGCTATCAGAGCATGCTGGTGAACAGCTGTCTGTCCTTCAACTACTACCAGAAGGACTTCCTCGACATGAAGCCGGGTGGCAGCAAGAACCTCGAGACCATCGTCAACGGCCTGCCCAGCTGGGTCTGGGGCGGCGGCGACGTGCTCGCGCGCTTCGTCGACGGCGTGATCGGCGCCAGGGCCACCTACGCGGATCTGCTGCAGGCGATGCGGCTCGACACCCCCTGGGGTGAGAAGGGCTACGACCCGATGCGCGTCGTCGACGGCGAGGTGGACAACGTGTACGCGCCGGCCAAGGCGCCGCTCGCGGTGACCACGCTCGCCCCCGTCTATCCCTGAGCTTTGCTTCGCTGGCGGCGCGGGTGTGTACTCGGACGGTGAATCCGTTCACCGTCACCGACCCGGCCGCCGTGCGCGCGTTCGTCGAGGCGCACCCGTTCGGGACGCTGATCGCGGTCGACGAGCAGGACGAGGTGGTGGTGGGCCACGCGCCGTTCGTCGCTTCGTTCGACGCGCGCGGGACGCTCACCGAGCTGCGCGCGCACTTCGCGCAGAACAACCCCGTCGCGCGGCTGGCGGCGGCGCGGGGGCGCGCCACAGTGCTCTTGCAGGGACCGAACGCCTACGTCTCGGCCACGTGGTACGGGCACCCCGACGAGGAGGTCCCGACCTGGAACTACCTCGTCGCGACCGCGCGCGGCCGGGTCTCCGCGCCGATGCCGAGGCCCGAGCTCACCGCGCTGCTCGACGCGCTCGCCGCGCACCACGAGGCCATCGAGAACTTCCCGTGGTCGCGCGATCGCGTGCCCCCGGGCGAGATCGAGGCCCTGCTCGACGCCATCGTGGGGCTCACGCTGCACGTGGAGCGCGTCGAGGTGAGGGCCAAGGTCAGTCAGAACCGCTCGCCGGAAGATCGGATCCGAGTGGCGAGGGTGCTCGCGGCGCGCGGCGGACACGGGGCGGAGCTCGCGGCGTGGATGCATCGCCTCGGCGTCGTCGACCCCTGACGCCTCCCTCGATGGGGCGGCCGCCGATGGCTCGGCTGCGTGGAGGCCTCGGCGCTGCTAGATCTCGGCCATGTCGCCCCGGGTCGGTTGGCTGAGCCTCACTGCGTGCCTCGTCGTCGGCTGCACGAGCGAGTCCCCGCCGGACCCGCGCATCGAGGAGGGCCGCTTGCTCTACGAGCGCTACTGCGCGCTCTGCCACGGCAAGAAGGGCGAGGGTTACGTCGCCGACAACGCGACCGCGCTCGGCAACCAGGAGTTCCTGGCGACCGCGAGCGACGAGCTGATCCGACGCGGCATCGCGCGCGGCCGTCCGGGCACGACGATGTCGGCGTGGGGCAAGGCCGCGGGCGGACCGCTCTCCGACGCGGACGTCGACCGGCTCGTCGCGTTCCTGCGCGCGCTCCAGAGCAAGCCCAGCGTGGACGTGCGCGCGCCAGTGACGGGTGGTGAGCCGCTGCGCGGGCAGGCCGTGTACTCCACGTTCTGCCTCGAGTGCCACGGCGTCGAGGGCAAGGGGCAGAAGTACATCAGCATCGCCAACCCCGAGCTGCTCGCCGTGGCGAGCGACGGCTTCGTGCGCCACGCCATCGAGTTCGGCCGCCCGGGCACGCCGATGCCCGGCTTCGGCGCGACGCTGACCGATCAGAACCTGCGCGATCTCACGGCGCTCGTGCGCAGCTGGGCGAAGCCGGCGACCGAGCCGCCGACCGAGCTGCCCAGCAAGGATCTCGGCAACCCGGTCGTGAACCCGACCGGCCCGGACGCGGTGTTCGACGCCGGGCCCTACGCGCCCGCCGCGAAGGTGAAGGCGGAGCTCGACCGGGGCGCGCGCCTCGTGTTCCTCGATGCGCGCGCGCCCGGAGACTACTCGCGCGAGCACATCACCGGCGCGGTCTCGGTGCCGTTCTATTCGGTCACCGACTACTTCTCGCAGCTGCCGCGCGACGCCACGATCATCTCGTACTGCGCCTGTCCGCACGCGGAGTCCGGCGCGGCCGCCGACGCGCTCGTGAAGGCCGGGTGGACCAAGGTGAAGGTGCTCGACGAGGGCTTCTTCCACTGGAAGTCCCAGGGCTACCCGACGAAGGTCGGCGCCAAGCCCTGAGCCCTCGCCTTGCCTCGCGCGCGCCGACGTGGCGAGGTCTCCACCATGAGGCGGGCGCTCCTCCTCGCGTTCCTGCTCCTGCCCGACTCGGCGACGGGGTGCGCGCGCACGCTGCCGCCGCTGCCGCAGGTCACCCTCGCGGTGGACACCGATCTCCCCGTCGATCGCCTCGCCGTGCAGCTCCGGCTCGACGTCTACCTCGAGGACGGCACCTGGATCGAGTCACGCGAGGCCCCGCGCGCCGATCCGCGCGGCTGGCCGGCGACGTTCACGGTGTTCGCGCCCGACGATCGCCCGCGCTCGGTGCTGGTTCGCCTGCGCGCGTATCCGCGGGGCCTCGTGCGGGACTACCGCGGCGAGCGCTTCGAGGAACGCCCCGGCCCGCTGCCCGCCGCCGAGGTGATCCCGCTGCCCGCGGCGACCGATCTGCCTCGGCTCCTCGTCGACGGCGTCGACGTCACCCCGCGCTCGGAGCCGATCCCGACAGTGACGGTCGACCACCTCTCGCGCGTCGCGCTCGGGTCCGAGGGGGCGACCGCCCACGTCGTGCTGCGCGCCGCGTGCGCGGGCACGATGGTCGACCTCACGAACGCGACCACCTGCGTCGACGGCGCGCGGGTGGCGGCGGGCTCGGACGGTGGCCCACCCACGAGCACTTCGCGGGTCGGCACGGCGTTCGGTCCAGCGCCGTGCACCGAGACGCCGCGTCCGCCGCACGCCGCCAAGGACGGCACGCCGCTGCTCGACGAGGAGGTGTGTGTCGACGGCGGCACGTTCGTGCTCGGCGACCCGATCCTCGGCAACGTGGGCCTGATCGACGGACGCGACGTGAGCACCAACCCGCCGCGCCTCGCGCACGTGCCGGCGCTGCGCGTCGATCGCTACGAGTTCACGGTGGCGCGCTATCGCGAGGCGCTCGCGGCGGGGTTCGTCGTCGACGACGAGACAGACCTCCCCATCCCCAACGACAAGCCGCTGCCGCTCGCGCCCACCGAGGACCCGATCGAGCAGTGCACCTTCTCCACGGCACCGCTCCCCGGTGACGCGAGCCGCGAGGCGTTCGCGCTCAATTGCCTGCCCTGGCACACCGCGCGCGCGCTGTGCCGGTTCTCCGGCGGCGACCTGCTCACCGAGGCGCACTACGAGTGGGTGGCCTCTGCCGCGGGGCGACCGCGCAAGACGCCATACCCGTGGGGCACCGCGCCTCCGCGCTGCGATCGGCAGGTCTACGGGCGCGAGCGCGATCCGGTGGTGGGCGGCACCGAGTGCATCCAGAAGCCGTGGAGCAAGCCGTACACGCCCGGCCCCGTCACCGAGGGCCCGGGCGACGAGACGCCGATCCTCGGCAACGGCCTCTCGATCCACGGTCTCGGAGGAGGGCAGCCCGAGTTCTCGCGCGACGTGTTCCAGCCGTTCCGATCGCGGTGCTGGCTGTCGCAGCCGATCCACGATCCGACGTGTGGCGCCGGCGACACCTCGCGCCACACGAGCCGGGGCGGTGGCTGGGGGTTCCAGCCGTTCCTGATGCTGTCGACCGCGCGGCTGCCCCTCGGGGGGCTCGTGATCGCGACCGACGTCTCGTTCCGCTGCATGCGCAAGGGGGCGCCGTGATCGGTCGCGCGCTGCTCGTGGCGCTGCTCGCCATCGTCGCGGCGTGCGGGACGCGCACGAGCGCGCTGCCCGCCGGCCACGTGCGGGTCACGCTCGACACCGACGCGCCGTTGCCCTCGCGGGTGCGCGGGCCGCCGCTCGACGAGCACGCGCCGATCCCGCTGTTCGACGCCCTCTGGATCGAGGTGTTGCGCGGCGCCGATGCCAGTCGCTGCGCGGACTGTGTGCGCGAGACCGACGCCGACGTCGAGACGTTCACCGCCGGCGCGAGCTTCACCGTCGTCGGCGCACCCGGTGAGGTCGTGCGGCTGCACGTGCTGCTCTACAAGCGGAGCGCTGCTCTCGCCGGGGATCTGCCACCGGGGCTCGAGGCGTGGGTCTCGCTGCCGCCAATCCCGGTCGAGGGGGCGGCCGACGCGCGTGTGTTCCTGCCGACGGAGACGTTCGCGCGTCCCGTCGGCACGAAGGACGCGCCGCGCGCGGTGGACCCGAGCGGCGGACCGAGCGTCGGGACCTGGGCCGGTGCGCGTCGCACTCCCTGCCGCGCGCCGCCTCCGAAGGGCATGGCCTGCGTGCCGGGCGGGGCATACCTGAGCGGCGATCCCACGCTCATCGCGCGCGCCGAGACCGACGCCGCCGAGCCGCACCTCATCGTGCTCTCGCCGTTCCATGTCGACGTCCACGAGGTCGAGGTCGCCGCGCTGCGCGAGGTGGGCGCGGCCAAGGCGGTCCGCGAGTGGAGCGGTTCGGAGGGCAGCAGCGACGCCATGGACTGGTGCACCTACACGCGCGCGCCCGGCGCGCGGGACGCGCTGCCGGCGGTCTGCCTCTCGCAGCGAGCGGCGCGCGCGCACTGCGTCGCGCGCGGAGGCGATCTGCCGACCGAGGCGCAATACGAGTACGTGGCCGGAGGCATGCGCGGACGCAGGTTCCCGTGGGGCGACGACCTCCCGGCCTGCGAGGACGCCGTGTGGGGGCGCGGCGGCTTCCCGGGAGGCCCGCCCGAGATCTCCGCCTACAACGGCAACTGTCGCCCCAAGAAGGGCGTCGACGTGCTCGGCCTGCCCTACGCGGTCGACCGCGCCGAAGGGCGTGCGCGCGATCGCGTCCTGCTGGGCGGCGTCGAGATCCTCGACCTCGCCGGCAACGTCTCGGAGTGGACGCGCGACGCGTTCCAGCCGGAGAGCGGCCCGTGCTTCCACCCCGCCACGACGGCGGTGCTCCGCGATCCGACCTGCGAGTTCGTGCCGGGGATGCTCGGGGGCTTCGGGGTGCGCGGGGGGAGCATCGTCCATCCTCCACGCGAGATTGCGGCCGCGGTCCGCCAGCGACAGGTCGAGGGCACCTACCTCCACGTCGGCTTCCGCTGCGTCCTCCCCGGTTAGCTGGCCCCAGGCTTGCACAGGCATCCGGGCATGACCGCTCGTCATTCCTTCTCCCAGGCCCCCATGCGGGTTTACTGGGAGATCACCCGCGCCTGTGGGCTCGCCTGCCGGCACTGTCGCGCAGAAGCTGCGACCCACCGCGCACCGGAAGAGCTCAGCACGGCCGAGGGCTTCAAGCTCCTGGAGGAGCTCGCGACGGGCACCCCCAAGCCGCACGTCGTGCTGACCGGCGGCGATCCGCTCGAGCGCCCGGACCTGTTCGACCTCATCGCCAAGGGCCGCTCGCTCGGCCTCGGCGTCTCGGTCTCGCCGAGCGCGACCCCGCGGCTCACCCGCGAGGCGATCCGCGCGCTCAAGGAGGCGGGCGTCGAGGCGATCTCGCTGTCGCTCGACGGCGCCACGCAGACCGTCCACGACGGCATCCGCGGCGTGACGGGCACGTTCGAGCGCACGCTGATCGCGGGCGAGCAGGCGCGCGAGCTCGGGCTCCCGTTCCAGGTCAACACGCTCGTCGCCGAGGAGACGCTGGCGGAGATCCCGGGCATCGAGACCCTCGCGCGGCAGATCGGCGCGGCGCGCTGGAGCCTGTTCTTCCTCGTGACGGTCGGGCGCGGCGTCGTGCTGCAGCCCATCTCCGCCGACGCGTGCACCAAGCTGCTCGGCTGGCTCGCCGAACGCGCCACCTTGCCCGGCATGATCGTCACCACCACCGAGGCGCCGCACTTCCGGCGCATCGTGGCCGAGTCGCGGCTCTCTGCGCCGGGTCGCGGCCACGCCGCCGGTATCCGTGACGGCAACGGCATCATGTTCGTCTCGCACGACGGCGAGGTGTTCCCCTCGGGCTTCTTGCCGGTTGCCGCCGGCAACGTGCGCAGCAGCGACGCGCTGCAGATCTACCGCGAGGCACCGCTGTTCCTCTCGCTGCGCGACGTGGACTCGTTCCACGGCCGCTGCGGCGCCTGCGAGGTCCGTACCGCCTGCGGTGGCTCGCGTGCCCGCGCCTACCTCGCGAGCGGCGACCTGCTCGGCGAGGACCCGCTCTGCCAGCACCAGCCCGCCGCGCTCCAGGACCAGACGAACCCCGTCTGAACCAAGCAGATCCGATCAGGGCACCTGGATCTTCCAGCCGAGGGTGCCGCCGTCGACCTCGGGTCGGGCGGGCGCGGGGCGGGTCAGGTACCACGTGCCGAGCGCGACGCCGCCGACCAGCGCCGCCGAGCCGGCCCAGAACCACCAGCGCTTGGTGATCGAGGGCTCGTCCACGGGGAGGGTCGCGCTCACGCGCAGTGACTCGCCGGCGCCCACCTTCACCGTCTGGTCGAACGTGGTGTAGCCGACCTTGGTGACGACCACGTGGTAGGTGCCCGCGGGTCGCAGGACGTCGAGCGGCGCCGGGCCCAGATCCTTGCCGTCGACGGTCACGAGCGCGCTCTCGCGGTCGGCCGTGATGCGCAGGGTGGCGGGCAGCTTGTCGAGGGTGAGCTCGAGCGTGGTGGTGGTGCCACCGACGAAGCTGCGGTTCACGACGGCGTCGGTGAACCCTTTGCGCTGCAGCAGCAAGACGTGCGGGCCGGGATCGAGCAGGACGGTGAAGCTCGCCGTCGGCGGCACCTCGCCCGAGCCGGGGGCGCGCACGCCCGCGACCAGCACGGTGGGCTTGCTCGACTCGAGGAGCAGCGGCCGGCCGTCGACGAGCACGTTGGCCGAGTCGGGCACCAGCGTGATCGCGGCGCGCGCGACCAGCTTGTCGATCTCCGAGTCCCAGGCCCTGGCGTCGACGACGAGGTTGTCGGGGAGCTTGCCGTGCGTGCCGGTCTCGTGCTCGCGGAGGGCGCGGCGCAGTGTGGTGCGCGCGCGGGTGTAGCGGCCCATCGCGCGCTCGCACGCGGCGATGTCGAAGGTGGTGACCGGGTGGGGCTTCTTCTTCTCCGCGCGCTCGAAGGCCGCGAGCGCCTCGGACCAGCGCGCCTCGACCACGAGCTTGGTCCCCTCCTCGAACGCGGCGCGCGCCTCGTCGGCGTCGTCGGCCGCGCTCGCGGGGGCGGCGAGCGCGAGCGCGACGGCGAGCGCGAGCCCCAAGAGGCCCGGTGGCTCAGTACGGCGAGACGCCAAACACGCCTCCCGGGAGCTTGGCCGAGGCCGTGGGCTCCGACTTCGCAGGCGCGACGACGGTCGCCGGGTGGGGCGTCGGGGGTGCGAGTGGCTTCGGCGGCGCGAGGGGGACCGGGGATGCCGACGGTGCAGGGGTGGCCTTCACGTCGGCCGACGCGCTCGCGCACGCGACCGGCGCAACGACCTGTGACGCGGGCGCGATCGTGGAGACGAGCGGCGTGGGCGTCGCGACCGACCTCGCCTCTGGGCGCGGTCGCAGGACGAAGAAGGCAGTGCTCGCGACCGCGGCGAGTGCGGCCAGCGCCACGAGTCTGCCACCGCGCCCTGTGGGAGCCGAAGCGGTGCTCGAGAGCGGAGGCAGCGTGGGCCGGCTGTCGAGGGCGTGGGCGGCGCCACCGACCTTCGCGAGCACCGCGCGGACCTCGGCCAGCGACGGACGCGCGTCGCGGTCGCGCTCGAGCATGCGCGCGACCAAGGTGGCGAGGCGCTTGTCCACCTCGGCGGGCAGCCGCGGCGCCTTGCCGAGCGCGACGGCCTTGAACACCTGCCCGTAGTTCTCTCCCTCGAACGGGCGCTGGCCCGAGAGCGCCTCGTAGAGGATCACGCCGAGCGACCACACGTCGACCGCGCCATCGACGGTGCGATCGCCGAACACCTGCTCGGGGGCCATGTAGTGCGGCGTGCCGAGCACCGCGCCCGTCTGGGTGACCGCGCGCGTCTCGGGCTCGAGCACCTTGGCGATGCCGAAGTCGAGCACGGTGACGTGGATGCTCTCGCCGCGCGGCGAGAGATGCACGTTCTCGGGCTTGAGATCGCGGTGCACGACGCCCCGCGCATGCGCGGCCGCGACCGCGTCGACGACGGGCAACAACATGCGCGCGACCTCGTCGGCGGGCAGGCGACCCGCGGCGGCGATGCGCTGCGCGAGGGACTCGCCTTCGAGGAGATCCATCACCATCGCCGGCGTGCCGTCTTCGAGCTGGAGCACGTCGTGCACGGCGACGATCCCCGGGTGGGCGAGGGTGCCTGCGATCTTGGCCTCGCGGAGGAACCGCCGCACGGAGGTGACGTCGCGCGACTTGAGCAGCTTCAGCGCGACGCTCTTGCCAGTGACCAGGTGCTCGGCGGCCCACACCACGCCCATGCCGCCCTCGCCGAGCTTGCGCACGAGGCGATAGCGATCACCGACCGTGAGGCCCTCGCGGAGCGGCGCAGGCACGGCGGACATCGTGCGGAGGTCTAGCGAAGCCCGGGGCGTCGTGCCAGTCGCGCCTCCTCACCTGAACTGGCGTGTCGCACGGCGTCAGGCGAGGTCGCGGAGGACCCGCTCGAGGCTCAGGTCGAGTCGACTCTGGAGGGCCGCGACCAGGCTCTCGAGCTCCGGCCCCCGCAGGGCCAGGCGCGCCTCGAGCTGCTTGCGCGTGCGCCGGCGCAAGTCCTCCTTGGCCCGCACGATCCAGCGCGCCGCGGTGGCGCGGTGCACCTGGTGCACGAGACCGATCTCGTCGACCCCGAGGCCGTCGAGCAGCTGCAGGCGAAGGACGCTTCTCTGCTCGGGCGCGAGCTCTCCCAGTGCTGCGTGCAGGGCAGCACGGAACGTCTCCGCGTGGGTCGCGCGGAGCGTGGCGAGCTCTGCCGAGTCCTGGTCGGAGGCGAGCGTGGCCAGGCCGTCGTCGGTGCCTGCGAGCGGATCGCGCGCACGCCTCGCCGAGAGCGCGACCCGCGTGGCGACCACCCGCACGAACGCGCCGAGCGGCCCCTTGCCGCCGTAAGCCTCGAGCCGCGGCGGTGTGCCGTCCGGCGAGGGCATCAAGAGGCGTGTCCGCACCTGCTGCAGCACCTCGTCGAGGGCCTCGGGCGGCAGGCGCAGCAGGAGCAGGGAGGGACGGATGTCGACGAGGATCTCCTCGACCAGGCCGATCGCGGTCGCGTCCCCGCGCGCCGCGGCGAACGCGACGACGAGATCGGCGACGCGCTCGCTCGTGCCCTCGGGGTCGACGCGCGCGACGTGCGCCGCCAGCGCGGCCTCGTCCACCGCGATGCGCGGCAGGGTCGCGCGGGCTTCGGCCAGACGGTCCACCGACCGATCCTACCAACGCCGGGTCGACTGCGGTTACGCTTCGAGCGGCATGGGGTGCCTCGACGACGACGACGTGCTCGCGCTGGTCGACCAGGGCACCCCTGACGCGCGCCGCGCGGCGCTGCTCGCCCACCTCGACGGCTGCCCGGCCTGCCGGATGCTGGTCGCGGCGGTGGCGCGCACGAGCCACAGCGAGAGCCGCGCGGCGGACGAGGCCACGACGCTCCCCCAGCTCGAGGCGCCCGTCATGTCGGTGAGCTCGCGCTATCCCGATCTGGTGGCGGGCGACCTCGTCGATCGGTATCGCCTCGACACGAGGCTCGGCGAGGGCGGCGTGGGCGTCGTGTGGTCGGCGACGCACGTCGAGCTCGGCCGCCGGGTCGCGGTGAAGCTGCTCAAGTCGGCTTCGCGCGAGCACGCCCAGCGATTCCTGCGCGAGGCGCGCATCTCGGCGAGCCTTCGGCACCCGAACGTCGTCGAGGTCTACGACCTGCGCGAGCTGCCCGGCACCGATCGCCCCGACGTCGAGGGCATGGTGATGATCATGGAGCTGCTCGAGGGCCGCTCGCTCCGGGCGCACCTCGATCAGGTGGGGGCGCTCGCGCGTCACGAGGTAGGGCCTGTGTTCCGGCCGCTCTGCGAGGCGCTCGCGGCGGCGCACGCGCTGGGCGTCGTCCACCGCGACCTCAAGCCCGACAACGTCTTCCTCGCCACCCTCGACGGGCGGGTCGTGCCCAAGATCCTCGACTTCGGTCTCGCCAAGCTCACCTTCGTGCAGGCGAGCCTCGACGCCGGCGTCGATCTCACGCGGAGCGGCGCGTTGCTCGGGACGCCGCACTACATGGCGCCCGAGCAGATCGGCGGCGCGCGTGACGTCGACCTGCGGGCCGACGTCTGGTCGCTGGGCGTGATGCTGTGGGAGTGCCTCGCGGGGGCGCGTCCGTTCGAGGGTCGGGGCTACGGGCCCATCTTCCAGGCCATCACGACCCTGCCGATCCCCTCGCTCGCATCGGTGCGCCCCGACCTGCCCGCGCCCCTGCTCGAGCTCGTGCAGCGCATGCTCGAGCGCGAGCGCGCGTCGCGCCCCACCCTCGACCAGATCGCCACGGTGCTGTCCGACCTCGACCCGTGAGCAGGGTGCAACACGCGCGATCGGCGAACGGTTTGCAGTGAGCAGCCTGGTTTCGCGCAGTTGCGCGCGCCGTTCACGCGCAGTTCGGCGGTCGGGCCCACACTTTGCCTAGTGGTGGGCAAGCCCCAGGAGGCCGCATGTTGAATCCGATCCAGGTGACCTTTCGTGACTTCGAGCCGACCGACGCCATCACCGACTACGTCCACAAGCGTGCAGCCAAGCTCGACCATGTCCACGACCGCCTGACCAGCTGCCGGGTCGTCATCGAGACCCCACACCGTCATCACAAGCAAGGGGACCGCTACCACGTCCGCGTCGACCTCACCCTCCCTGGACACGAGCTCGTCGTCGGGAGCCGCCCTTCGGCGGGTGGCCCGCGCGAGGACGTCTACGCCTGCATCGACGACGTTTTCGACGACGCCGTCCACGCCCTGAAGGAGCACCTCCGCAAGCACAGCCCGCGTCGCCACGAGCACGAAGGCGCGACCACGCGCGGGAAGATCGTGAAGCTGTTCGGCTACGAGGGCTACGGGTTCCTGGAGAGCCCCGAAGGGGTCGAGGTCTACTTCCACCGCAACGCCGTCCTGCACGACCGGTTCGACCAGCTCGCCCTCGGGCAAGAGGTCCGGTTCGTCGAGGAGCTCGGCGAGAAGGGGCCCCAGGCGAGCACGGTGGAGGCCCACAAGCACTAGCCTCGTTCTTTTTTCTGCGACGGCCTGGAAGGGCGTGCGTCAGGGGGGCGAGCCGGCTGAATCGGCTCGCTTCCAAGGAGCACGCCCATGGCCTCGCAGGTTTCGTACGTCGCCGCCCCCGTCCAGTCCAACCCCGCCACCTTCGGCGCCCGTGGCGAGGTGCGCAGCGGCGCGGTCTGGACGGTGCTCTCGCTGTTCTTCCCGATCGCGTGGATGATCTGGCTGTATTTCAAGGCTCTCCCGGAGATGAAGGCCTACCTCGGCAAGTCCGACGCCGAGGTCTCGCCCACCAAGGACTTCGTCATCAGCCTGCTCACGCTCGGCATCGCCGGGTTCTGGCACGTGGCCAAGCTCGCTCGCCTCGTGCACGAGGCGCAGGTGAAGCAGGGGCGCACCGACGCGCAGCCGAAGGGTACGACCTGGGTCGTGCTCACCATCCTGTTCTTCCCGGCGGTGCCGCTCCTCGGTCAGAACGCGATGAACGAGCTCTGGACCAGCGGTCGCTGAGCGCGGAGCAAGAAGCCGATGAACACCCGCTGGGCACAGCGGCTCGGCGCGCTCGTCCTCGGTGCGGCCTTGATGGTCGCGCCGAACGTCCGCGCAGACGAGCCCGAGGATCTGAACAAGGAGGCGCCGGCCGCGGCCGCGCCCGCGCACGAGGCGAAGGAGGCCGCCGAGGCCAAGCCGCACGAGCCCGTGAAGAAGGACGGCGACGAGACCGCGCCTGCCGCCGCCAAGGCTGGCCCCGAGGGCGAGGGCGACATGTCGCCCGCCGAGGAGAAGGCCGGCGAGACCGCGGCGGCCTCGCACGACCCCGAGAAGTATGCCGCGTTCATCCGAGGGATCCTCCCCAAGATCAAGGAGAAGGTCCTCGGGAAGATCGAGGCCAAGATGGAGAAGGCCCAGGAGGCCAAGATGGAGCGCCTGTCGATGGTGCTCGGCTGGGTGTCGATGCTGGGCTTCTTGCTGCTCCTGATGCCGATCTTCCTCGCCAAGAAGTACCCGGGCAAGCTCGGGGTGCTGTTCAAGACCAGCGCCATCGCGGCGTTCGCGTCGGTCATCGTCATGAACCTGTTCGCGGCGATCGTCATGCTGCTCAAGAACGTGCAGGGCGCGCTCGCCAGGTTCACCAACCCGCAGATCAAGATCGTCGAGGCCGCGCTCGACGGCATCGGCGACTCGGCCGATCACCTCATCTCGTTCGGCCCGCAGCTGATCCAGCCCACGCTCGACCAGCTGTCCTCGAGCGAAGAGTCGGTGCCCGTCGCGCTGCTCGAGAACGTGCAGAAGATCGCCCAGGACGCGCAGCCGTTCCTCGCGGCCGCCAAGTGGTTCAAGGGGATGCTGTGGATCTTCGACTACCTGCCGCTCGTCATGACGACGATGGCGATCTTCCTCTTCCTCGTCGGCGCCAGGCCGATGCTGGTGGAGCTGATCA
>JAEUKC010000113.1:0-21097 GCA_016794445.1 Myxococcales bacterium
CCCGCTGGCTCCGTCGGAGCATCGATCGAGTGTCGGCGGACGGGTGTGACGGCCGTGCCGATCGTACTCACGCGCGTTAGCGTAGGCTCCCCTCGAGGCGGGGGTACAGCTTCGTCCCGTTCATCCGCAGCGCTCGCGGGCTGATGGGCGACCCGTCGACGGACAGCGAGGCCTTCACGTTCACGCTGACCACGAGGCGTGGGATCCGCGCGTCGAGGTCTGCGGCGTGCTTGGCCGACGACTTGTGGATGGTCGCCGACTCGGGCTTCGGGTCCGCGGCCGTCTCGGCCTCGGCCTTCTGGAACTCGCCCCAGGGCTACCGCGTCGCGGTCGGCTGCACGACGTGCCCGTGCGCGACCTGTGGCGCCAGCGAGAAGTGCTGCCCCGCGCCGACCGGGCACACGTATGCGATCTGCGTGCAGGGCACGCCGTGCCCGGCGCTGATCTGAGGCCACCGTTGCCCTCGAGGGGTGACTCGTTTCGACACACCTCGAATGGACGATCGGGTCAGAACGATCCACGCCCTGGCCACGGCGACCGCGCCGACGCGTTGGCACGCGTGGTGCGTACGAGCGCCGAGTGTTGGCCGAGAAGCGGACGCTGTGCGCGCCAGACACGGTGCTCTCGCAACGAGAGACCGTGGCCCATCCCGTCCGTTGTGTCGCCTGCGGCGCCACGGACGTGCCCCTCGAGCAGACGTGTCCAGCCTGCGGGCACGTTCCTGCGGTCGCGCGCCTCGGAACGACGATCGTCGGACGTTACGCGATCGAGGCGCTGCTCGGGCAGGGGGGCTTCGGGGTCGTCTACCGAGCCGTCCACCTCGCCCTCGCGCAGCCCGTCGCGCTCAAGTTCCTTTCGGCGAGCTGGGCGGGCAGCCCTGAGATCCGCGCCCGGTTCCAGCGCGAGGCCTTCACGTTGGCCCGCCTCCGCCATCCAGGGATCGTCGCGGTGCACGATTTCGGCGAGGTCGACGGGAGCTTGTTCCTCGCGATGGAGCTGGTGGAGGGGCAGACACTCGCGAGCAGCCTGCCCGAAGACCGCCCGCTCCCCGACGCCCGCATCGTCGAGCTGCTCGACCAGATCGGCGACGTTCTCGCGGCGGCCCACGCGGCGGGCGTGGTCCATCGGGATCTCAAGCCCGAGAACGTGATGGTCTCACACGACCGCGTGAAGCTGCTCGACTTCGGCCTCGCTCTGATGGTCGAGCCGGGCGCAGCGCGCCTCACGCGCACCAACGCCATCCAGGGCACGCCGACGTACATGTCGCCCGAGCAGTGTCGTGGGCGCGACGTCGGTCCGGCGACCGACGTCTACGCGCTCGGGGTCATGCTGTACGAGCTGCTCACCGGGCGTCCCCCGTTCGACGGGAGCGCTGCGCTCGAGCTCATGACCCAGCACGCGTTCGTCGATCCACCGCCGATGCGGGAGGTCGGATTCCGTCGCGAGGTCCACCCCGGACTCGAGGCGCTCGCGCGGGCGGCGCTCGCCAAGCGCGCGGAGGATCGCCCTACGATCGCCGCGTTTCGTGCCGAGCTCCGTCGCGCCCTCGCTGGCGTCGACGCCGCGTCGGAGCGCGTGAGGCAGGTCGACGCTCGCATCGCGTTCGCGGCGCTCGACCGAGACGAGCGAGCGCTGGAGCCACCGCCGGCAGCACCGACTCTGCCCGCGGGTGAGGGCCTGGTCGTGCTCGTCGGCTTCGAGATCGAGCGCGGCCTCCGGCTCCGCGACGCGCTGTCGGTCCACGGCTTCCAGGTCGTCGTCGGCGTCGCGGCGTCCGATGCGCGGCCGCTGGACGTCGTCGTGGTCCCCGAGATCGCGGCCCAGGAAGGCCTCGGATTCGCCCGCGACCGGGCCTGCGCCCTCGTGGTGGTCGACGTCGAGAGCGCGTCGTCGACCCCGCGCTGGATCCGCGCGGGGGTCTCCGACGTCGCGCTGCGCCACACCCCTGACGAAGCGATCGCGGTGCGGCTCCGTCGACTCCTCCGCCGCCGACCTCGGTGAAGTGGCCTGGATGTTGCGGTGGCGCTCCCCATGCTGCGCCGCCTTGCTGCCTTCACCTTGCTCGTGACCCCGCTGCTCGCGCCCGCGACCGCCCACTCCGAGGAGATGCTCGACCACGTCGTCGGCCCAGGGGAGAACTGCGAGTCCATCTCGGCCAAGGTCTTCGGAGATCCACAGGCCTTTCCGATCCTGCACACCCTCAACCCGCAGCTCGGGCCGACGCCGCACAACCTCAAGCCCGGCACGGTGCTCAAGGTGCCGAAGCCCGGACCGGACGCGCACCTCACGTTCCTCCGCAACAAGGTCGAGGCGGCCACTCCTTCCCCGCACCCCGGCGCCAAGAACGAGCCCTTGCTGCGCGGCCACAAGGTGAGCACGCAACAGGAGTCCTCGGCCGAGCTGACTTTCAAGGATCAGACCCGGCTGCAGCTCGGGTCCGAGACGCTGGTGATCGTGCTCGGTGCGACGTACACCAACGCGGCCAAGAAGAGCGCGGCGGACACGACGTTGCTGAAGGGGTCGCTGCGCGCCCACCTCGGCGAGCTCGCCGGCAAGAAGCCGACCTCGATCGCCACCCCCGGGGCGAAGGTCGACCTGTCGACCGGAGAGGCCAAGCTGCACGTCGACGACGCCTCGACGACGCGCCTCGCGGTCTACACGGGCAAGGGCAAGCTCGCCGCCGCGGGCAAGTCGGTCGACGTGCCGGCTGGGTTCGGATCGAAGGCCTTGCTCGGCAAGGCGCCGACGCCCCCGAAGCCGTTGCCCTCACCGCCCTCGTGGACGCGTCGCTTCCCACGGATGGTGATCACGACGAGCGGCGCGCTCGACCTCGTCGGTGACGAGGCGGCACGGTACGAGGCCGGTAAGGGCGCCGGGCCGACGCCCACGAAATGGCACGTGCAGCTCGCGCGCGATGCTCGCTTCAACGATCTCGTCGCGGACGCGATCGTGGGCCTCGACGTCACCAAGGTCGAGGCGAAGGGGCTCGAGCCGGGGACCTACCACGCGCGGGTGTCCGCCTACGACGGCGATCAGTTCGAGGGACCCTATGGAGAGCCGCTCTCGCTGACGGTGGTGTCCGCCAAGGTGCTCGAAGGGACGCTCCCGACCGCCGACGCCCCCGGCAAGCTCGCTGCTGTGCAGTTCGCCGGGGCGCCGTGCGCGTTGGACGAGGGGGCGCCGAAGGACTCGCCGACGCCGACGCCGCTCTTGCCGGGCAAGGGCCACGTCATCCGCTGCGCGACCGCCGACGGCGCGACGACGGAGCTCGAGCTCCCCGCGACCCAGGCGGGACCGCTGCTGTTGACCACGCGCGAGGAGTGGACCTCCGAAGGTGCGCGCAAGCTGACCTTGTTCGCGCGGGACGCTACGGGGGCTCCGGTCGACGGACTCGTCGTCACGACGACCGCCGATGCGGGCCTCTCGATCGCCCCGGTCCAGGCGGGACCACTCGGGACCTACTGGTCCGTCGCGCCGTCGAAGGGGGTGGGGAAGGTGCGGTTCGCGGTCGGCGGAAACGAGGCCGTGGTGGAGTTGACCGACAAGAAGGCCGACGCCGCTCCCACCCCGTCTCCGCAGGCGACGAGCGCGGTCCGTACCGGCGCCTTCGTCGGCCTGGGCGCTGGCGCTGCGCAGGGCGGAGAGGTCCTCGGGCTGGGCTTCGCGGCGCGACTGGAGGTCGGAAGCCGCGTTGCACTCGGCCGCCACGCGCTCGGCCTCGGCGTGAGGTTCGGCGTCGATCGGTTCGCGACCACGAGCTTCGGCGATCGAACGATCGGCGGCTCGATCGTGCGCGTCGCGCTGCCGATGTCGTTCTCGTTCCTCGCCGAGGGCGTCGTGGCTCCGTACCTCGGCGCCTCGCTCGGGCTCCGGCTCGCGCAGGTGTCCGCGACGCCGGGCTCGGTCGGCGGGGCGGGGCGCTTCGCGGTCGAGGGCACGGGGTTCGCTGGCGTCGACGTCGCGCTCGGCGGACGCCTGCGCCTCTTCGGCGAGGTGTTCTACCAGTACTCGCCTGCGATCGCCTTCGCGAGCGGGACGGTCGATCCGAGAGGAGCTGGTGGACTCGTGGGCCTGCGCTTCGCGCTCTGACCGATTCGCCCGCGTTCGACGCCAGGCTCTCCACATGTGCGCTGCGCCCCGGGCAGCGGTACCACCGACCTGCACAGATGCCGCCAGCGTCCCTCCGACCAGCGCTCCCCTTGGTCGCGCCGTTCGTGCTCGCCTGTGGCCGCCGAGAATCTTCTTCACGCGCACCTCGGTGTGACCGCGTTCGCGGAGCGCACGCGTGATCTCGGGGAGGCCTCGCCTCGCTTTACGAGCCTCGGTGGTTCCCCCAATGTGGGCGCCAATGAACGAGCTCTGGGGTCGACTCGAGGCGTGGGCGAAGAAGAGCGGGCGGACGTTGAAGCTCCGGCCGGGCGCCACCGAGAAGGCCGTCGCCGCGGCCGAGAAGACGATGAAGCTGCGATTCCCCGCGGACTTCCGGGCGTCGCTCCTGCTGCACGACGGTCAGGAGCGTGGGCCCGACGACGACGCCAGCGACACGAGCACGCTGTTCGAGTGGATGCCCGGCAGCGGAGCGCTCGCGCCGCTCGAGCAGATCGTCGCCCAGTGGAAGGACGAGCGCGACAACGACGAGGAGGACGACGAACCCGAGGCCGAGGGCGGCGTCTACGACGTGATGAGCCACCCGCGGCGCATCCCCATCGCCGGCTCGCGCTGGTGGGACGGCGACAACACGTACCTCGATCTCCACCCCGCGCCGAAGGGGACCGAGGGCCAGCTCATCATGTTCACGTCGGAGTGCGACCTCGCCCTCCTCGGCACGAGCTTCCGCGCCGCGCTCGAGAGCTACCTGCACGCCCTCGACTCCGGCGACTGGGTGTTCGACGCGAAGAAGGGACACGTGCGACCGAAGAACGAGAAGCCGGACGCGTACCCACACGAAGGGGACGAGTTCGCCGCCTACGTGAAGAAGCTCGCCTCCGGCGCCAAGAAGGCGGCGGCGAAGAAGAAGCCCGCGCCGTAGGTCCACGTCGACTGCGGACGAGAGCACCCCGCGGCGACGAGCAGACGGAGGCAAGCGGTTCGGGGGGCATTCGCTCCTCAGCCGGTGGGCCTCTTTCGTTGTTCCGAGGGAGACTTGGGCCGGCTCACTGGCAGCTCAGCAGCTTGGCGTTGCCCTGCAGCTTCCCCTCGTGCCCGGCGACCGTGAAGGCGCCGGCGAGCTTCACGTCGTCCGTCTCGCGACCGAACGAGAACTCCTGCAGGGTGACCTTCACCGGCGTCTTCTGTGGCTCGGCGTGCTCGGGGCCGGTGATCGCGTATCCACCGACGTCGACCGTGTCGCCGGCCTCCGAGAGCGTGAGGCGCACGTCGGTCTCGCTGGCCTCACCCGTGCACGAGAGGGCGTGGGTCGAGAGGACGATCTCCTTGCGTGACACCCGGTGGATCGCCCCCTGGATCGCGAGCTTGCGGCCGTCGATCTCGAGGGTGAGGCCCGGCTGGGCGATCGGCTTCGGGTCGGACGCCGCCCAGGGGCTCGGGACGACGCGGCACCCCCACGCGACGATCGTCCCGTCGATCACCGGCTCCACGTCCACCAGGGCCTTGCCGTTCGAGACCACGAGCTCCACGTCCTTCAGCGTGTCGCCGGCCACGACCTTCACGTCCGCGCGTCGACCGAGCACGAACGAGGTGGTGCCCTTGGCCGTCTGCTCGGCGACCTGCACGACGGCGAAGCCAGTACTCTTGCCAACTTGCGGCGCGATCGCGAGATCGACGATGGACTCACCCGCCGAGAGCTCGCGCTCGTCGGCGCCGACGTCCGTGCACCCGCGCTGGTGCGTGGAGAGCTCCACGTGGAGGACCGTCGACCCCTCGTAGCGGTAGGCGAGCGCGAACCGGTAGGCGATCGGCGCGCCGCCCTTGCGCGTGCTCCTGGCGGTGAAGCCCGGAGGCGGGGTCGCGGGCCCCTTGGCAGGAGCGATCTTCTTGTCGGTGCTGGCGGGCGCGGGCTTCGGCGTGCTCGCCGATGCGGAGGCGCTCGCCGACGTCTTGGCCGACGCCGACGCCGAGGGCGGGGCGTCGACCGCGTCCTTCTTGTTGCACGCCGCGAGGCCGAACAGGACCAGCAAGAGGCGTCGGGACATGGCCCTGCCATAGAGCAACCCGCGCGCGACAGCATCAGCGTCGTGGTAGCGTGGCCTCCGCCTGTCGATCAGCGAAGCCACTCGATGCGCAGGCGCTTGCGGCCCGCCTCGTCGACGTAGGGCTCGAGACCCGCGGCCACGGTTCGACCCGCGCGGGTCCCGGCCGCGACCTCGGTCGCGAGATCGCCAGCGGCCACGAGGGCGAGGTCGGCGCGCATGTGGACGAGCGTTCCATCGAGCTTCCCGCCGAGGACCTGCGGAGGGATGGGCGCGAGGACGACCCGCGGCTCGGGCGCGGCGTGGGCGCGGAGGGCGAGGGCGACCCCTTCGCGCTGGTGGGTCGCTGCGAACGCGAGGTACTGCCCCGGCGTCTCTGCGACGGGGTAATGCGCGCCGTCGAAGTCCAGGTGGTGCACGCCGCGCTCGCCCGGCCGGTAGAAGAAGCAGGCGCCGACGATGTCGTACGCGAACACGACCGCGTCGCTCGGCAGGAACTCGGTCCAGGCGAAGCGCCAGCCGTCGGGCGCGTTCCACTCCTCGAGCGAGAAGTCCGGTGTCTCGGCGCCGGTGCCGAGCACGCGAACGCCGCTCTCGAGCTCGAAGCCGTTCGCCTTCACCAGCGCGAGCTGCAGGTCGCGATCGAGACCGTTCCACAGCGCCCCGACCCTCATGGGGTCCGCGGGTGGGTGGCGAAGAGCCCCGGCGCTTGCATCGGTCGCGCGAGCCTACCAGTTCCGCTCCGCGCGTCAGCGCAACGCGCTTCGCACCGACGTCCCAAAGCCACAGGACACCGTTCGCCTTGCGCCCAGGTCGACACGACAGCCCTGGAAATGCAGGCGATTTGTGCTGGCATCGTGGTTGCTCTCATGGTGGGTATGAACCACCTCCTCACCCTCGGGCTCGTGCTCGCAGCCACCGTTCCGGCGGTCGCGCACGCCGACACCGAAGTGGACCCGACCGACACGACCCCCTCCGCGGTCTCGACGCCGACCTCCCCCGCCGCGCTCGCGCCGGTACCCGAACGCGAGCCGCCCCGCTGGTACGGCGGCGACGTGCTCCTCGCCGACGGCGTGGCCCTCGGCCTCCTGGTCCTCGGCGGCTCGCTAGAGAGCGCCGGCCACGACACGATCGGCAGCTCGCTCATGATCGCCGGCCTCGGCACCTACGTGCTCGGCGGACCGGCCGTGCACCTCGCCCACGATCGCCCCGGCGCGGCCCTCGGCTCCCTCGCGCTGCGCGCCGGCCTTCCCGTCGCCAGCGCCTACGTCGGCGCGAGCCTCGAGCGCTGCACGCCGGGCGAATGGTTCTGCGGGCTCGGCGGTGCGGTCCTCGGCGGACTGGCCGGCATGGCCGGCGCGGTCGTCCTCGACACCGCCGTGCTGGCCTACGCGCCGCGCGCGGAGGTGCGGGTGTCGCCGATGGTCGGCGGCGGCCGCCTGGGCCTGTCCGTCGGCGGTGTGTTCTGAGCGATCGCGTGCGCAGGGCTCAGCGCCCGCGCGGAGAGGCTCCGGTCACTCCCACCCGATCCACGCTGCCGGCAGCGCGTCGACGTCCACGGCCGACTGCTTGCGCCCGTGGTCGGTCGTGTCGTCGTAGGCCTTCTGGCGCGCCTCGACCTCCTTGGTCACCTCGGCGACCAGCGCCTTCACCTTGCCTTCGACCTCCGCGCACGTCGGCGCTGCCGTGACCTTCTGCAGCGCCGCGAACGCGTGGCGCGCGGCCGCCTCCGCGATGTGGGCGTGCCCCTCTTCGTGCTGGGCCAGCACCGCGTCGTCCGCCCGCAGGAGCTCGAGGTCCTTGGTGCTCGCGCCGGCCGGGACGATCCAGCGTGGCGTGGTGACGCGCACCCGGTGGAGCAGCCGCGCGCTCCCCAGGGAGCACTGCGTGTCGTCCCACGTGAGCCGGTAGCGCAGGCACATCCGGCTGTCGGTGATGGCGAGGGCGGGTCGGTCGGGGGTGATGAAGAGGCCGAAGGGCGCCGCCTTCTTCCGCGCCTGGGAGTAGGCCGAATACGTCTTCCCCTCGACGTCGTAGCGGCCGTCCGTCCGCTCCAGCTGATAGCCCTCGCCGGCGCTCTCCTTCGGGCACTCGAGCGGCTGGTAGCGCGCACCGCACCCGAGCAGACCCGCGAGGAGGACGTTCGCCAGCGCGCGCATGGGCCTCAACCATAGCCGCCGCCCGATCGACGGCAAGCGCCTCGAGCCACGCGCGTTCGCCACGACACCGAAGGGCGCCCCCACGCACTCCGCGAGCACCGAAGGGCGCCCCCACGCACTCCGCCCCCTTGTGCACACGAGACTAAAGCGCCATAATCATATCCGTGGGGGCCCGTAGAGCGCCGCAGACCGACCGCAGCCCTCGAGCGATCGAGCCGTCACCGGCCCGCCGCACGACGTCGGCCCGCCCTTCCGCGCCGCACGGCCGCGGGGGTGCGCGCGAGGGTGCCGGACGGCCCCGCAAGCAGGGCAGCGAGTCACACCGCCGCCGACCCGACGCGTCGCCCGACCACCCGCAACACGTCACCCTGCGCGTCGCGAAGGGAGTCTGGAACCTGCGCGCCGAGCGGAGTTTCCGGCCGCTGCGGCGCGCGTTCGGCGCCCTGACCCAGCGAGGCTTCCGCGTGGTCCACTACTCCATCCAGGGCAACCACGTGCACCTCGTGGTCGAGGTCGAGGGCCACCGCGCGTTCACCACCGGCCTGCGCGCGCTCGCGGCCCACGTCACCCACGCGCTCCACCGTGTCATGGGTCGCGGCGGTCGCGTGCTCGCCTCCCGCACCCACGCGCGCGCCCTCCGCACCCCCAGCGAGGTGCGCAACGTCCTCCGCTACGTGCTCCGCAACCGCACGCACCACGTCCCGGCCGACGTCGCGCTCGACCCGTTCTCCACGGCGCCCTTCTTCGACGACTGGGCCTCGCTCGACCTCCAGCCACCCCCATTGCACGCGGGTCGGGCAAGAGAACGCGCCGACGCGCCCCCACGCACCTGGCTGCTGTGCGGAGGCTACCGGCCGTATCGCCCGTGAACGTCGCCCCTAGGAGGGCTTCGCGCCCGGTGTGCGCCGTCGCCGCCGCGCGCCGAGCAAGAGGCCGACGACCACCACGACCGCGGCGCCCGTGCGCGTCCCGCTCGGCCCCATCACACAGCCGCCGCCGTCCGTGACCTCGGGCGCGACCGGGTCGACGCACACCGAGTCGCTGCACAGACGCGGGGCCGTGCAGTCGGCGGTGGTGGCGCAGCTGTTCTTGCACTTGCCGGAGCTCTCGCACCGGTAGGCCCCGCAGTCCTCCGTGGTGCCGTCGACCTTCGTGACCACGCTGCCCACGCACTTGTCGCCGACCACACACGCGCCCGTCGACGGGTTGCAGAGGTAGCCCTTCGCGCAGTCGGCAGCGCTCGCGCACTTGGTCTTGCACGCGTCCGCGTCGCACACGTACGGCAGGCACGGGCGGGTCGTCGCGGCCGGGCACTTGCCCGAGCCGTCGCAGGTCGTGGGCAGCGACTCGACGTCGCCCTCGCACGAGCCCTTGCGACAGGTGACCGTGGGGCCCGCCTTCTTCGTGCAGCTCGTGCGGTCGACGCCGTCGCAGGCCGAAGCGCTGCACGGATCGGTGCCGTCGCCGCTCGCGCACGTCGGGTGGCCGAGGTGCGGCTTGCCGGCCACCGGGGAGCACGTGCCCTCCGAGCCCGCCACGTCGCACGCCTCGCACGAGCCCTCGCAGCGCGCGCTGCAGCACAGGCCGTCGGCGCAGAACCCCGAGGCGCACTGCGCGTCGACCGCGCACTTGACGCCGAGGTCCGCCTTCTTCTTGCAAGCACCGGTGCTGCAGTAGCCGTCGGCCGCGCAGTCGGCGTCGATCACGCAGCTCGACTTGCACGCGCCGTCGACGCACTTCGAGGGCGAGCAGGGCTTGCCGCCGGTGACGGCGGTGCAGGCGCCGAGGCCGTCGCAGGTCTGGCCCTTCACGAGGTCGCCGTCGCAGGACGTGGACCCGCTCGGGCCGCACGGCGTGCCGATGGCGTAGACGGCGCAGCTGCCGGTGGCGCCGCAGAGGCCGCTCGAGCCGCAGGTCGTGACGGCCGACTTGGTGCACAGCGCGCGGGGGTTCGTGCCCTCCTTCGCAGGGCCGCACTCGCCGGTCTTGTCGCCCGACTCCTTGTTCAGCGCCGTGCAGGCCTTGCAGGCGCCGTCGCAGGCCTCGTTGCAGCACACGCCGTCGGCGCAGCTGAGCCCCGAGGCGCACTGGCTGGTCTTGGCGCACGACTCGCCCTTCCCGCGCAGCGTGGTGCAGGCGCCGCCGTTGCAGAAGGCGTCGGTCGCGCAGTCGGTGTCCACGGTGCAGGTGGTGCCGCAGGCCGCGCTCGTCCCCGAGCAGCGACCGGGCGCGCACGCCGCGGGGGCGGCGGTCTTCGGCAGGATCGTGCAGGTGCCGTCGGCGGTCGCGCCGAGGGCCTTCGAGCACGCGTCGCACGTGCCGGAGCAGGTCGAGTCGCAGCACACGCCGTCGACGCACGCCCCGGTCGCGCACTGTCGGGTGCGGCTGCAGGCGACGCCCTTGAGGAGCTGCGGGAGGCACACCGTGCCGTTGCAATAGGCGTTCGACGCGCACGTCGCGTCGCTCGTGCACGAGGTGGAGCAGGCGCTCGTCCCCGAGCAGGTGAAGAGGCCACAGCCCTTGCCCGCTGCGCCCGCCGCGACCGCGCTGCAGGTGCCGACGGTGCCCGCGAGGTTGCACGCCTCGCAGGCGCCCGGGCACGAGGTGTTGCAGCACACGCCGTCCGCGCAGTTGCCGCTGAGGCAGTCGGTGCCGAGCGCGCAGGTCTGGCCGAGCTTCAGCTTGCACGCGCCCGTCGCGTCGCAGGCCTTGGTGCCGGTGCAGGTGTCGTCTTCGGCGCTGACGAGCGTCGAGCACTTGCCGATGCTGCCCGCGAGGTCGCAGCGCTGGCAGGTCCCGCAGCTGGGCGACTGACAGCACACGCCGTCGACGCAGGTGAGCGCCGCGCCGCAGTCGGTCGAGACCGTGCACGCGCCGCCGAAGACGACCGAGGTCCAGGTGTCGACGCGCGCACAGACGCGCAGGTCGGAGTTCTGGTCGGCCGGCGTGAGGAACGAGTTGAAGCACCCGCTCGAGGGCAGCGACCCTCCACCCACCATGACCAGCTTGCCGCGCGCCTGGTCGTAGGCGAAGGCCGCGTTCGATCGCGGGATCGGCGCGCTGCCCGAGAGCGTGAGGGCGGTCCACGCCGTGCCGTTCCAGGACCAGGTGCCGCCGCTGCTCGCGTCGGAGGCCCACAGGATCACGGCCTTGCGCGCCGAGTGGTACGTCAACGAGGGGTTGCGCACGCCCTTCGGGCCGGCCACGAGCACCTGCGTCCAGGTGGTGCCCTGCGTCTCCCACGTGTCCGAGGCGCCGGTGGTGGCGCCGTAGGCGACGAGCCGCGAGCGGTTCGCGTCGAACGCGAGGGCCGCGCCCGCGCGCTTGAGGTCGGGCGTCGCCGCGAACTTCTTGTACAGCTTCGCGGTCGGGTCCCACTCGTAGGTGCCGAGATCGGTGACCACGATGGCCTTGTTGAAGGCCCAGGCGGCCCCGGGGGGCTTCGGCACGCTGGTCACCACCGGCGCGCTTGTGGCGCAGGCGGTGTTGTCTGCGCACACCTTGGTCCAGGTCTTGGTGCCGATCGGGTCGTACTCGTAGAGGCCGAGGTGCGGGACCGCGCCGACGTACGCCATGCCGCCGAACAGCACGAGCTTGTTGCGGGTGGTGTCGTAGACGAAGTCGTTGATCCGCTCGTCGGTCATCGCCGTGTCGCCGGCGTCGAGGAGCTGGTCGGGGAACCCGCCGCCGGTCGTCGCGGTCCACGCGCTGCCGTTCCACTCGAAGAGGCTGTAGTTCGGCACCCGCACGTTGGCGGTCGGGCCGCTCTGGAACACCATGCCGCCGCCGAAGAGGTAGACGAGCCCGTTGCCGAACCGCGCGCTCGCGCTGGCCCGCTGCAGGTTCGACGGGAAGGTGACGCGCGGGAACGACGTCGAGCCCGACCCTGCCGTCAGCGGGACGGTCGGCCCGAGGTCGGTCCACTGCACCTGCTCGAGGGTGGGGTCGAGGAGGATCGGGTACACGAGGCCCCGCGGGTCGATCGTGAGCGTGAGCGTCTCGCCGTCCCAGGCCATCGTGGCGGCCCGGCGGGTGCCCCTTGCGTCGAGCGCGGTCGGAGGCGGCATGCGCAGGCGCGCCTGCTTGGTCGCGTCCTCGAAGACCAGGGCGCCGTCGACGAGGCGCGCCTCGAGGCCCTTCAAGGCCAGCGAGAGCTGGAAGCGCGTGGGCGCCTTGTCGTCCCGCAGCGACCAGAACGATTCCACCCGCCCCGGCCCCGCGGCTACGACGAAGTCGGTCGAGGGGTGCACGTCGGCGTACACCACGTCGCCATCGACGAGCGCGCCCTCGATGCCCCGCGCGTCGAGCACGCGCAGCGAGACCTGCGCGTCGCCCGCGCGTACCTCGAGCGCGCCGTCGCCGAACGCCGAGGCGCGCGCGCCGAAGGCCATCGGGACCCCGGCGCCCGCGTCGGCGAACGCGCCGGCCTCGAACCCCGAAGACGCGTGGTGGAGGCCGGTCGCGCCGAGCACGGCGCTCCACACCGGGTCGCCCGCCGCGAGTCGACGCACGGTCTCGAGGTGCTTCGTGGAGGTGGTGATCGACACCCCGGCGTCGACCGAGGGCTCGGAGACGGAGCCGCGCGAGCACGCCGTGGCCGCGACGAGGAGGAGGGGAACGAGCTTGCGCATCACCGCGTCTCCTTGCGGGTCGAGCGACGGCGCGCCCCGGCCAGCATCATGAACAGCGCGACCCCGAAGAGGGATCCCCCTGTGTTCCTGGGTGTCGCGGCGCACCCGCCCGCGTCGTCCGTGCCTCCCGCGGCGAACAGCACGCACTTGCTGCCGTCGCACAGCGCGGGCGGCGCGCACTCGTCGCTGCTCGTGCAGCTCGACTTGCAACCGCTCGGGTCGCACTTGAACGGCGCGCACTCCGTCTTGCTGCCGTCGGCCCCCACGATGGTGTGGTCGCCGTCGCACGCCCCGGTCGACACGCACTTGCCGGTCGTGAGGTCACAGCGATTGCCCTTGCTGCAGTCGGTGTCGGCCCCGCAGCTCGTCGCGCACCGCACGCCGGCGCAGCCGAACGGCGCGCAGGCCTTGGTCGCCCCCTTGGGGCAGGCGCCCGTGCCGTCGCAGCTCGTCGTGAGGATCTCCACGCCGTCGGCGCACGAGGCCTTGCGGCAGGTCACCTCGGGGCCCGCGAAGGCCTTGCACGCGTCGCGCGTCGTGCCGTCGCAGGCGGCCGCGGCGCAGGCGTCGCCCGATCCTGCGGTGGGGCAGGCGCCGTGGCCCTCGCGCGGCGTGCCCGCCGCTGCGGTGCAGGTGCCCTCGGTGCCGACGCCGTTGCACGCCTCGCACACCCCCTTGCAAGCGTTGGCGCAGCACACCCCGTCGACGCAGAAGCCCGACCCGCACTGCTTGTCGGCCGTGCACGTGCGCCCGAGCGCCGCGCGCGCCTTGCAGGTGCCGTCCTGGCAATAACCCGTCGCGTCGCACTCGGCGTCGGTCGTGCAGGTGAAGGTGCACCCGGCCGTCGTGCTGCAGACCCCGGGGACGCAGCTCGCGCCGACGGCGTCGCTGACGCAGGCGCCGAGGCCGTCGCACGTGCGGCCCTTCGCGAGGCCGCCCTCGCACACGACGCCGCTGCCGCACGCGGCGCCCTTCACGTAGACCGCGCAGGTGCCGCCGGCGCCGCACACGCCGCTCTTGCCGCAGGTGGTGGAGTCCTCCTTCGGGCAGCGGTCGCCGGGGTCGCTGCCGATCTTGGCGGGGCCGCAGACGCCCGAGGCGTCGCCGCTCGCCTTGTTCGCCGCCGAGCACGCCTGGCAGGTGCCGTCGCACGCGGAGTTGCAGCAGACGCCGTCCGCGCAGGAGAGCCCGGTCGCGCACTGCGTGGTCTTGGCGCACCCCTCGCCGAGGGTGCGTGCCTTCTGGCAGAGCGCGCCGTCGCAGTAGTAGCCGGCCGCGCAGGCGGCGTCGGTGGCGCAGGTCTTGGCGCAGGCGCCCGAGGTGCCCGAGCAGGCGTACCCGCC
The DNA here is from genome assembly GCA_016794445.1 of Myxococcales bacterium. Classification (GTDB taxonomy): domain Bacteria; phylum Myxococcota_A; class Polyangia; order Polyangiales; family JADJMO01; genus JADJMO01. The sequence continues at coordinate 14,283 of JAEUKC010000113.1, forward strand.
GCACGCGAGCGGGGTGGTGGTCGCGGGCAGCGGCGAGCACGTGCCGTCCGCGGACGCGCCCTTGGCCTTCGCGCACGTCTCGCACGCGCCCGAGCAGTCCGTGCTGCAGCAGAAGCCGTCGCGGCAGGAGCCGCTCGTGCACTGCCGGTCCCGGGTGCAGGCGGTGCCCTGGGCGAGCGTCCCGACGCAGGTGCTCGCGCTGCACCAGCCGGACGCGGAGCAGTCCGCGTCGCCGGTGCAGGCCGTCGAGCAGACGCGCGTGACGCCGTCGCAGAGGCCCGCGCCGCAGCTCACGCGACCGCCCGATCCCTTGGGCGAGGGCGTGCAGGTGCCCGGCGTGACCGCGCACGTCTCGCAGGCCTGTCCGCACGAGGTGTTGCAGCACAGGCCCTCGGTGCACGAGCCGCTCGCGCACTCGGTGCCCGTGGTGCACTTCTGGCCGTTCTTCAGCTTGCACGCGCCGCCCGGGTCACACGCGTTGACGCCGGTGCAGGTGTCGTGCTCGGTGCCTCCGCCGGCCGCGCCCGCGACCACGGCGCACACGCCGCCCGCGCCTGGTCCGTCGCAGCGTCGACACGCGCCGCACTTGGTGTCGCAGCAGAACCCGTCGCGGCACGAGCCGCCGTAGCAGTCGGCGTCCCCCGCGCAGGTGTTGCCGTACGCCTTGTACTCGTAGACGCCGGTGACCATGTCGACGGTGTAGAGGTCGGTCTGGCCGATGCCGCCGCCGTAGACGACGACGCGCCCGTTGACGCGGTCGTAGCCGATCGCGGTCGACACCTTGTTGGGCGGCGCGCTCGAGTCGGAGGCGGGGACCACGAGCGTCCAGGTCGCGGCCGAGCCGTTCCACTCGTAGGTGTCGCTCGAGAGTCCGTTGCCCGAGAGGGCCACGGCGCGCTTGCGGAGCGTGTCGTAGGTGACGCCGAGGACGGTGCCCACGGTGCCCGCGACGCGCTTGACCCACGCCGAGCCGCTCCACGAGTAGGTGCCGTCGCTGCCGAGGAAGGTGACCGCGCCGTAGGTCGGGTCGTAGTACCCGCGCGACACCGAGGCCGCGGGGAACGCCGTGATGGTGGCCCACGCGCCGGTCGCGCCGTTCCAGGTCGCGCACGCCTTCGACGCGAGGTTGCACACGAGGGTGACCGCGCGGGCCTCGTCGTAGACGGCCTCCAGGTTCGGCGCGGGGGTGCCGATCGGCGGCGCGCTGGCGGGGCAGCCCCCGGTGGTACACCGCTGCGCCCACGCGTTGGTCACCGAGTCCCACTCGAAGACCTCCATGCGGTTGAGCGCGGTGCAGCCGGTCGAGCAGTCGTACTGCAGGCCGCCGATCGCGACGAGCTTCTTGCGGGCGGTGTCGAACGCGCCCACGTAGCCGACCGTGTAGAACGTGGGCGTGCCGCCGAACATCGCGCTCGTGAAGCCGATCGGGCCCGCGGCGAGGGCGTTGAACGCGCCCGTGCCCGCCACGTACTCGAAGGTCGCGTCGGACACCTTGCCCGGGTTCATGCCGGTGGTCGGCGACGCGATGTATCCGCCGAAGCCGATGAGCTTGGAGCGGTTGGTGTCCCACGAGAACGTCGCGCGCGCGGCGCGGTTCTTGTCCGCGATCTTGGTCCACCGCCCCTGCGCGACCGCGGGATCGAGGAGGATCGGGTAGGTGAGGCCCGCGGTGTCGAGGTCGAGGGTCAGGGTGTGACCGTCGGCGGAGACGCTCATCGCGGCGAACCGCGACACGCCGTTGGCGTCGACGGCGAGCGGCTTCTCGAGGTGCAGGCGCACGTTGCCGCGATCGTCGCGGAACGAGTAGCCGCCGCGCTCCGCGAACGGGGCGCGCAGACCGCTGCCCCAGTCGAGGTGGATCGCGTAATGGGTCGGCGCGCTCGCGTCGTGCAGCAGGAACAGGAGCTCGGCGCGCGCCTCGGTGGTGGCCCAGAGCGCGTCGGCGCCCGGGAAGACGTCGCGGTGGATCGCGGCGCCGTCGTCCGCCTGCGCGGGGGTGCCGGTCGCGCCTTCGATCGACAGCGAGAGCGAGTGCTCCTCGTCGGTGCCGATCCGGGTCGGTTCGCTCGCGCGCGCCGCCACGTGCAGCGCGAGATCGCCGGGCGTGGCGGGGAGGACGCCGAGGCCCTTGCCCTCGGGGACGAGGGCGCGGCGCGCCTCGAGCACGTGGGCGATCGTGCGCTCTGGGCGCGCGAGGGTGCGCGCGACGGACAGCGGCGTCTCGGGCCCAGAGGGCAGGGGCGCGCTCGCGTCGGAGCCGTCCACGTACGATCCACCGCCACAGCCCACCAAGAAGGCGGCGAACGCCACCCGAACCGCACCGCGCATGCGACCTCCCGAAGAGCCGTAGGTTACCGATCGGATGCCGAAAAGTAACCCCTTGCCTCCCTGGGCCGACGCGCAGAGCTCAGCCTTGTGCGCGCTCCTCGGCCTGGATCTTCGCGCGCGCCCGCACAGAGAGCGGACCGACCGCGAGCAAGAGCACGAGCACGTTGAAGAGCGCGTTCGAGCCGTTGCCCGAGGCGATGGAGCCGGCGCTGTCGAGGCAGAACCAGGCGCCGATCCCCCCCCGCCCGGCGCACGGCCTCGGGGGCGTGGTCGAACGCCTCGCCCGAGAGCAGCCAGACGGTCACGCCCCAGCCGGTGAGGAAGCCGCCGGTGAGGGCCGAGAGGAACCGCGTGTCCGGGTGGGTGAACGTCGTGGCGCCGTCGATCGGCCAGCTCAGGAGGTCGAGCGTGAGCGCTGGTTCCAGGCGCTTGCGGTCGATCGCCGGCCCGGTGTATAGATAGTCAAGTGACTAACCATTCGGCGCAGCTCTCGGGCGTGTTCCACGCGCTCGGGCACCCGGCGCGTCGCGCGATCGTCAGCGCCCTCGGGCGCGGCCCAGAGACGGTGTCGGCCCTCGCCGCCCCGTTCTCGATGGCCTTGCCCACGTTCCTCGCGCACCTCGCGGTGCTCGAGGCGAGCGGCGTCGTGCGGTCGAAGAAGGTGGGGCGCGTGCGCACCTGCGAGCTCCGCCAGAAGCGGCTGTCGCAGGCCGAGCAGTGGCTCGCGGACCAGCGCTCGCTCTGGGAGTCGCGCACCGATCGGATGGTCGCCTTCGTCGAAGACCTGCACCGAGAGGAGAAGCCCCGTGCCGAACGCAGACGCCGCTGAGCCGAACGACCTCGTCATCTCGCGGCTGGTCCGCGCCCCGCGCGCGACCCTGTGGCGCGCCTGGAGCGACCCCGCGCTCCTGCGGGAGTGGTGGTGCCCGAAGCCGTGGACGACCGAGGTGCGGGCGTTCGACCTGCGGCCGGGCGGCGCCTTCCACACCTTCATGCGCGGGCCCGACGGCGGCGAGAGCGACAACCCGGGTGCGTTCCTGGAGATCGTGCCGCGCGAGCGCCTGGTGTTCACGTCGATGCTGGTCGGAGACTACCGGCCCGCGACCCCGTGGATGCCGTTCACCGCCGTCATCACCATGGCCGACGAGGCCGGTGGCACGCGCTACGTCGCCCGCGTGATGCACCCCGACCGCGCCGCGCGCGACAAGCACGAGCAGATGGGCTTCTTCGAGGGCTGGGACCTCTGCATCACCCAGCTCGACGAAGTGGCGCTGGCGCTGTGAGGGCGTCGAGGCGCGCGCGCACCAGCTGCGCGACCTGATCGCTGTGCGTGAGGTGCGGAGCGTGTCCGCAGGCCGCCATCGCCACCACCTCCGCACCGCGCGCGTCGACGGCCAGCGGCTCGCGGTCCCCGTGGACGATCAACGTCGCGACGCTGCGCTCTCGGACCACCGCGAACGCATCCTGCGCTGCTGCGCGCGCGGACGTCGTGACGGCATCCGCGAGCGTCCCTGCGTATCGACCCGCACCTCCCTTCCGCGTCAGCGAGGCGATCGCGCTCGTGGTCGCCGTGTGCACCTCGCCCTCGCGCTCCGGCAGGAACCGCCGCTCGAACGCCTCGGCGTCGAGCCTCCCGAGGACGTTCGCCACGATCGGTCGCAGCCGCAGCGTCCACGACGGCGCCGCCATGAGGAAGCTCGGCGCGATCAGCACGAGCTTCGCGACGTCATCGGGGTAGGCCGCCGCATACGCCGTCGCCAGCGCCGCGCCGAGCGAGTGCCCGACGAGCACCACCGGGCGCGTGCGCCCCGCGAGCAACGACCGCAGCCACCCAGCGTCGATCGACCCCCGCCCCGAGCGCCCGAGCCCCGGCAGATCGACGCGGGCCGACGTTCGACCGAGCGAGCGCGCGAGCGGCGCCATCGCCTCGCCGTCGAACGGGATGCCGTGCAGCAGCACCACGTCGGCCGTGCGCGGGTTGCCGACGATGAACGTCCCGGCCTCGAAGTGCCCCGGTTCGTCCGCGGCAGAGGTGAGGAACCGCGTCGAGACGAGGAACCCGCACCAGCGCGCGAGCGCCTCCTCGAGCGGCGGGTGCACGAGCCCCATCGCCGCCGCGTGCGCGTCGCCCTCGCGCGTGTCGTAGCGGTCCTCGACGAGGAAGCGCGTGCTCTCGCGGTGCAGGCCGGTCCACGCGCTCGGCAGCGCCGCCACGAGGCCCACGGGCAGCGTCCACCGCGGCGAGGGCACCCCGAGCGTGCGCGCCAGCATCCCGACGAGCGCGGGCAGGGGAGGACTCGCCGGGTCGAACACCACGAGATCCTTGCCGGCGCTCTCGGCGCGCTCCGGCACCGTCGCGAGGAACTCGGCGAGGTAGTCGACCGTCACCACCGGCACGAACGTGCGCGCGGTGCCCGCGAGCGCCGGCAGCCGCCCCTCGAAGAGCTTCTGCACCGTCTCGGCGAGACCGGGCAGCTGGGTCGTCTCGCCCGTCCGCGCGTCGCCGATCACGCCGCTCGGGTGCACCGCCGACCAGGGGAGGCCGAGCTCCTCGGCGAGGCGCCGGAAGACCACGTAGGCCTCGTACTTCGAGCCCTCGTAGGCTCCCTCGGCGTAGCGTTCGTCGATCGAGGCCTCGAGCGCCTCGCGCGACGCCGACGTCATGCGGTAGCCGCCGAGGAACACGAGGCGATCGAGCGCCGGCTGCGCCGCGGCCCACCGCATCACCCGCTCCGTGCCACCGACGTTGGTGGACCGCGCCTCCTCCCGCGAGAGGCCGAACGCGAAGCGCGCGGCGAGGTGGTGCACCACGCGCACCGAGGGCAGGGGGCGCTCGAGCCCGAGCCCCTCGCGCTCGACGTCCCCCTCGACCGCGACGAGCCTGCGCGGGTCACCGCCGATCCGCTCGACGAACCGGGTGAGCTCTTCACGGCGCCGATCCGCCCCGCGCACGAGCGCTGCGACGGTCTTCCCGCGCCTCGTGAGGGCCGCCAGGAGCCAGCGGCCGAGGAAGCCAGTGGCGCCGGTGATCAGGATCTCGGGCTCGCGCAGGGAATCGTTCGGGTTCGTCATGGACCTGAGCTTGAGGCTCGGCGACCATGAGCGGAACTGGATTCATCTCATGCCAACCATGAACGATCTCGATGCCCGCCGGATCAACCTCAACCTGCTGCCGGCCCTCGAGGCGCTCCTCGAGACCCGCAGCGTGACGGCCGCCGCGCGGCGCACGAGCGTGTCGCAGTCGGCGATGAGCCACTCGCTGGCGCGGCTCCGCGAGGTGCTCGGCGACCCGCTGCTCACCCCGGCCGGTCGCCACCTCGTGCTCACCCCGCGCGCCGCCCGCCTCGCGGCCAGCCTGCCGGGCGCGCTCGACCAGCTCACCGCGGCGCTCTCGCCCGGTAGACCCTTCGATCCGGCGACGACCCGGCGCACCTTCCGTCTCGCGACGCTCGACTACTTCGAGGTCGCGGTGCTCGAGGACTTCATGGCGTACCTGCGCGCGCACGCGCCGCACGCGTCGGTGTGGATCGATCGCCTCTCGGCGGCGACGCTGCCCGCGCTGCTCGCGGGCGAGATCGACCTCGCGCTCGTCGGCGAAGGGCTCCTGCCTCGGCTGCCGGCGCTCGCGCGACATGAGCTCTACCGCGACCCGTTCGCGGTGATGATGCGGCCCGACCACCCCGCGGCGAAGAAGCGCAAGCTCTCGCTCGAGGCGTACCTCGCGTACCCGCACGTCGTCGTGACGGTGGAGGGGCGCCCGGACGGCGCGGTCGATCGGGCGCTCGAGGCGGTCGGTGCGAAGCGCGCGGTGACGCTGCGCTTGCCGCACTTCTCGACGGCGCCCCTCGCGGTCCTGGGCTCGGACGCGCTCTGCACGATCGCGAGCAGCATCGCCGAACGAGGGCGGGCGCTGTACGGGCTCGTGACGCGCGCGCCGCCGATCGCGCTGCCGAGCCCCGCGATCAGCGCGGTCTTTTCGCAGCGGACCGCGGAGGACGAGGGCGCGCGCTGGTTCCGGTCGCTGTTCCTCGAGGGCAAGGCCACCTCGCGCCACCTGCGCGCCCTCGTGAACGCGTCGCGGCCCTCGGTATCGAAGTGAGGCCGAGGCTCGGCGCGAGCGGTGCGAGGGTTGCCCGGCGTGGGGTTCGAGTGGAGGATTGCGCATGCGCGCGTTCGTCGGTCCCCTCGTGCTCGCCGCATCGTCGACGATCGTCGCGGGGTGTGGCAGCCACCCCGCACAGTCCTGCGACAGCACCGATCCCCCCGACAGCGGCCTCGAGATCGTGACCAAGTCGGGGGATCGATCGCGTCGAGGTCAGCCCGCCATGTCTGACGGGCTCGCTGCGCTGCGTGGATCCCGTCGGCCCGTTCGCTCGCGGATGTCACCGCATCGACGTCGGCGCGCAGCACCCGGGAACCTGTGACGTCATGGCATACTCCGGAGTGTTCGAGGTGGGTCGGATCCGCGCGACCTTCGCCGACATCCC
>JAEUKC010000163.1:0-11167 GCA_016794445.1 Myxococcales bacterium
GGGTTTCGCGCGCGGCCCACGTCGTTCCTGCCCACGTTCCAGAAGCACGCGGGCGCGAGCTGCGGTGGCGTGCAGATCCACGTGGTCGACCGCGCGCGCTTCCACCCCGTGGCCACCTACCTCGCGCTCCTCGTGTTCGCCCGCGCGCAATCCGTCGAGCGGTTCGGGCTGCGCACCGAGCCGTACGAGTACGTCGACCCCCGCGAGGCCGAGGCGCTCGATCTGCTCACCGGCACGACCGCCACGCGCGAGGCGCTGCTCGCGGGGGCCGCGTGGGCCGAGGTGGTCGCGACGGTCTGCTGAGTCACGGGCCTTCCATCGACAGGCCGTCAGGCCGCGTGCAGCTCGGGGAGGCGGAACTCGGCGGTGGCGCCCGCGAGGCCGACGGTGACCACACGATCCCAGTAGCGGGTGCCCTGCTCGACGGCGGTGCGGTGGGCGGCCGGGAACCGCACGCGCACGGCCTCCGCCGCGCGGGTCATCGTGCGCAGGGCGGGCAGCGCGAACCGGTAGGAGTCCCGCGGGACCCCGAGCTGATCGGCGAGCTCGTCGCCGACGAGGCCGCGGCAGATCCCATAACCGACGGCGGTGGTCCGCGCGTCGCGCGCCTTGTCCTTGGTCTGCGCGATGCCGCTGTGCATGAGCGCCTTCACGAGGGCGCGCGCGTCGTCGTCGGGTGCGCCCTGCGTCGTGTAGATCAGCTCGGCCAGGTTCATGCCGTCGAGCTGGCCGGTCGGAAGGAGGCGCGCGTCGACGCCGATCACGTGACCGACGTAGCGGAACAGGTGCATGTACCGCTCGGCCTCGTCGTCGCCGAACGCCACGCCGAACGTGCGCAGGCCCTCGAGCAGGGCGAGCGAGAACAGGAGCGTGGTCGCGGCCATGTCGTGCTGGTTCACGGGAGCGCCCCACGCCGCCGCGTCCCAGCGGCCCGACGCGAGGCACATGCGGCGCACCTGCGCGTGCATGACGCGGACCTTCACGGTGATCACGAAGCCGTCCCCGAAGCGACGCATCCCGCCCGGCCGACACACCGCCTGCACGAACCGCGAGGTCTCGTTCAGCCGTCGCGGGGCCTGCTCGAGCAGCCGACCCGACAGGACGAGGGGCTTGTTCCCCGCGGGCGAGGCGTAGCCGTGGACGATCGACTTGGCGGCGAGCACGAGGCCGCCGAGCACCCCGGAGCGCATCAGGAGCTCGCCCGCGCGATCGAGGGTCTGCTCGTCGGCCCAGGGTGGGACGTCCTCGAGCGACTCGACGAGGGCCCGGACCGCGCGGGGCGTGCTCGACGAGAGACCGTGGCTCAGCGCCTGGTCGAGGGCGCGAAAACCCTGACCGGGCGGCAGGGTGGCCATCTCGGCGACCACGTCGTCGGCGAGCGGGTCCATCGCCGAGAAGTACGGGGCGAGCCGGTCCACCCGCGCGCCGAAGCGGGCGCGGGCCGCGTCCAGGTTCACGAAGCGCGTGGGGTACGGCATCGGATGTCATTGTCCCTCGGGCCGCGGTAGCCTGCCAGCCCGTGTTCCCCGCGTTGCTGGCCGCGAAGGGCCTGTGGCTCCTGGCCGCAGCCTTGCCGCTCGTCGCGCTCTACGTGCTCAAGACCCGCCGCAAGACGGTGAAGGTGTCGAGCGCGGCGATGTACGATCTCGCGCGGCGGGAGGCCAAGGCGCGCGTGCCGTGGAAGCGCCTCACGCCCGAGACATCCCTCCTGTTGCAGCTGCTCGCGCTCGTCCTGCTCGCCCTCGCCTTCTCGCGACCGGTGTCCAAGGGCGCGACCTACGACGCCGATGCGGTGGTGGTGGTGATCGACCGCTCGGCTTCGATGGCCGCGCGGGTGCGGCCGATCGCCAGCGACCCGAGCGGCGCCTCGCCCACCCGCATGACCCGCGCGAAGGAGGAGGCCGCGAAGCTCCTCGATCGCCTGGGGATCGGCGCCGAGGTGGCGGTGGTCGTGGCCGGGCGCGACGCGCGGGTGGTCGCCACGCTGCAGCGCGGCGCCAAGGCGGCCAAGGCCTCGCTCGCCGGGATCGAGGCCGGGCTGCTCGAGGGCGACGTGGAGCCGGCGCTCGACGTGGCCCGCGATCTGCTGCGCGGTCGTACGGGCAAGCGGCGCGTCGTGCTGTTCACCGACGGGTCGTTCGCGCGGCCGCCCACGTGGCTCGCCGAGGAGGGCGGCGCGGAGCTGGACGTCGTGCCGATCGAGGCCGGGCCGCGCGAGGGCAACGTCGGGATCGTGCGCGTCGACGTACGCCGCGGACCGAGCAGCCAGGGCCCCGACCACGTGGACGTCGCGGTCACGCTCGCCGCGTTCGGCGCGCCCGAGGAGGGCCGCACGCGGTGGGTCACGCTGCGGCGCATGGATCGCCCCGAGCCGCTCGACGCGCGCAAGGTGGAGATCCCCGCCGGCGAGCCGGGGCACGGGGCGGTGACCCTCGGGTTCTCCCCCGCCGCCGATGGCAGCGACGAGCTGGCCACGCTCGCGATCGAGCTCGCGCCGGGCGACGCGCTCGCGCTCGACGACAAGGTGCAGCTCGTCGTACCGCCGCCGCGACGCATGCCGGTCACGCTGGCCTCGCTCGGGGTCGGCGGGTCCACCTGGCTCGCGCGCGCGCTGGTCGCCGACCCGGACGTCAAGCTCGACAAGGTCCACACGGCGGGGCTCGCGCAGGCCACCGTGGAGGCGTGGTCGCTCGTGATCACCGTCGACACGTGCCCCACCACGGCGCCGGGGGGGGGCGACCTGCTCATCGTGAACCCGCCCCCGGGCAACTGCTGGGGGCGCACGGTCGGCGCGGCCGTGAGCGGGGCCGAGCTGCCCGCGATCACCTCGTGGTCGCCGAGCGATCCGCGCCTGCGCTACGTGGAGCTCGAGGGCGTGAAGCTCGGGCGCGTCGTGCCGATCGCGCCGCTCGGCGCCGACGCCACCAAGGGCGCCGCGTTGCTGGGCGCCGCAGCGCTGGTGCGCGCCGAGCAGCTGGCGGTCGTCGCTGACGCCTCCACGCTCGATCGCACGGTCACGCTGTGGGGATTCGACCCGGCCGACGGCGACCTCGCGCGCCGCGCCGCGTTCGTGCTCCTGGTGCGCGACGCCGTCGACATGGCCCGTACACGCCGCGATCGCTCGTGGGCGCCCAGCACGCGCGCGGGCGTCGCCGCGCGGATCACCGCGGCCGCGGGGGCCAAGGAGATCGTCGCCCGGCGGGTCGGCGCGCCGGTGACGGAGATCGCCGCGCGCGCTCCGGTGCTCGAGGGCGTCGCGCTGCTCGAGGGGCTCGATCAGATGGGCCCCTACGTGCTCGAGGGCTCGGCCACGCCGGCGCCGCTCACGGTCGCGCTGCTGGCCGAGCAGGAGAGCGACGTCGTGCGCAACGATCCGCCGGTGTCCCACAAGGTCGGCGCGCCCGGCGGCGGCGTCTCGGCGAGCAAGAACCCCGTCGAGGTCGCGCGGGCGCGCGCCGACCTGCGGTGGCTCGTGGCGCTGTTCGCCGCGGTGGTCCTCGCGGGCGATGCGCTCTGGCTCACCCGCCGGGGGGCGCGCGCGGTGGCGCGCCTCGCGCGGCGCAAGGCCTGAAGCGCTCGCGCGGAAGTGATAGACCGATCGCGTGACGGAGCGTCGACACGAAGGACCGAACCACGAGGGGCCCGCGCACACCTCGCCCTACGGGCTCTCGCGGCTCGCGCCGGCCATCGATCTGGTCGACGTGGCGCGCGAGATCCAGGAGGCAGACCGCGCCGTCGGCAACGCTACCCTCGGCAAGCTGCGGGTCATCGCCGAGCAGATCCGCGCGCTGCAGGCGCAGGCCGAGAAGGTGCTCGCGGACGCGCAGACGGCGAGCTCGCTGCACCACGCGGAGTGCCGCTTCCACAAGCGGATCGGGCACGTCTACCACCTGTACCGCCGCGCCGAGGGGCGCCCCTATTTCTCGATGCTCTCCCCCGCCGAGTGGAAGCCCGCGGACGAGTACGTGGGCAGCTACCGCCTCGAGCCCGACATGGGGTGGACCAGGGCCGAGGACGTCGGCGCGCGCGACGCGGAGGATGCGCGCCTCGTGGCCTTGCTCGGGGTGGGTGGCGAGGGGCGTTAGCCCAGCCTCTTGAGCAGCGAGCGGATGTCGGCCTTGCGCTCGAGCGCGGGCGCGAAGAGATCGCCGTGGGCGTCGAGGCGGGCCTGGAACGTGCGCAGCTGGAAGGCGTTCGGATCGAGCTTGGGCGTGACCTCGCTCCAGCGCAGCGGCGCGGAGACCGGGGCTCCGTCGAGCGCGCGCAGCGTGTAGGGCGCGACCAGCGTGCGCCCCTCGGCGTTCTGCAGCGCGTCCACGTAGAGCCGGCCGCGGCGCTTCTCCTTCGGCAGCTCGGTGGTCGCGATGTTCGGGAGCACGCGGGCGAGCGCGCTCGCGAGGTGGTTCGCGAGCCGCGCGGTGTCGTCGTAGGTGACGCCGGGCGCGACCGGGATGAACACGTGCAGGCCGCGCTTGCCGCTGGTCTTGGGGACGCTCGGCAGCTCGAGCTGCTCGAGGAGCATGCGTAGGGCGAGGGCCACCTCGATCACGTCGGACCAGGGGCCGTCGCCGGGGTCGAGATCGAGGGTGAGCCAGTCGGGCAGGTGGAGCGTGGGCACGCGCGACGACCAGCCGTGCAGCGTGAGCGCCGCGAGGTTCCCGAGCCAGCGCAGCGCCTCGAGCGAGTCGGCGATCAGGTGCCGCTTGCCGTCGCGCTCGAGGACGCGCAGCCAGTCCGGAGTGCCGGTCTTGGGCGGGTGTTGCTGGTACCAGGCCTTGTCGTCGATGCCGTCGGGCCACCGCTGCAGCGTGAGCGGGCGATCCTTCAGGTACGGCAGGAGCGCGGGCGCGACGCGGGCGTAGTGCTCGATCACCTCGGCCTTCGTGATGCCGTCCCGCGGAAAGAGCACCTTGTCGGGGTTGGTCACGCGCACGCCGGGCACGGAGCGCGGCACCGACTCCGGGGGCGCCTCCTCGACCTCGAGGACGGCCTCCTTCACGCACTGCTCCGGGCGCTTGTCCTCCCGCATGCCGACGAAGGTGGGGAAGCGCGGCTTGCCCTCGGGGCTCCACTCCTGGAACGAGACCTCGACCACCCGCGTGGGCTCGACCCAGCGCGCGTCCTTGATCGGCTCGTCGGGGATGACGGTGCGCGTGTCGCGGAGGTGCACGTCGAGCTCCTTCGCGAGCTTGCTGCGCGTGCGATCGTCGAAGCCGCTGCCGACCTTGCCGGCGTACTGGAAGCGCTCGCCGTCGTGCAGGGCGAGGATCAACGCGCCCACCACCGAGCGCTTGGTGCCCGAGAGCGGCGTGTAGCCGACGACGGCGAACTCCTGGCGGCGCAGGGCCTTGATCTTGATCCAGAGGTTCGAGCGGCCGTTCTGGTACGGCGAGCCCCGCCGCTTGGCGACGAGGCCCTCGAGGTTCGCCTTGCGGATCGCCGCGAGCAGCGTGGCGACGTCGGCGCCGGGCGGCACGGGGAGCGTCTGCGAGACGGCGATGGGGGCGCCCACGGTGGGTGGGGTGGCGAGCAGCGACGAGAGCAGGCGGCGGCGCTCCTCGATCGGCAGCGCGCGCAGATCGCGGCCGTCGAGGAACAGGAGATCGAACGCGAAGAAGTGCAGCACCGCGCGGCCGCGCTCGCCGCCCACCCAGCGCTGCAACGCGTGGAACGAGGGGCGTCCGTCGGGCTCGATCGCGCAGGCCTCGCCGTCGAGCACCACGTCGTGCGCGGCGAGCGCGCCCACGGCCTCGACGATCCCGCCGAAGCGGTCGCTCCAGTCGTGGTCGGCGCGCGAGAACAGGCGCACCTCGGCGCCGGCCTTGGCGGCGAGCAGCCGGTAGCCGTCGTACTTGATCTCGAAGAGGTAGCTGGCGGCGTCCTCGAGCGTGCCCGTCGAGGCGAGCATCGGCTCGCCGATCTGGGTGAGGAGCCCGCGCGCGTCGACGCCTGCGGCGCGGGACGAGGCCGGCCCCGCGGCGGACATGGGCCCGCGCGTCGCCACGTGACCGCTCCTCACCGACTCGGGGCGCTCCTCGACGATGTCACGCGTGGGGTCGGCGAAGCGATCGGCGGCCTTGAAGAACAGCCACGGCTTGGCCTTCGCGTCCTCGTCGCGGCCCTTGATGCGCACGAGGTGCCACTCGCCGACCAGCTTGTCGCCGAGCAGCCGGATGTGGAAGTGCCCCTTGTCGCGCATCGCGCGCTCGACGCCGGGCGGGATGGTCTCGTAGGTGCCCGAGTCCCACACGAGGACGTCGCCGGCGCCGTACTGGCCGTCGGGGATGCGGCCCTCGAACTCGTTGTAGGCGAGCGGGTGGTCCTCGGTCTCGACCGCGAAGCGCTTGGTGTTCGGGTCGTAGCTCGGGCCCTTGGGCACGGCCCACGACATCATGGTGCCGTCGACCTCGAGCCGCAGGTCGTAGTGGAGCCGGCGGGCGTCGTGCTTCTGGACGACGAAACGGAGCATCGACCCGGCCGACGGAGAGGAGGAGGCCTCGGTCTCCGCTCCGGGCCTCGGCTCGGGCGTCACCGAGAAATCGCGCTTCTCCTCGTAGGTGCTGCGCGGCTGCTCAGTGGTCGGCTTGCGTGACTTGGCCATAGGCTCGGATTCCCGTCAGACTTCCGGCCCAAGGAGACTCTCACGATGCGCGCCATCTGGTCGGGCGAAATCGCCTTCGGGCTCGTCGCCATTCCCGCCAAGCTCTACTCCGCCACCAAGGACCTCACCCCTTCGTTCTCGCAGCTCCACAAGACCTGCGGCTCGCGGATCAACATGGTTCGTCGCTGCACCAAGTGTGCGATCGACGTGCCGTGGGAAGAGGTGGGCAAGGGCTACGAGGTGAGCAAGGGGCAATACGCGCTCTTCACCAAGGAGGAGCTCGCCAAGCTCGAGGGTGACGAGGGCGCTTCGGGCATCGACATCGCCGAGTTCATCGACCTCGAGTCGATCGACATCGCCTTCTTCGAGAAGAGCTACTGGGTCGGCCCCGCGGGCAAGTCCTCGCGCGGGTTCATGCTCCTCAAGCGCACGCTCGAGGAGACCGGCAAGGTGGCGCTCGCCAAGGTGAAGCTCCGCGCGCGCACGCGCCTCGGGGTGCTGCGTCCCAAGGGCAAGCTCTTCTCGCTCGACGTCATGCGCTACGGCGACGAGCTCGTGATGCCGGACGACATCGACGTGCCGGACACCTCGAAGGAGCCGAACGAGCGCGAGCTCAAGCTGGCGCTCGATCTCGTGTCGCAGCTCGCGGCCACGTTCGACCCCGAGCGTCACCCCGATCAGTACCGCGCCGCGGTCAGCGCCGCGGTGGAGCAGAAGGTCGAGGCCAACGAGCTCAAGGACGGCGGCGCCGAGGCCGCGGTCGAGGCGCAGGGCGCGCAGGTCATCGACCTCGCCGAGATGCTCGCGCGGAGCCTCCGCACCATGTCGGCGAGCAACGACGAGCCGAAGCCGGGGCCGAAGAAGGCGCCGCAAGAGGAGGCCGCCGCGGAGCCGGTGGCCGAGAAGCCGGCGAAGAAGAAGCGCGCGGCCGGCACCAAATAGCGGCCAAATGGCGGCCCAATAGCGGCCCAAATAGCGGCCCAAATAGCGGGTCGGGTCCGGCGCTCAGAAGGCGCCGGTCACGCCCACGTACGCGCCACCCGGGAGCATCGACACCTGGGGCGCGACGCTCGCCGCGGTGCGCGGGGGCGACGGCGCGGTGAGCAGGCGGATGGCGCCGATCGCCGCCACGGTGAACCCGGTGCCGAGCCCGATGAAGCTCGCGGTGCGCACGCCGGACCAGGTGGCGATCGCGTCGTTGGACGACTGGATCGTGGTCTGCTGCACGCCCGCCTTGGGGAACTTGCACGAGCTCGGCTTGTCGTACCACTCGGCGCAGTTCTCGGTGAGGAAGCCACGCTCGGTGTCGAGACGGTTGCCCGAGATGACGACGAAGACGAGACCGGCGGTGCCGACGAGCCCACCACCGATGATCAGCGACCAGCCGAGGGCCCGCGCGCTGGCGCCGTCGTCGTTGATGGGCACCGTGGGCGAGATCGGCTTGGGCTTCTCCTTGGGCGGCGGCGGCGGCGGAGGCACGTCGAGCTCGGCGAGCTTGGCGTCGGCGTCGATCGAGAGCTTCTCGCCGGCCTTGGCCTCGACGGCGATCTCGACCGACTTGGCGCCGCTCACCACCTTGATCTTGCTCGTGCCGGCGAACACCACGAGCGGTGCCCGCGGGAGCGCGCCGCGGGCGCGAGAGCCGACGTAGACCTGCGCACCGGCCGGACCCTTGACGTCGACGCGCGCCATCTTGGGCTCGTTGGCCTTGAGGAAGGCCTGCGCCTTCTCCTTGGGCTTGCCGGCGAGGCCGAGGGCCAGCGCGGCCTCGTAGGCCTCGACCGCGAGGTCGTCCTCCTTGAGCTTCGCCGCCGCGTTGGCGACCTCGTACTTGGAGTCCTTGGTGGACTTGAGGCCATCGGCCTCCTCGAACAGCTTCAGCGCCTCGGCCCACGCGGAGGGATCGTTGGCGTCGACCGCCTTCTCCTTGGCCGCGACCGCGCGCGCCATCGCGGCGTCGTAGGCGTCGGCGAACGCGGGCGCCGAGATCGTGAGGAGAGCTACGCAGGCGAGCGTGCCCAGGCGTCGGAAGGCGAGAGCCACCGCCCTACGCTAGACGGTCGGGCTCACGGTTGGTAGCAGCAGCGGAAGCCGACGTCGTCGAGCCGGGACCCCTTGGGTTCGGTGCGGGGGCCATCGCAGCGGAGCGCCGTCGGCTCCATGTCGTTCCAGCTGCCTCCGCGCACGCGGCAGGCTCCGGTGACGTCGGAGGTGCTGCAAGCGTCCTCCCACTCGCCGACGCCACCGCTCAGGTCGATCACCTGGCGGAACGGCTCGATCGCCGATCGGCAGCCGGTGGCCGCCAGGTTCACCGCGACCGTGCCAGGAGACGTTCCGGCGAGTCGTTCGCCGAGGCACGACGTGCGCTGGTAGGCCTCTCCATAGGGGTAGGCCCGCGCGGTCTCGCCTCCCCAGCACGCGAACGTCCACATGCTCGTCGCTGTGAGGGCGCTCGCGACGGTCTGGGAGCCTCCGGCGCGTGCCCCACAGAGTCGCTTGCCGGCCCAGCGGCAGTAGACCTGCGCCTCACAGAACGTCACGTTGGTGGCCGGGTGGTCGCCGAAGTCGGCGCGCGCCGCGGGGTAGGAGGGTGATCCGCATCCAGCGGGCCACTCCGGACGACCCGCGACGTCCCCGAGGAACTGGTTGAAGTTGCTGCGCGTGACCTCGGTGCGATCCATGCAGAACGTCCCGAGGTTGGCCATCTCCGGACCGCGCCCCGTGGGGCAGCCGTCACGCAGCGAGACACCGGGCGGGAGCCCCGCGTCGGCGGCCGTCTCACCCGGAGCATCCGCGCCCACGTCGGTCGTGGCGGCGTCGGTCGCGGCCGCGTCGGTCGCGGGCGCGGCCACCGGGTCGCCCTGACAGCCGGCGAGGACCAGGGCGAAGGAGAGGGCGGTCGACCACCGGATCATCGCGAGCATTCTACACGAGGCGAGGTGACACGCCCCTCGGCTCGGCCTAGGCCCTCTCGATGCGCTTCCTCCACACCATGCTCCGCGTGAAAGACCTGGACCGCGCGCTCGAGTTCTTCGTCGACAAGCTCGGCCTGCGGCTGACGCGCAAGACCGAGTATCCGAACGGCCGCTTCACGCTCGCGTTCCTCGAGACGGGCGCCGAGGGCGACGGCGCGCAGGTGGAGCTCACCTACAACTGGGACCAGACCGAGGCCTACCCCACCGGGCGCTTCTTCGGGCACCTCGCCTACGGCGTCGAGGACATCCACGCGACGTGCGCACGCCTGCAGGCGGCGGGCGTCGTGATCCACCGCCCGCCGCGCGACGGGCGCATGGCGTTCGTGAAGTCGCCGGACGGGCACTCGATCGAGC
This sequence comes from Myxococcales bacterium, assembly GCA_016794445.1. Taxonomy (GTDB): domain Bacteria; phylum Myxococcota_A; class Polyangia; order Polyangiales; family JADJMO01; genus JADJMO01. The sequence continues at coordinate 9,931 of JAEUKC010000163.1, forward strand.
TGCTGCAGATCGGCGCCGCGCTCGAGCCGGCGGAGCCGTGGAAGTCGATGCCGAACACCGGCGAGTGGTGAACTTCGGTTAGTTCGGTGAGCTGGAGAGAGTGAGCCCCCCGGGCTGAAGCCCGGGGCACCGAAAGCGGGGCAAGCCCGCGGGGCGGGCTATCCCGTGGGTGCGTCGAGTCCATCCGTCGGCGAGGTGGATCTCGCGCGCTCGACGAGCTCGGTGAGCTGGCGGGTCGGCGTGACGAACCACGCGATGCGGCGGCCGGCGAAGGCCACGGCGGGGGTGGGGCCGCTGACGAGCACGCAGGCGTGGGCGCGCGCGTGGGCGAGCGACGCGTCGAGATCGTCGACCTCGTAGCAGACGTGGTAGGCGCCGATCTGCTTCTTGAGGAAGCCGGCGAGCGGGGAGGCGTCGCCGAGCGGCGCGCAGAGCTCGATCAGCGATTCGCGGGGGCCGCGCGGGACGGCGCCGTCGGGCTCGGCGACGACGGTGGGGCCCGCGAGGAAGCACACCGCCACCTTCTGCAGCGGGTCCTCGAAGGGGCCCGCGACGAGGTGGAGGCCGAACACGGTCTCGTGCACGGCGATGGCCGGCGCGAGGGCGGTGACGGCGACGCCCACGTGGTGGAGGTTCATCGGCGGGTGACCTTCGCGTGCAGGGTGGGGAGCGCGGCCTCGAAGCGCGCGCGCGTGAGCACGCCGTCCTCGAGCAGCGGGCCGAGGTACTCACGGAGCGGGCCGTTGCGCTCGGTGGCGACGAGGCCGAAGCGGATCCGGTCGACGCCGAGGTGGTCGAACAGCGCGCGCAGCGTGTGGTGCTCCACGTGGCGCGAGAACGCGCGGCAACTCATGACCCACGTGTCGACGAGCGCCTCGTCGCGTCGGCCCATGAGCACCGCGATCTTGCCGAGCGGGCCGAACTTGTCGCGGTACGAGACCGAGAGGAGGAAGCGCGCGGGGTCTTCGCCGTGGGCGCGGAACGTGGCCTCCTCGAGGCGGCGGCCGTCGAGGTTCCACTGGTTGGTCTTGTTCACCAGCTCGAGCGCGCGCGCGTCGGGCTGGTCGAACTCGATCTCGATCTCGGCCTCGGCGGTCGCGAGGAGATCGGCGCTCAGCACGGCGCCGGCGTTGCGCAGGCCGTCGAGGCGCAGCGCGTCCTCGGCGGTGACGGTGGTCTTGCCGTAGGCGGCCTGCAGGGTGCGCAGGAGCGCGAGGAGCGCCTCGTCGTCGCGCGT
>JAEUKC010000185.1:0-9141 GCA_016794445.1 Myxococcales bacterium
GCGAAGCCCGGCGCGACGGTCCTTGTCGCGCAGCTCCTTGAACTCGAGCACGTCTTCGATGCGAAGGCGGCGGTGCTTGCCCGTCTTGCGGAAGGCGATGCGTCCCTCGTCGAGAAGGCGCACGAGGTACTGACGGGAGACGTTCAGGAGATCCGCTGCTTGTTGCGTGGTGACCTCACGGCCCACGGGCACGACCGTGATGGAGTCGCCCCGTGCCAGGACCTCGGCCACGCGTTCGAGCACATAGAAGACCGACTCCGGAATCGCGGTGCTCTCGCCCTTCGGGCCGACCAGCTGACACCGGGGCGCACGACGCTTCGGCGAATGGGCCATGCCCTCGAGCGCCTTGGACAGCGCAACCACCTGCGCCTGCTGCTCGGGAGGCGCGGCGACCGGGGTCATCCGGCGAATCTGATCCTCCATGTGCACCGCAGTTCCCATCGCTGAACCTCCTGTCCAGGGTGGCTGCCAAACGACGCAAACGCAACCTGAAACGACTCAATCACAACCAGCTGCAGCGACTTTGTCCTGGAATCACGGGGGTCAGCGGGTGCGGCAGCCGATGCGTTCGGTGGCCACCACCACGTCGTCGTAGAGGATCTGCTGCGCCTCCGGGAACGTCACGCCGCGGTCCTTCTCGCGCTGCGTGAGCGAGCCGAGCTCGTAGTAGGCGTCGAGGGTGATCTTCTTGAACCGCACGTCCGCCGCCGTGCGGAAGTCGAAGCCCTCGAACGCGCGCTCGTCGACGAAGTACGGCCCCCACGAGAAGAAGTTGTCGCGGAGCCACCGGCCGCGCGGCTTGCCGGGCTCGTACGCGCCGACCAGCGCGTCGTCCTTCCAGTACGAGAGGGCGCCGTCCGTGCTGCCGACCGTGTTCGCCTTCGCCATCAGCTCGACGCAGAACCAGGCGTCGCGCGGGAACGCGGCCTGACCGGCCGGCACGAAGTTGTTGCCGTAGTAGTAGGTCGTCCCCTGGTCGCCGGCGCAGCCCGGCACCGCCGTGCCGTCGTTACAGCGGCCCGAGCGCATCTTGTGCCAGTAGGCGTAGAAGCCGAAGAGGCCGTCGTCGCGCGCGTCGAAGTCGAACCAGAAGCCACCGTTCCCGGGCGGCACCGTGTTCGCGAGCCCGTCGGAGTCGTAGGCGGCGTTGCCCGCGGCGAGGCGCACCCAGTGGTGCGGGACCGCGGACTTGCCGACGAAGCGGACGTGGAACCGCCAGTACACCTGGTCGACCGCCTTCGAGAGGCGGACCTGCGCCATCGCGGCGACGTACGGGCCGAGGCTGCCCTTGAGCATCGTCTTGGTGACGGTGGCCGAGAGGTACTTCGAGCCGCCGTGCGCGACGGCGGGGTCGGTCACGACGGCGATGCGCGCCGGGTCCTTCGTGTAGTCGGTGAAGCCCGCGAGGTCCTTCTCGAAGTCGCTGGCGAAGAGCACCGCGGGGTCCGCGGCCATGCCCTCGTCGCGCGGGTGCTTCGCCGAGAGGCCGACCCCGGTGGCGGGAGTGTCGCTCGTGGTGTCGGGACCGGGCACGACGGTGTCGGTGGTGACGTCGCTGGCGCCGTCGCTCGCGACCTCGCTCTCGGCGTCGGTCGAAGGAGACGCGGGGTCGTCGCTCGAGCTGCATCCGACGAGGACGATCGCGGCCAGGACTCGGTGCTTCATGCAGACAGAGTGCCCGAAGCCGAGGAGGCTGGGAACGTCAGAAGGCCTTGAAGCCCGTGTTGACGGAGAGCGTGGGGCCCGCTCGGGGGCCCTCGGTCGTCGGGCCCGCGGCCACGCCGACCATCGTGCGCACGAACCAACCCGAGCGGCCCATCTGCTCGAAGCCCGCCGCGCCGACGACGCCATAGTACACGGTGGTCGAGTGCACCACCGTCTCGGCGCGCCCCACGCCCCACGACGAGAAGCTCTCCTGCAGGGAGATCGGAGTGACGCCGAGATCGAGGACCGCGCGGCTGCGATCGCCGAACTTCACCATCACGCCGCCCGCCCACGCCATGGCGCCCCTGCCGAGTGGATTGGGCACGACCCCGACGCTCACCCAGGGGGCGACCGCGAAGCGCGGCGACAGGCTCCCGTCGAAGCTTGCTTGCACCCCCGCCCCGGCGGTCTGGTAGCCGATGCCCATCGCGAAGGCGGGTCCTGGACGCTGGGGCTTGCTCTTCGGCTTGTCAGGGGCGGACCACACCGTGCCGTCGATCGGCTCGGCGGCGGCCAGCGACGAGGACGACACACCCACGGCGATGCACGCAACGAGGAGGCGGGTCATGCTCTCCGAATTGCAAACCGCGAGCCCACCGTGAATGCCCGAGCGATCCGCGCTCCCCTGCGAAGGTCGCCGGAAGGATCGGGTCGTTCGGTTCGCACCTCGGGCGCGTGACGACGCAGTCAGGGGGCGGCGAGCGGGATCGCCGGGGGCGAGGTCACGATCGCTCCGTAACGTGCGTGAGACTCGCCGGCGAAGTCGTCGCGGCTTACGCTCCGCGCATGACCACGCGCACTCTGGTCGCCCTCGGACTGTCTCTCTCGACCCTCTCGTGCGGGAACTCGGACGCGGGGGAGCCCGTGCTCGACGACACGGGATCGAGCGACGTCGGCGACGCCACCCCGGACACGATCGCCGAGACGCCTCCCACCTGCTCGGGCACCGTCTGCGCGGGCGCGTGCGTGGTCGGGGGCTGCGACTTCGCGGTCACGTCGATCACCGCGGTGGTGGCCGGCGGCGGCGCGCAGGACTGGGTGAGCGGCGGCGCGTTCTTCACCGTCAAGGGCCAGGGATTCGCCAAGGGCATGAAGCTCTTCCTCGGCGACGGTCGCGCGCCCGTGCGCGTGATCGACGCCACGACCGCGACCATCCAGGCGCCTCCCGGACCCCAGGGCTCCGTCGACGTGCGCATCGAGCTCGCGGGCAAGAAGGGCTCGACGAAGGGGGCGTTCGCCTACCGCACCGGTCCGATCGAAGGCGACCTGCCGTGGGAGAAGCGCACCATGGCCATCCCGCACGCCGACATGCCCTCGGTCGCGGTGCTCCACGACGGGCGTGCGCTCGTGAGCGGCGGCCTCTCGGTCATCGCGCCGGTCACGATGACCGACCGCGCCGATCTGTTCTCGCTCGAGTCCAAGGACACCATCCCGGCGGCGGGGCCGATGAACACCGCGCGCTGGAACCATTCGACGGTCACCTTGCTCGACGGCCGGGCCGCGCTCATCGGCGCGTCGGGCGTCGGGGCTTCGCCGTGCTGCAACAGCCTGATCGTCGACCTGTTCGACCCCAAGACCAACACGTTCGTGAAGGCCAAGAGCGCGCCGACCGAGGCGTTCCAGGGGCCGCGCGCCGCGCTGCTGCCCGACGGTCGCGTGCTGATCCTCGCGTACGGCAGCAAGTCCGCGCACGTGTTCGACCCCGAGACGGAGACGTTCACCACGGTCGCCGGGGCGCCCACCATCGACTACTGGCAGACCGGCCCCGGCCTGCAGTACCTGACGCGACTGCGCGACGGCCGGGTGCTGATCGTGACCGGCCTCGGACAGGACGCGTACACGTTCGACGGCGACACCAGCACCTTCACCAAGGTCGGCAAGGGGCCCAAGGCCGGCGTCGACGCGCTGCTGACGTTGCCCGACGGCCGCGCGATCGCCGTCGGCGGGGTGCTCTCGAGCGGCGCGATCTCGAAGGCGAGCGACGTCGTCGAGCTGTTCGATCCGGCGACCGGCGCGTTCACGCCGGCCCCGTACAAGCTGACCGCGCCGCGCATGGCGTCGGCGAGCGCACTGTCGCGCGACGGCTCGGTGCTCGTCGTCGGGGGTGCGACCGGCGAGTTCCCCAATCCCTACGGCTGCGGCTCCACGGCGCCCGCGGAGAAAGCCACCGCCGCGGTCGATCGCGTCGACCCCGTCGCTGGGACGGTGAGCACCTTCGCGGCGCTCCCCGAGCCCAACGACTACCTGGTCACGGCGACGCTCGTGGACGGCTCGGTGCTCGTCGCGGGGGGTGGGGTGTGCGGCGCCTCGAAGCCGTACCCGTACCTCTACTTCCGCAAGGCGCCGCCGCTCCCCAAGTGACGCGGCTCAGATGTGCCGCTGGAGCGCCTCGATGTTGAGGTAAGCGACGAGGTAGCCGAGCGACAGGACCGCCAGCGTCGCGAACAGGATCGCGTAGTACCGCGTCACGAGGCCCTCCGTGCGCGACAGGCTGACGCCCGCCGACACCGCGCCGAACAAGAGCCCGGCGAGGCCGCCGCCGAAGACGTAGAGCACGCCCGCGACGCCGAGGCCCGGGAGGATCTGCATCGACAGCAGGAAGAACGGCACGCACAGACCGAAGAAGCCGGCGGACAGCGCGGCGACGGCGAGGACCAGGACGCTCTTGAACGCGATCCGCGCCCCTCTGTGCCCCCGGATCGCTTCGAGGACGTGGGCGTTCGTCGCGTTGGGCTCCATGCGGGGCGCGATCGTAACACCGGGCGATGTCGTCACACTCGGGGCGTAAGGCCGGGGACGCTGCTCCGTTGTCGTTCCATGAGGCGTTGCCTGATCGCGCTGCTGCTCGTGGGCTGTGGACACCGCGTGACACCCCCGCGCGCCGTCGGGGTCGACGGCTCGCCCCTGCACGTCGCGGTGTTCACGGGGGCCACGCCGGAGGGGTGGGCCGTGGCGCCCACGCAGTCCGCCTTCGACTACCGGAGCTACACCGCCGACGTCCCGACCGGGTTCGTCTTCCGGCCGCGCAGCGACCGGCCCGAGCTCCGCGAGTGGTTCCGTCTGCAGGTGACGGGGACCTTCACGGTCACGAGCCCGGGCTCGCACCTGTTCTACGTGACGTCCGACGACGGCGCGCGCGTGTGGATCGACGGGCAGCCCGTCGTCGACAACGGTCCGGCGCTGCACGCGCTCCAGTCGGTCGTCGGTCGCGTCGATCTGCAGGCCGGTCCACACACCATCGCGATCGACTACCTGCAGGGTCCGGAGCTGATGGAGCTGTCGCTGCGCTGCGTGCGACCGGACGGGACGGGCGGTACGTTCGACACGCGCCTCGGGTGGTGAGTCGGGGAGCGACGTGGCAACCTCGGAGGCGTGCGCGCGCTCCTCTTGTTGCTCGGGCTCGCGGCGTGCCGCGGGGATCGCGCCACGATCGCGCGTCCCAGCGATCCAGTGTCGACGGTGAGGGTCGACGCCGCGCCGGCGCCGCCGGTCGCGCTCCGCATCTTGGTTGCGCCGGTGTCCGACCTGCCGTTCCGCACCGCCAGCCTGAAGCCGGGGCAGACGATCGGCGCCGCGTGCGCCGAGCTCCTCGGGCCCACCCCCGCCAAGTCGTCGAGGTGTGGCGGCGACGGCGGGCCCGCGCACGTCACCAGCCCCGTGACCACCGTGCGCGAGTGGACGATCGAGGATGCGTTGCTCGACGAGACCGCCTTCGTGCACGCCGAGGTCTGGTACGACGAAGAAGTGAGTCCTCTGCACGGCCACGTGGTGACGACGCTGACCGACGTCGCCACGGCGCGGCTGCGCGCCTTCGCGACCGCACACCCGAAGCAGCCGGTCGTCGTGGTCGTCGACGGCCTCGTCCAGGGGTGGGGAAGGCCGAGGCCCGACGACAAGCGCCTGTGGATGACGCTCCCCGTGCCCCCTGGTGAGATCAGCAACGACGCTGCGTCGCAGGCCCTCGCGAAGCGCATCGTCTCGCGGCCGCATTGAGCCCGACTGGCGGAAGTGGGCTGGCCGATGAGCAGTCGCGGGTCGCGACGCACGAGGTCGCAGCTGCTAACCATGCGCCCGCATGCAGGTCGAGCGACGGGCTCCGAGCGCCGAAAGCTTCGAGGACAGACACGGGTCACTGAGCTTCGTCGTTCCCTATCCGGGCCTCGTCCGCATGACCGTCGAGGGGCGCGCCAGCGGCCCGATGTCCCAGCGGATCGTCCAGCTGCTCGAGGACACCCTCGAGCGCCACCAGCAGCTCGTGGTCTTCGACGACTGGGAGCGCGCGACGGGGTACGAGAGCGAGGTGCGCATCCGCCTCACCGACTGGACCGAGCGGCACCAGCAGCGGATCCCCGAGACGCACGTGCTCGCGGGTTCCAAGCTCGTCTCGATGGGCCTCGCGGTGGCGGCGATCGTCCTGCGCAAGCCGCTGCAGGTCCACCCGACGCGCGCCTCCTTCGAGCGCGCGTGGGCGAGCGCGGTCGCCAGCCGCCGCTGAACAGCGCTGACCTCACTTCAGCACGGGGGGGCCGCACGTGAAGTGGATCACGACGAGGCCGCTCTGCTCCTCGCGACCAGCGGTCGAGTCGTAGTCCGGATCGTCCGTCCGCGGTGGGGCGCCCGTCGCCCGCTCGACGTGGAGCATGCGGGAGTCGAGCGCGGTGGGGGACACGTAGCCGGAGCCGCCGAACGAGGCCTTCCCCTTGAGGCCGCCTTTCCCACCGCGATACCCGCCGGCGCCGCCGTTGATCGAGTCCGCGCCGCTGCCGCCTTGCATCGCCGGCTGTCCACCCGCGTCGGGGTGGTTGCCGGTGCCGCCGGGGTTGCAGCCGGGGGCACCGGCGCTGCCGCCGCCGCCCGCGACGAGGAGCGCCTTCGCGGCGTCGGCCTCGGTGATGGGGACCGAGGTCGCGAACACCCCCGACAGCCCGCCGCCACCCCAGTCGCCGAAGCCGTAGCGGAAGCGGTCCTCGCCGGTCATCCCCGCGCGCCCGCGCTTGCCGACGATGATGATCAGCGGATCGCCGGGCTTGACTCCGAACACGCCCTCCGAGAACCCACCGAGGCCGCCGTCCAGCGCGCACTGGCCCTCGCCGTTGCCGCCCGCGCCCCACGCCTTGACGTGCATGTAGCGAACGTCGGCTGGCACGTTGAAGACGACCTGGGTCTCCGTCACCTTGAACGTGGCGCTCCCGCAGGCGGCGTCGGCGTCGCCGTCCTTGCCGGTCGCGTCCTCGAGCGGGAACATCGAGTCGCCGACCGCCGCATCCGTCGGCGTGGCCTGCTCCTCCGCGCCGCCGCTCACGCCGCAGCCGAGGAGCATCAACGCGCCGAGCGCGCCCCCGCGATTCAGTTGCATGTGTCGTCGACTCCGAGGGTCTTCTTCGTGCAGCCCTTGGAGCACGTGACCTTCGCGGGCGAGGTGCCGATGCACTTGTGCATGGTGCTCGCGCCATCGCAGGTCCAGTACTGCGCGCCGCCGTACGCCGACCCTGAGCAGGCCCACGTGGCGTCCGAGACCATGCAGGCGTCGTCCTTCCCGAGGCCCGCGGAGAAGCACCCGAGCGCGCCGCACTTCTCCTCGGCCGGGGTCGTGCCCGTGCACTTGAAGCGGCTGCTGCCGCTGCAGGTCCAGTACTGCGCGCCGCCGTACGCCGACTTGGCGCAGTCCCAGGTGGGCGTCGTGCCGGTCACGCACTTGTTGGCGGTGCAGGTCGCGCCGGTCGCGCACGTGCCGCACGAGAGCGTGCCGGAGCAACCGTCGCTCACCGTGCCGCAGTCGGCCCCGGCCGTCGCGCACGTCTTCTTCGTGCAGGTCCCCGCGACGCAGACGTTGCCGCTGCACGTCTCGCCCGTCGCGCACGCGCCGCAGGCGAGCGTCTTGCCGCAGCCGTCGGCCACGCTACCGCACTTCGCGCCCACGGCGGCGCAGGTCTTCGGCGTGCAGGTCCCGCCGGTCACCACGCACTTGTTGGCCGTGCAGGTCGCGCCGGTGCCGCAGGTCCCACACGCGAGCGCCTTGCCACAGCCATCGACCGCGCTGCCACACTGCGCGCCCACGTCGGCGCAGGTCTTGGGCGTACACGTGCTCGACACGCACTTGTTCGCCGAGCACGAAAGCCCCCCGCCGCAGGCCCCGCAGGCAAGCGTACCGCCGCACCCGTCCGACACGCTGCCACACGCCGCGCCGCGGTCCGCGCAGGTCGCGTCGCAGCGGCACTTCTCGTAAACCGTGACACTGGCCAGGCTGAACGACTTCTTCACGTTCGCGCCCGGGATCCAGGGGCACTCGAGCCCGAACTCGCCGCCCACGCCGCCCTTCACGTTCAGGCACACGCCCTTGCCGTCGGTGCTCACGCTCACGCCGGCCGTGACCGACATCACCGGCGAGACGTACGGGCCCGCGAGGCCCATCACGAGGAAGTTCACCTTCGGCTTGAGCGCCACGGTCGCCTCGAGGCCGGCGGTGAGGGTCGCCGCGAACGGCTTGTAGGTGGGGGAGAGCAGGGGCGAGGCGCTCGTCTTGAACGCCGTCCCGTCGTAGGTGATCGTGAACGGGAACGAGAAGCTGTCGGCGTACTCGATGGAGACGCTCGCCCCGACGCTGATCGTGGGGATGAAGACGGGCGCGATGATGACGGGTCCGAGCGGGATGGTCCCGAGCGAGAAGGTGCCGAGCTTGAAATCCTTCTCGAGCGACTTGCCGAAGAAGGAGCTCGTCGTGATGGCGACGGAGCGCTCGATCTGCGGGGTGCCCGCGATGGTGAACTCCTTGAGGGTGCCGGCCTTGGGGATGTCGACGACGAGCTTGTCGATCGCCATGCCGACGAACACCGAGCTGGCGAGCTTCCGGCTCTCCCCGAGGTCGAGCTCCGGGAAGTCGATCTTGAGGCCGACCTTGCCCGAGCCGTCGATCCGCAGCGGCGCGCGCGAGGAGCCGAGGGACTTGACCACGGGGCCCGTGCCCGCCGACCGGATGGGCTCGAGCTTGGTCCCCTCGCAGCCGTCGAGGCACTTGGCGTCGGTCATGGCCGCGGCCTCGTCGCGCGCCCCGAAGAAGCCGCGCTCGATCGCGTCGGTGAGCAGCACCGGTTCGAGCGTCGCGCGGAGGCTCGCGCCGGTGGTCTCCACCGTCAGGATCCGACCGAGGTAGCCCCCGGCGCTCGTACCCCAGAGGATGGTCCCGGGCGCGAGCTCCGGGACGGCGGAGGCCGAAGCGAAGGTCACCTGCGCCACCACGCCGTCGAAGCTCGCCGACACGAAACCGGGGAGCTTCTCGGGGAACCACACGTTCTTGGCGAACACGAGCTTGTTGGCGTAGACGCGCGCCGATCGGCGGGCCTCGTGGCCGTCCGCGTCGCGCACGATCAACACGGGATCGTGGGCGCCCTCGGTCTCGTAGACGTGCGAGGGCTGCTTCTCGAGCGCCGCGGCGACCGT
>JAEUKC010000200.1:0-19933 GCA_016794445.1 Myxococcales bacterium
AACCCTCGTCGTCTAGCACGGCGGCGAGGCGCTTCGAACCTTGACCGCCGGGTCTAGTCTCGGTGGAATCGGAGTGGGGGCTCGTACAAGGGGGGTGACGGATGGGGGCAGACGACTCCGTAGCAACGGCATTGGCATCGGCATCGGGTGAGCAGGGTGAGCCGCAGTCGGGCGAGGGCAGGGTGCTCGTGGTGGACGACGACGCGGCGTCCATCGACAGCGCCGCTCTCGCCCTGACCCACGCGGGCTTCGACGTGCGCACGGCGCGCAACGGCGCGGTGGGCCTCGAGGTGGTGCTCACGTTCCGGCCCGACGTCGTGCTGTTCGACTTCTGGATGCCCGTGGCCGACGGGCGCGAGCTCTTGCAGGGGCTGCGCGAGGTGTCGCGCACGCGCATCGGTCTGGTCGCCATGTCGGGCACGCCCGAGGTGGAGAGCTGGTGCGAACGCGTCGGCGTGGGGGAGTTCCTGCGCAAGCCGTTCGATCCGGAAGACCTGCGCTCGGCCGTCCGCCGCGCGCGCGATCACGCCCGGCGCGGCTCGGTGGACCGGATCTCGGTCGCGCCCGGCGGCCCGGTCTCGCGTCGGCTGCGCATCGCCCGCGTGGCCCTGGTGGTCGGCCGCGAAGATCTGGTGCGGAGCGTGCGGTCCGCGCTGCGCGAGGGCGACCGCCCCATGCAGGTGGCCGTCGTGCCCGAGATCGACGACGCGATCCGTGCTCTCTCCTCGTTCTCCGTGGACGTCATCGCGGTCTGCGGCGGCGTCTCGGAGAAGAGCGAGGCAGAGAGCCGGGAGCGCCTCGCCGTCGAGGCGATCAAGCGAGGGCTGCCGCTGGTGGAGGGCAGCGACACGTCGACGATCGTCGGCGCGATCGTGCGCGCGCTGGCGCCCCCGGCAGAGGCCACCGGGTCCTGAACGGAAGACAAACTTGGCCCGTTCCCGCGCCGGGGCCTATGCGGAGAACGAGCCATGATGGACCTCCACGACGGCGCCAGCGTCCGCAACCTCGAGCACATCCAGGAAGATCGGCCGGGAGAGGGTGGCCGCGCGTGGACGCTCGGCATCCTCGTGATGGGCGGCGCTTGCGTGCTGTTCGCGGCTTTCGTGCTCGGCGGTCGCAAGTCCTCGGCGCACGTCGGCAAGAAGACCGATCCGCTGGCCGAGCTCGCGGCCAAGGCCCCGGGCTCACCGACGGTGTTGCCGGGCGAGGTCACCTTCCCGAACATCCTGAGCGACAAGCCGCACCCCGCCACCGCCCTCGCGGCCGCGGGCGCCGGCAACGCGCCCGCCATGGCCGCGCCTCCGCCCGGCGACAAGCTCCCCGTGGTGCCGCTGCCCGCGCGCCACGCGCTCACGCCGAGCGCGTTCCTCGCGCCGCCGGTCGCGGGCTCCACCTCGAACAAGCCCAAGGACAAGCTCACCACCTACGCCGAGGGCGCGACCGATCCGTCGTCGATCGGCGGCGCGACGCTCGCCTCCTCGGGCTCCGAGGGGGGTTGGCAGGTGCAGGTCTCGAGCTTCAAGACCCAGGTCGAGGCCGACGCCTTCGCGACCCAGCTCCGCGCGCGCGGCCACAAGGCCCACGTGCAGAAGGCCGAGATCCCGAAGCGCGGCACCTGGTATCGCGTGAAGGTCGGACCGTTCTCGACCCAGGTCGAGGCGATCAAGTACCGCCAGGCGTTCGAGGCCAAGGAGAAGATGCCCGGCTTCGTCGTCAAGAGCGGCGAGCTGCACTGAACTTGCTTTGTCGCTCCCGGACCGTCCCCGTCCGGTCCTCCGCTCCGGGTCTGCTTTGTCGCTCCCAGACCGTCCCCGTCCGGTCCTCCGCTCCGGGTTTGCTTTGTCGCTCCCGGACCGTCCCCGTCCGGTCCTCCGCTCCGGGTCTAGCCGGCGCGGCGTAGCTCCTCGTAGTGGGAGAAGTCGGGCCGCTCGGCGCGTAGACGGAACTCGAACGTGAAGCCGGGCCAGAGCGTGACGTTCTTGCCCTCCTTGTTCTGGTACCAGCTGCGACACCCCGAGGCCCACACGGTGCGGGCGAGCCGCCGTTGCAGCTCCTCGTTGTACGAGGCCTGCACCTCGGGCCGAACGTCCAGCCCGGAGAGGTCGCGCGAGAGCACCCGTTCGATGCACCGGTAGGCGTGCTCGATCTGCGCCTCGATCATGTAGATCATCGAGTTGTGACCGAGCCCCGTGTTGGGGCCCATCAAGAGGTAGAGGTTCGGGAACCCCGAGACCGTGGTGCCGAGGTACGCCTCCGCGCCGCGCTGCCAGGCCGCGTCGAGCGAGCGACCGTCGCGCCCGAGCACGGGGTAGGGGCACACCGCGTCCGCCGCCTGGAAGCCGGTGCCGAACAGGATCGCGTCGACCTCGTGGTGCTTGCCGTCGACGGTGTGGAGGCCGGTCGCGTCCACGCGCTCGATGCCGTCGGTGATCAGGTCGACGTTCTCCCGGCCCAGCGCCGGGTAGTAGTCGTTGGTGAGCAGGATGCGCTTGCACCCGATGCGGTAGCTCGGCGTGAGCCGCTTGCGGAGCGCGGGGTCGGGCACCTGCTTCTCGAGGAACCGCAGGGCGAGGCGCTCGATCAGCTTGCCGAGCCGCGGCTCTATCACCATGGGCACCGCGCCGATCTCCTGCCTAGCCCAGATGAACTGGCGGAACGCCCACGAGAGGCCGGGCACGTTCTCGAACAGGGCCCGCTCGCGCTCGCTGAACGCGAAGTCGGGCTTCGGGAGGATCCACGGCGGCGTGCGCTGGAAGAGCAAGAGCCGCCCCACCTTCGGCGCGATCTGCGGGACGAACTGGATCGCGCTCGCGCCGGTGCCCACCACCGCGACCCGCTTGCCCTCGAGCGGATAGGCGTGGTCCCACCGCGCGGAGTGGAACGCCGCGCCCTCGAACGAGGCGAGGCCCGGCAGCTCGGGGATCGAAGGGCGACTGAGCGCGCCGGTCCCGGAGACGAGCGCGCGGCCCCGGAACTCCCGGCCGTCCTCGGTGGTCACCTTCCACAGGCCCTCGCGCGGATCGAAGGTGGCCGACGTGGCCTGCGCGCCGAGCTGCACGTGCGGGTACAAACCGTACTTGCGCGCGCAGTGGCGCATGTACTCGAAGATCTCCCGCTGCGGGCCGTACATGCGCGACCACCCCGGCCAGCGCTCGAACGAGAACGAATAGAGGTGCGAGGGCACGTCGCACGCGGCGCCCGGGTAGTGGTTGTCGCGCCACGTGCCACCCACCTCGTCGGCCTTCTCGAGGATCGTGAAGTCGACGCCGGCCTGCTTGAGGCGCACCGCCATGCCGAGGCCCGAGAAGCCGCTGCCGACGATCAGCACGTGGTTGCGAGGATCACCCATGGCGCCCGTCGTAGCATGAATTGAACAACGGTCAATAGTGTGGTTGCTGGGAATATCAGCCCCCACATGCACCGAGTGACGTCGCTGTGACAGTTGCTCGGGGCCGATCTCTTTCGTAGTCCTCCTCTCTCGGAGGGCTCTTCCATGCGCGCGCTTCACCTTGGTTCCTTCGTCCTCGCCGCCACCTTCGCCATCGGCTGCACCGCGGCCAACGACAAGGGCACCGAGGTCCTCGGCGACACCGGCGCCGACGAGACCGCGACCGACACGGGCGGCTCCGAGTCCAGCATCGACCTGGACGTCGGCACCGACGGCGGGTTCACGACCGAGGAGCTCACGCTGGAGCCGCTCAACGCCGTCGTCTACATCGACCTCGGCGTCACGCCGCTCGCGGGCGGCAAGCAGGACTTCAAGGCGTTGCTCTCGGACAAGACCGACGTCACGAGCGGCACCACGTTCACCGTCGACGACACGACGCTCGGCAGCTTCGGGGGCGCGACGTTCACCTCGGTGACCGACCTCGGCAAGGACGCGGCGGGCGCCGACGTCCTCGGCCGCACGTCGGTCGTGTCGGGCATCTCCTCCGACGGCAAGAAGGGGCAAGCCAAGATCACCGTCGTCAAGCTGCGCAAGACGGAGGACCCGAAGACCTCGGCCCGCGACTTCTTCTTCACGGTGCCCTTCAAGGCCGCGCCGGACCCGGCCGAGGACATCCTCAAGTTCACCACCAACATCCAGCAGGTCGACGTCGCGTTCGTCATGGACTCGACCGGCTCGATGAGCGGCGCCATCACCAACCTGCGCACCAACCTGAGCTCTACGATTCTCCCCGCGCTCAAGGCCGCGATTCCGTCCGTCGGCGTCTCGATCGTCGACCACAAGGACTACCCCACCGGCGGCTACGGGGGCGGCGGCGATTTCCCCGTGAAGATCCTCACGCCGATCGTCGTACAGGCCACGGCCGCCGATCTCACCACGGTACAGACGGCCACCACGAAGTACGCGGCGGCGGGCGGCTCGGACACGCCCGAGTCGCAGCTCCCGGCGATGTTCCACGTGCTCACCGGCAAGGCGCTGAGCTGGCCCGGCGGCAGCATCGCGGCCGTCACCCCCAAGGCGGGGACCAACGGCGCGGTCGGCTTCCGCGGCAGCGCGGTGCCGGTCGTCGTGATGATCACCGACGCGAGCTTCCACAACGGCGTCTATGGCGCGAGCAACGGGTTCGGCGAGACCATCGCCTACTCGATCGCGGGAGCGCCCACGATGACCAACCTCGTCGACGCCTTCAAGGCGCTCAACGCGAAGATCGTCGGCGTCAACGTCGCGCAGTCGTGGTCGGCGAGCGACGGCCCGGCCAAGGACTTCAACCACCTCTCGGACAACACCAACAGCAAGCTCCCCCCGAGCGCGTTCGATGGGGCGGGCAAGCCGGCAGGGTGCGGCGCGGGCCAGTGTTGCACGGGCCTCAACGGCGCAGGCAAGGCGCCCGACGCGGCGGGCGGTCTCTGCCGCCTCAACTTCGACGCGAACTCGGCCGGCAGCGGTGTCTCCACGGGCATCGTCACCGCCATCAAGGCCATCGCGTCGGGCTCCGTCTACGACATCCTCCCCGAGCTCGCCAACGATCCGAAGAACCCCGACGGCGTCGACGCGACCAAGTTCGTCGATCGCCTCGAGGCCTTCGCCGACGCCACCAAGGGCTGCGCCGGCACGCCGCGCAAGAGCGAGCCGAGCAAGACCTACAACGACGTCATCGGGGGCATCGTTGCCGGCAAGCAGACCGCTTGCTTCAAGGTCATCCCCAAGATGAACGAGTCCGTGCCCCCGAAGGAGTCGGCCCAGTTCTTCAAGGCCATCATCCGCATGAAGGGCATCGCGCCCGGCGTGACGGTCACCCCGACCACGCCCCGCGTCGACCTCGGCGACGACCGCACGGCCCTCTTCATGGTGCCGCCCACGCCGCCGATCGCCAAGTGACCCGGGCCATCCCCCGGTAAAGCTCCGGGGGTGTTGGTCCGTTCAGCGGATCGACATGGCCCGCTCCCCCCGCCGCGTTTGCCTCGAGCGCTCGCTCGCGCTCGCGATCGTGTTGACCCCTCTCCTCGCTCGGGCAGAGGTCCGTCTGCGCGCAGAGGCCGGCGGAGGTCGCTTCGTCGGCGGCTGGCAGGGACACGAGATCGGGGTCGGCGGGGTCTACGGCGTCTCCGCCGAGCTGTTCGGCTCGCGTCGCCTCGGGTTCGAGGCGCGCCTGTTCGGCGGTCAGTTCCTCACCGGCGGCGGCGCCCCCGAGCCCGGGCTCGCACGCGCCACCGATCCGAGCTTCCTCGGTCTCACGTTCGGCCTCCGTGCCCACCCCTTCGCCGACCTCTCTGGGATCTGGATCGCGGCGGGGTTCGGCGGGGCGCGCACGGGATCGCTCCTCCGACCAGCGCTCGATCTGCGGATCGGTCAGGACTTCCGCGTCGGCACGTACACGACGTTCGGGCCATGGGTGGGCTACACCCAGATCATCCAGCCCGACAGCGGCGCGCTGCGCCCGGAGGACGGCCGCGCCCTCATGCTCGGCATCGGCTTCGGCTTCGACGAGGGCCTGCCGCGCGCCCCCAAGCCCCCGCCGACGTTGCCCATCGTGGCCGTCAAACCGGCACCGCCCGTCGAGGCCAAGCCCGAGCCGCCGAAGTGCCCGGGGGTGCCCGACGGCTACGACGGGCCGGTCGACGAGAACGGGTGCCCGAAGCCCGAGACGCCGGTCGTGAAGGTGGTCGGCGCCGAGATCAAGCTCCCCGATCGCATCTACTTCGAGTTCGCGCACGCCGAGGTGCGGGCCGAGTCGTTCCCGCTCCTCCAGGCCCTCGCGTCGTTCATCGTCGCGCACCCCGAGTACGGGGTCGTGCAGATTCACGGCCACACCGACGAGATCGGTGGGGACGAGTGGAACCAGAAGCTCAGCGAGGCGCGCGCGGCCTCGGTGCGTCAGCTGCTCGTCGAGTACGGCGTGCCTTCGCACCGGCTCGTGGCCAAGGGCTTCGGCAAGAAACGCCCGCGCAACCTCGGCAAGGACGACCTCGCGCGCCAGGAGAACCGGCGCGTCGAGGTCATCATCGAGCACGCCCCCAGCGACGCGAAGGAGGCCAAGAAATGAACCGCCTGGCCTTTCTCCCCTGGCTCGTGCTCCTGGCTGCGTGCGGCGACTCGGTGGTCGGTGGCGCCTGCGCCGACGGCTACGAGGTCTGCGACGGGCGCTGCGTGCCGGTCGGCGCCTGCGGGATTCCGTCGAAGGACTCCGCGACGACCGACGCCGCGACCGACACGGGACCCGGCGAGGTCGGCACCGACGGTGCCCCTTTCGACGGCGTGGGGGATGGCAGTGATGGCAGCATCGACGGCGCCGACGTCGTCGACGATGGGGCCTCCGACGGTGGCTCGACCGAGACGTTCCCCGACGACACCGGCCCGCTCGACACCGGCCCGCTCGACACCGGCCCTGGCTGCGACGCCGGTCTACTCGCCTGCGGCGGCGTCTGCGTCGACACCGACATCGATCCGCTCAACTGCGGCGGGTGCGGCAACGTGTGCCCCACCGGCCTCTGCAACGGCGGCAAGTGCCGCGGCGCGAAGGCGGGTCACGTCGTCGCGATCGGCCACGACTACGAGTCCACCTCGGGCGCCGTCGCCGGCAAGCCGCTCGCCAACGCGACCTTCCTCCCGAGCCGCAACCCCGTCCGCTTGCTCGTGCTGACCGAGTTCGCGGAGGCGTCGGCGGTCGGCAACGTCGACGCGATCCTCGACGGGGCCGCCAAGACCTCGGGGCGTACGTTCGTCCAGACCATCGTCGTGAAGGCCTCCGATTTCCACGACAAGCTCAACATCGACGCCTACGACGTCGCGCTGGTGCTCGACCAGAAGAAGGCGCCCGCGGGCCAGCTCGCGACCACCGCGGACACCGGCAAGGCGACCTACACGAGCTTCACCAAGGCGGGCGGCGTGCTCGTCGTGCTCGACGGCGGCAGCGGCACCGGTGAGATGCCGGCGTTCCTCGGCGCCGGCGGTCTGCTGACCGTGAAGGGTCACACCAGCACCGGCGGCAAGTCGCTCGACGTCGTCGACCCGGCGGACGCGGTCGGGATCGACGTGCTCTCGCCCTACCTCGCGCCCAAGGGAACGGTCCTCTTCCTGTGGACGACCACTCCCGATGCTCTCGTACGCACGGTCGTGGCCGAACCGCTGAGCGAGGGCCCGGTGGTCCTGCACCGCGTGATCAAGCCCTGACCGCCCGCCCCGAGAGGCCGCAGGGAAGCTTCGACGGGGCTTGGGGCTTGTCCCTCCGACCATGGGCCGGCTAGAACCCGGTTCCCCTCCCGCGCGCCCGCAGGCCCCCTTGCCCGATCGAGACCGAACCGACACTCCAGTGCCCGCTGGTACGCCAGCTTCCTCGGAGAAGAAGCACGCCTCCGCGGAAGACTCGCAGGCCACGGGCGTTCCGGGTGAGAGCGCCTACCGAGGGGCACCCCCGCCGGCCGAGCGCTCGGTGGTCGCCTACCTGGGCTTCCACGTCGGCTGGTTCTTCCTCGTGCCGGGCCTCGTGGCCCTGTCGCGTCGGTTCTGGCTCGCCGCGCTCCCCGAGTCGGGCTTCACCGAGACGCTGCGCGGGCAGCCGATCCCGGTGGCCATCGTCCTCTTCACGGTGGCCGCGATGGTGCTCTGGGGGCAGCGCTACACGCTCCCCGGCGCGGCCGCGGCGGGCGTCGGCGGGCGCTCGGGGCTCCCGGCCTCGATCCGCAAGAGCTTCGACCGCGCGCGCGCCCTCCGCGAGGAGGCCCGCGCGATCCGTCGCGCCCATGGCAAGGAGATCGGGCGCATCCTGCGCGAGGAGCACCGCAAGGAGCTCGAAGCCGCGCTCACGGAGCTCACCCGCGCGATGGACGCCGCCACCTTCGACGAGCCCGCGTTCCTCGCCGCCTTCGAGAAGGCCGAGGAGGTCGTGGACGCGCGCCTGGGCCGCTTCCGCAAGAGCGAGGCCCGCGAGTACGCCGAGAGCATCTTCGTCGCCGTCATGGTGGCGCTCGGCATCCGCGCCTTCGTGATCGAGGCGTTCAAGATCCCGAGCGGCTCGATGATCCCGACGCTGCTCGTGGGCGACCACATCTTCGTCAACAAGCTCGCGTACGGCCCCCTGTTGCCGTTCACCAAGAAGCGCCTGTGGAACGCGATGCCGCCGAGGCGGGGAGACGTCATCGTCTTCCTGTTCCCCGAGAACCCCGAAGAAGACTTCATCAAGCGCGTCATCGCGCTGCCTGGCGACAAGCTCGAGGTGAAGGACGGCCGGGTGTGGCTCAACGACAAGCCGATCCCGCGCTGCCTCGTCGGCCGCACCAACTACGCCGAGGTCCCCGAGGTGGGCGGCCCGCTCGGTGGAGGCCCGATCACCCAGGAGGGCGATCTCTACGTCGAATACCTCGACAACCAGGCCTACCTCACCTTCTACACGCTCTCTTCGCTGATCCGCACCAACGCCGGCCCCTGGTACCCGAAGCAGGGTGAGGTGTGGGTGCTCGGCGACAACCGCAACAACAGCCGCGACTCGCGCGAGTGGTGGGGCCAGAAGGGCGGCGGTGTCCCCTTCGAGAACATCCGCGGCCGCGCGCTGTGGATCTGGCTCTCGTACACGGGTGGCGAGGGCAACAAGGCCGAGCGCATCGGCAGCACCGTCATGGGCCGACCGCGGCTGCCTGCCTCCATGAAGGCGCTCCAGCCCGCCCTCGACAAGTGCCTCGCGCCCAACCCGCCGCTGGAAGCCCCGGGAGCCTTGCCGCCGGGTTGAATGAATCGGCGCTTCGCTCGTCCGCCGACTCCATGACCGACCGACGCACCTTCGCCAAGAACGCTCTCCGCACCCTTCTCGCCGTGGGCGCCCTCGCCGCCGTCGCCGGCTCCACGGGCTGCACCCGCTGGACCATCGTGCGGCAAGCCGCCCCGAGCCCGCTCAACGCCGCGAGCAAGTTCGTGCTCGAGCCGATGCACTGGGAGAACACCTCGGTGGGTGGCAAGCCCGAGGCGCAGTACTTCGCCGACAAGGAGCCCGCGCAGCAGCAGTCCTACGCGACCGACAAGGTCGAGGCCACGGGGCTGTTCGTCACCAACCTCAAGAGCCACGCCGGCGCCGTGCAGTGGACCACCGCCGACCCGCAGGCCTTCATCGTGCGGCCGATCGTCGAGCACTGGGAGCCCGGCTTCTACGCGCTCGTGGCGCGGCAGAACGCCCGCATGGACCTCCGCCTGCAGATCCTCACCCCGCAGGGCCAGGTCGTCGACGAGATCACGGTGTGGTCGACCGCGCAGGCCACGGTCACCTCGCCCTCGAGCGGCCAGCGCATGCGCATGTGCGGCGAAGACCTCGGCGGCGTGGTCGGCAACTACCTGAGCTCCCGCCTCGGCGGCGGCTGATCTAGGTGGGCGCGGCGGGGTGGTTCGCCTCGTCGCGCACCACCCGCCCGTCGACCAGCTCGATCACCCGGTCGCTGCGCGCGGCGATCCGGGGGTCGTGGGTGACGATGAGGAACGACGTGCCGCGCTCGCGGTTGAAGCGCCGGAGCAGCTCGAACACCTCGTCGGCCGAGGCGGTGTCCAGGTTGCCGGTCGGCTCGTCGGCGAGCACGAGCGCGGGATCGTGGGCGAGGGCGCGGGCGATGGCCACGCGCTGCTGTTGCCCCCCCGACATCTCGCTCGGGCGCGCGTCGACCTTGTCCCCGAGGCCCACGGACACGAGCAGCTCGCGCGCGTGGGCGCGCATGGCCTGGCTCGGCCGGCCCTGCTGCGCGTAGGCGGGGAGCATCACGTTCTCGAGCGCCGTGAACGCCGGCAAGAGGTGGTGGAACTGGAACACGAACCCGAGCGTGCGCCCGCGAAACCCGGTCAACGCCTCGTCGTCGAGGCCCGTGGTGTCCGTGCCGTCGATCACGATGCGCCCCTCCGTCGGGCGATCGAGGAGGCCGATCAGGTTGAGCAGCGTGCTCTTGCCCGAACCGGAGGGCCCGATCAGCGTCGCGAACTCTCCTTGGGGCAAGGTCAGGTCGACCCCGTGCAGCACCTCGGTGATCACGCGCTCCCCGAACTGCTTCACGACCTGGTTCACGAAGAGGACGTCAGCCATGGCGGATCACCTCCGCCGGATCGAGACGCGCCGCGCGGCGGGCCGGGATCGCGGCAGCGAGCAGGCCGACGCCGGTCGCAAGCAGGGAGGCGCTCACGTAGAGCGCGAGGTCGAGCTGCACGGGGAACGTGGGCGAGCCATCCGGGTTCGCGGCGAGCCGCTCGAAGAACAGCGAGAAACCGGTCCCGAGCGCCGAGCCCACGAACGAGCCGCACAGACCGACGACCGCGCCCTGGATCAAGAAGACGCGCAGGACGAGCCCCCGCGGCGTGCCGACCGCGCGCAGGATGCCGATCTCGCGGGCCTTCTGCACGACCGACACGATGAGCACGCTGGCGATGCCGAGCGCGACCGCGATCACGACGAAGAACTGGATCATGTACTTCGAGCTGTTCTGCGAGCGGAGGCCGACCAGCAGCTGGGCGTTGAGCTTCATCCAGCTGTTGGCCTCGAGCCCGGTGCGGTCCGCCGCGTCGAGGGCCACGCGATCGGCGTCGAAAACCTCGGCGACGCGGAGCTCGATCGTCGAGGCGCCGCCGGGCAGATCGAAGAGCGTCTGGGCCTGGCGGAGGGACGTGATGACCCAGCGGTCGTTGACCTCCTTGTTCCCGAGGTCGAACACGCCGGTGATCGACGCGATCGCCTCCCGGCCGCCGACCGTGCTGAGGCGCAGCTTGTCGCCGACGCCCACGTTCAAGAGGCGAGAGAGGCCGAGGCCCACGACCACCTCGCTGCCGGCCACGCTGAAACGACCGCTCGTGAGCTTGCGCCGCACGTCGATGACGGCGAGGAATCGCTCGGCATCGACCCCCCGCACGAGCACCGGTTGCTCGCCGGTGCCCCGCGTGGCGAACGCGGCGCCCGTGACGGTCGGGGACGCCGCGGTCACGCCGGGGATGTGGGCCACTTGCTCGAGCACGCTGGCCCACTGCTCGATGGAGCGGATCCGCTGCGGCGACCGTTCGATGGTCACGGCGGCGGTCGTGCCTTCGGGGATCAGCGGGCGCGCGACGAGGTCGGGCGCGCGGAGCGTGACGTGAGGCTGCGAGCCCAGCGTCTGCTGGACGAGGCTGGTCTGGAGGCCGTTGATCAGCGCCGAGAGGAACACCACCACGCTGACGCCGACGGAGACGGCCGACAGGATGAGCGCGGTCTGGGCGCGACCCTCCCGGAGGTAGCGCAGCGCCACGAACCACTCGAAGGGCATGACTACGGATCCTTGCGGAAGGGTCGTATGCGCTGGCCAGGCACCAGCGCCTGCCCGTCGGGCACGACGACGACCTCGCCCTCGGAGAGCCCCCCGAGCACCTCGACGTTGCCTTCGCCGCGGATGCCGAGCCGCAGATCGCGCCGCGCGGTGCGATCGCCGAGCACGACCAGGAGCCACGGACTCGGCGTGGCGAGCCCGCGGATCGCGTCCGATCGCACGACCAGCGTCTGCTTGCGCACGGCGACGACGAGATCGACCGAGACGGTCATGTCGGGCCGGAGGTATGCAGGCGGAGACGGTACCCGCAGGCGCACCTCGATGGTGCCACGCGTGACGTCGACCGATGGCGCCATGTAGGTCACCTCGGCCTCGAACGTCTCGTTCGGGTATGCGTCCGCCGAGGCGCGCGCCTTGAGACCGAGCTGGATCAGCGAGAGGTCGCGCTCGTCGGGCTGGAGGACGAGCCGTGCGGCACCGGACAGCGAGAGCAC
Organism: Myxococcales bacterium; assembly: GCA_016794445.1. Lineage (GTDB taxonomy): Bacteria > Myxococcota_A > Polyangia > Polyangiales > JADJMO01 > JADJMO01. The sequence goes on from JAEUKC010000200.1 coordinate 12,201, forward strand.
GAGCAAGGTGCGCGCCGGCGTGGCGACCGTGCCCGGCTCGACGTCGCGGGTGAGCACGATGCCGTCGGCGAGCGCGACGATGCGGGTCTGCGCGAGCCGCACCTTGGCGGAGACCAGCTGCGCCTGCGCCTGCCGGAGCCCCGCCCACGCCTCGCGCGCGTCGACGCCGGAGCCGGCGAGCTGCGCGGCGGAAGTGTCCTTCTGCGCCTTGCTGACCTTGAGGAGCCGCGTGGCCTCGTCGAGGTCTTGCTGGGTGAGCGACCCCGTGTCGTACAGCTTCTTGGTGCGGTCGTACTTCTCCTGGGCGTTCTGCAGGTTGGCGTCGGCCTGCGCGACCGCCTGCACGGTGACGAGCGCGTTCACGTGGGTGACCTTCTCGGCGCGCGCGGCCGCCTGCGCGACGGCCGCCTCGGCGAGCAGCACGGCGGCCTTGGCCTCTGCGTCGTCGAGCTGCACGAGCAGATCGTCGGCCTTGACGCGGTCGCCCTCGCGCACGGCCACCGCGCGCACGAGGCCCATGGAGAGCGCGGCCACGTCGACGCGCGCGGGGGCGAGGACGCGGCCCGTCGCGACGAGGTGCTGCTCGAGATCGCGGCGCGCGACGACCGCGGTCGGCACGCGGGGACCCCGCGCGCGGACGAGGACGACGATCACGGCGACGATCGCCGCGACCGCGACCATCCACAGCCAGGGGCTGCGGAGCAGGTTCGTGAGGCGCGATCGCGCCGCTGGTGGCGCTTCCTTCGCGGGGCGGGCGGCCATGTCGACAACCTAGGTCGTCGAGGGCGTCACGTCATCGCCGCTCGGGAGGTCTTTCAGTAGCCGGCCGGCAGGACCACGTCCCAGAGCGGCGTGTGGTCGTAGCAGCTGGTCCGATCGGCGGTCCCGCCCTTCTCGGCGCACTTCTTGACCGGCCCGTTCAGGTAGGTCGCGTAGAGGTCGTGGTACCCGGGGAGCGAGGCGTCGGCCCAGCGGTCCGGCCGGAACGCGCCCCACGAGTTCTTGATGCGCACGAACTCGATCTCGGCGTCGTCCGACAGAGCGGCGGCGAGCGCCTCGGGCCGCGTCTCCGTCGTGCCGGCGGCCAGCGTGCCGAAGCCGGGCACCTTGTTGATCTGGTAGTCCTGCATCACCGTCATGTGGCCGCCCTGGCGCCCCGCTCCCCCGCGACGCGCGAGCTCTTCCACGGTGAAGGTGGACTTGCTCGAGAGGGCGTTGAAGTCGACGAACCACGAGACGATGACCGGCTGGCCGTCGTGCAGCGCGCGCTGGACGCGCTTCCAGAAGTCGCGTCGGGCCTTGTTGCTGGTGGGGTAGTCGATCTCCTGCCAGGCCGACGCGCCCGTGCGCCCGGACCACCCGGCGCGGGTACCGATCGCGTCCTGCAGCGTGCCCTTCTTCCAGGTGCCGGCCTTCACGTCGCGCAGGCGCACCTCGATGTCCTTGGCGCGGAGGAGACCCCCGGCCGGCTTGCGAGCGGTGCTCCTGTCGAGCGTGCGCGTGACGCCCTTGCCGAACGTGCTGTCGAGCGCCTTGACCACCTCCGGTCCGAGGCCCCAGGCCTTGTCGAGCTCCGCGCGCACCGTCTCGCGGTTGCGACGTGCCACGGGGTCCTTGAGCACCCCCGTCTTGAGGGAGGTGTTGATCGCCGCGAGCGCGGTCGACTGCCGGCTGCTCATCTCGGCCGACGCCTCCTCGGGGATGAAGGTGCCCTCGAAGGCGAGGCCGTAGCGCGCGATGATCTCGGCGGCCACGTAGTAGCTGCCACCGGTCGCGATCTCGGTCGACGTCGAGCCGTTCGCGAGCTGGTCGAACCAGTGCCAGTAGGTGAAGTAGGACTCGGAGACGTTGATCTCCTTGCCAGTGGCCGCCTTGTGCTGGGCCTCGATCCAGCTCGCCGTCGCGTAGATCCAGCAGTTGCCGATGGACTGCCGCTTGACCTGGGTCTGCGCGTTGCCTGCTGTGACGTCGTCCGTCGTCGCGCCCTCGCCGTCGTCCGCGACGACGTCGTCGGTCGGCTCCATGGCGCAACCAGCGAAGACGCTGCCGAAGGTCAGGAGCGAGACGAGCGAGAGCTTGCGGAGGAGGTCACGGGCCATGGGCAGCCCTTCAGCAAGTCGGGTGCCAGTGTAAAGCGATGTAGGTTCGGCCAAAATACAGGGTGATTTTGGAGGATCGCTGCCGCCGAGCCTACATGAGCCGACATGTGGCGGGGACAGCTGTCATCACGACGTGACGCTCGGCCGTCAGTGCTTGCCCATGCGCTCGAAGATCGCGAGCACGATCTCGAGGGCGATCAGCGCGATGACCACCACCTCGAGCTGCGCGCTCCTCCGGTGCTGCGCGAGCCCGATGACGACCTCGAGGTTGTCCTGCAGGAGACGCATCTTCTGGTCGAGCGTGCGGTAGCGGTCGTCGATCTCGAACGCCACGCGCATGGCCCGGTGCAGCCGATCGAGCGGCTCCTCGTCCCAGGTGTTGGCCGGAGCGTCGAGCAGCGACAGCGTCATCACGATCTGGGTTCGTGTACGCAGCATGCGGCCCACGTGGCGAGCCAGCTCTCGTTGTCCGCGGCGGGTGCGCCCGAGCTCGCTGAGCTCGGTGGCGATCGTCTCCACCTCGAGGTGGAGAGCTTCGACGTCCTCCTCGTAGTAGTCCATGGCCACCGACTGGGCGAGGACGAGGGCCACCACCTCGATCGTGCCCGGGTCGAGACGCCCCACCTGGGCGCGATCGAACGTGGCCTGGGGCGTCTTGCCTTCGGCGATCTCGATCAAGAAGTCGTCGACGATCGGCGGATGCGGTTCCTTCGGGAGCGCCGCGAGGACGCTGGCGATGCGCGTCTCTCGTTCGGCGTCGGGGACGTCGAAGAAGACGAGCGAGCCGAAGTCGTGCAGCGAGATCCAGCCCTGGCCTTCGAGCCGCACGAGCGCCCAGGTCTTGCTGATGCGCACGGTCTCGGTGCCGTCGAGCGAGGCTGCGACCTCCTTCGGACGCAGCGTGCCCGCGAATCCATAGGCATGTACGGGGATTGCTCGCGTGGTCATGACGAACCGTTCGTACCACTGTGGCACGGGAGGGCCGCCTCCCCGTAGCGGTTCGACAGCGGCATGACCGGCTCCACCGCCGTTCGGTGCGTACGCGGTGGAAGCCGCAGGTGCGCGACCGCTAGACCTCCTCGTAGCCCTTGTTGGTCTTCTCGGCGATCAGCTTGTCGTACTCCTTCTTGGCCGCCGCGCCGCTGCCGAGGTCCTTGGTCTTCTCCTGGCCGTCGGTGCCGATCTTGCCGAAGCGGACCGTGGTGGTGCCCGCGTCCTCGTCGAGGGCGATGGCCCAGAACTTCTCGTCCATCTCGAACCGGCGGAACTTGCCGGCTGCGCCGTCCCCGTCTTCGTCTTCGTCTTCGTCGTCGTCCTCGTCGTCCTCGTCCGACTCGCCCCACGGGGCCTTCTCGAGCCACTCGACGAGGCTCTTGGCGACGACGTTGCGCGGGTCGTCGTCGTGCCAGAAGTCGAGGATCTGTCCGACGGTGCCGCCCTTGGCGGGCGCCAGGTCGATCACGTGGTGGTTGCCGCTGCCGTCGTAGGTCACGGGGATCCACTCGGCGATCCACCACTTCTTCTGCACGCCCTTGCCGGGCTTGCCGTGGTCGTTCTTCTCGAACGTGCCCTTGTCGAGGAGGTCCTTCCAGACCTTCCACTCCCCGACCATGCGCTCGAGCGAGAGGAGCTCGCGGTTGTCGACCGCCGGGTCGTCGTCGGAGCCGTCGTGCGCGCGGTAGAACGCCTTCACGTCCTCCGGCAGCGACTGACCGAGCGCCTTCTCGGCCGCGGCGATGGCCTTCTCGCTCGCGCCCTTGCGCAGCGTGACGCCGGCCTTCTTGGCCTTGGCCTCGATGCGCCCGAGCGCCGGCCCGAGGTCGACGGCCTTGGCCTCGGTCTTCGGCGCCGCCTTGGCCTCGGCCTTCGGCGCGGCCTTCGCGGCGGGCTCGTCGGCCGCGCCGCCGGCGGTCTTCTCCTCGTACCCCTTCTTGGTCTTCTCGGCGATCAGCTTGTTCAGGAGCTTCTGGGCAGCCGCGTCGCTGCCCTCGTCCTTCAGGGTGACCTGGCCGCTCGTGCCGATGCGCCCGTAGCGCGTGCGCACCTCGCTGCCCTCGGCCCAGATCTCCCAGAACTTCGACGACGACCCCTCGACGAACTCGAAGTAGCGCTTGCCCATGGAGGACCTCCGCCGACGGGCCTACGCCAAGGGTGGAGGTCGATCAAGGGCGACGGCGCCGCGCACGGAGGCCGACGAGGGCGAGGAGCGCGCCGAGCCCTGCCGTCGGACTGCCACCTCCGATCGCGAACGCGCAGCCGCCCTCCTCGGCCACGGGCGCCGAGCTCGGACTGCAGCGGCCATCTGCGTCGCACGCGAACCCGGGCTGACACTCCGAGGCCGAGGTGCACCTGTCGCGGCACCGACCCGACGTGGGATCGCAGCGGTAGCCGTTGCACGGCTCCTCCTTCGATCCGTCGGTGGCGATGGAGGCGGTGCCGTCGTCCTTGCACTTGGCGGTGATGGCCGCGCAGTTGCCCGAGGTGCAGAGGGTTCCGGGGGCGCAGTCGGCGCTCGTCACGCACGCGGTCTTGCACTTGTCCGGGCCATCGCAGACGAAGGGCGCGCACGCGCGCGTCTTCGGGGCGCCGCACCCGCCCTTGTTGTCGCAGACCGCCGCCTCCGACAGGATGCCTCCCACACACGACGCCTTCGAGCACGCCGTCTCCACGCCGTGGGCGAAGGTGGCGCACTTGGTGCCGTCGACGCCGTCGCAAGCGAGGGCCTTGCACACGTCGGCGCCGCCGTCGCTGCACTTGGTCCGGGCTCCGTGGGGGTCGCCCACGATGGCCGTGCAGGTTCCGGCGGCGCCCGGCACGTCGCAGGCCTGGCACTGGCCGGTGCACGCCGAGTTGCAGCAGACGCCATCGACGCAGAACCCGCTCGTGCAGTCGGTGGGCGCCGTGCACGCGGTGCCCGCCTTCGGCACGCACGCGTTGTCCTTGCAGGTGAAGCCGGTGGCGCAGTCGATCTCGGCGAGACACACGGTCTTGCACGCGGTCGACTCGCACGTGTAGGGCTTGCACGCGACCGCCTTGGGCGGCGTGCAGTTGCCGGCGCCGTCGCAGTACGCGGCGGGCTTGGCGATCCCCGTGGTGCCGTCGCAGCTCGGCGTCGCGCAGGTCGTCGAGCTGCCCGGCGGCGTGCCGCAGGTGAGCCGATCGGCGCCGTTGCACTGGGCCTGGCAGTCACCCGTCCCCGAGCACGCCGTGCGTCCGCCGTGCGGCTTGCCGACGACGGGCAGGCACTTGCCCGCGCTGCCGCTCACGTCGCAGGCCTCGCACTGTCCGTCGCACTTGGCGTCGCAGCACGTGCCGTCCACGCAGAAGCCGCTGCCGCACTCGGTGGTGGTGGTGCAGGTCGCTCCGGTGGGCTTGCTGCACGTGCCCTTGCCGTTCGCGTCGCAGCGCAACCCGCTCGCGCAGCTCGCGGTGGTGCAGCAGACGCCGTCGACGCACTTGCCGCTCTTGCAGTCGGTGGCCGCGGTGCACACCGTGCCCGGATCGCCGCTCGTGACGCACGAGCCCGCAATGCACGAGTAGCCGGTGGCGCAGTCCGTCGGTCCCGAGCACGAGGCGCGGCACTCGGTACCGCCGCAGGTGTACTCGTTGCACTTCTTGGTGACCGGTGGCTTGCACACACCGGCACCGTCGCAGTACCGCACCTCCGTCTCGACGCCGGCCGTGCAGCTCGCGGTCGCACACAGCGTCGTCACGCCGGGCGGCGCCCCGCAGGCGAGCCCGTTGACGCCGTCGCACTTGGCCTGGCACGAGCCAGAGCCGAGGCACTTGGTGCGCGTGCCGTGGACCGCGCCGGCGACCGCCTGGCACTTGCCGAGCTGCCCGGCGACGTCGCAGGCCTGGCACTGCCCGGTGCAGCTCGTGTCGCAGCAGTAGCCGTCGACGCAGTTGCCCGACCCGCACGTCGCGGCGGTCGTGGAGGTGCACGCCGCGCCGTCGGGGAGGCGGCAACGGCCCTTGTCGTAGAGCGTGTCGCAGCGCAGCCCGCTCGCGCAGCTCGCGCTCGCGCAGCAGACCCCATCCACGCAGCCCGCGGTCTTGCAGTCGCCCGCCGTCGTGCACGCGGCGCCGAGCTCGCCGGTGGGCTCGCACTTGGCCGACGTGGTGTTGCACTTGTAGCCGGCCGCGCAGTGGGTGTTGTCGCTGCAGTTCGTCCGACAGGCCACCCCAGCCCCACCACACGCGTACTCCTTGCAGAGCTGCGTGGCGGGCGCGGGCGTGGGGCAGTAGCCGAGCGCGTCGCACGTGGACGCGAAGGTCTCGAGGCCTGCGACGCAGGTGTGCTTGATGCAGGTCGGGCGCGGGGATGAAAGGGCGCACGCGCTGGTGCTCGTGCCGTCGCAGCTGAAGCCGCACGGGTCGCCGAACGGCGCGCACAGCGGCCGATCGGTGCCGAAGCCGGCGACCGCCTGGCCGGCCGGGTAGCCGACGGGGCCGTTGGTCTTGGTCACCTTGGTGCAGGTGCCCTCCTTGCCAGGGAGGTTGCAGGCCTGGCACTGCCCGAGGCACGCGGCCGCGCAGCAATACCCATCCGTGCAGAACGTCGAGGCGCAGTCGCCGTCCTTGGTGCACACGCTGCCGGTGGCGAGGGGCACGAGCAGCTCGGCGCTCGCGAGGGAGCCACCCGCACCATCGCGCCCGCCGGTGACGAGTACCGCGCCGGTGGTGGGCAGCCGGGCCGCCGCGGGCGTGTTGCGTTTGGTGGCGAGGGGAGAGACGCCGATCACGCCGGCCAGCGCGGCCGCGTCCGTCGTCGCGAGCGGGCTGCCGCTGGCGTTCGTGCCGCCGACGAACACCGCCACCGCCTTCGACCCACCATAGTCCGCGACGGCGGCCGCGAGCCCGTGGCGGCCGAGGGAGAGGTTGCCGACCGTGGTCACCGTACCCGTGAGCATGTCGACGTTGGTCACCTCCGCGGACATCGTGGAGGTGCCGATCTGACCACCGCCGAGCCACAGGTCACGACCGAGGCTCGCGAATCCCATGTCGTAGCGAGCGGTCGTGAGGCTCCCGAGGTTGTTCCAGTTCGTGGGCGGCGCCGCGTCGATCGCGCCCGTGATCTTCTCGATGGACGCCGAGGCGCCGCTCGGGGTGTTCCCGCCGGCCACGACGAACTGCCGTGTGTCGGCGCACGTCGTCGCGCCACAGGAACCGTTGCGGCCGCCGATGGCGAACTCGGCCCGCGCGTTGTTCATCGCCGTGAAGGCGGTGAGGGTGGGGGGCGTGGCGTCCGCGAGGTTCGTGTCGGTGTAGGCGTCGACCGCTTTGAAGAACGTCGTCGCGTCCTTGCCTCCCGCGAAGATGGCCTGTGCGTACTGCGCGGTGGCGCTGTACTGTCCGGTCACCACTGCGGCGGCGAGGTTCGCGCGCGCGCCGCCGGGCAGGGTGCCGACCACGCTCCAGACGCCCGTCGCGAGGTCGTAGCTCTCGACGCTCGCCGTGTACGTGAGGGGGGCGCCGGCCGTGACCTGCCCACCCGCCACGACGATCTTGCTGCCACCGAACAGGACGGCGCCGAAGTCACGCCGCTTGGTGGTCAGACTCCCGGTGGCCGCCCAGCTGGCGGTCGTCGCGTTGTAGATCTCGGCGGTCGCCAGCATGCCGCCGCCGATGCCG
>JAEUKC010000213.1:0-7393 GCA_016794445.1 Myxococcales bacterium
CGACACGATCACGAGCGGCCTCGAGGGCGCGTGGACCAACGACCCGATCCGCTGGGACAACGGCTTCTTCGACAACCTGTTCAAGTACGAGTGGGTGCTGACCAAGAGCCCCGGCGGCGCGGCGCAGTGGACACCCAAGAACCCCGAGGCGCAGAACACGGTGCCCGACGCGCACGACTCGTCGAAACGCCACGCACCGATGATGGCGACGACCGACCTCGCGCTGCTCGCCGACCCGGCGTACCACGCGATCTCCAAGCGCTTCCACGAGCACCCCGACCAGTTCGCCGATGCGTTCGCCAAGGCGTGGTTCAAGCTGCTCCACCGCGACATGGGGCCGATCGCCCGCTACCGCGGCCCGTGGGTGCCGAAGGAGCCGCTGATCTTCCAGGATCCGGTGCCGAAGGCCACGCACCCGCTCGTCGACGAGGCGGACATCGCCACCCTGAAGTGGGAGATCCTCGCCTCGGGGCTGACGGTCTCCGAGCTCGTGTCGACCGCGTGGGCTTCGGCCTCGACCTACCGCACCACCGACAAGCGCGGCGGCGCCAACGGCGCGCGCATCCGCCTCGCGCCCCAGGCCCAGTGGGACGTCAACGTGGCGTCCGGCGTCGCGAAGGTGATCGGCGTCCTCGAGGGCCTGAAGGCCAAGAGCACCAAGCCGGTCTCGCTGGCCGATCTGATCGTCCTCGGCGGCGTTGCGGCCGTCGAGGAGGCCGCGAAGCGCGCGGGCATCACGGTGAAAGTCCCGTTCACGCCGGGTCGCACCGACGCCACCGCGGAGCAGACCGACGCCGCGTCGTTCGCCGTGCTCGAGCCCCGCGCCGACGGATTCCGCAACTACCTGCAGAAGGGCTCGCCGATCTCGGCGGACCACCTGCTCGTGGACAAGGCCTTCATGCTCGGGCTCACCGCCCCGGAGATGACGGTGCTCGTCGGTGGCCTGCGGGTCCTCGACGCCAACGTCGGGGGCGCCCAGCACGGCGTCTTCACCACGCGCCCCGAGACCCTCACGAACGACTTCTTCGTGAACCTGCTCGACATGGGCACGACGGGGGCGCCCGCGGGCGACGGCGTGTACGAGGGCCGCGACCGCCAGACCGGCGCGAAGAAGTGGACGGCGACGGTCGTCGACCTCGTCTTCGGCTCGAACTCCCAGCTCCGCGCGCTCGCCGAGGTCTACGCGAGCGACGACGCGCAGGAGAAGTTCGTGCGCGACTTCGTCGCCGCCTTCGCCAAGGTCATGGACCTCGACCGCTTCGACGCCCGCTGACCGCGGGCGGGGGGGGTTTCGGCTTGCGCTGACCGGACGGGTGGTGGGGGTTTGGGAAATCCACACGAAGGTCAAAGATTCTTTGACCTTCGTGCGAGCGGTCCGGAAAGGCGACGATGCGACAAGTCCCGTCCCGGTCTGCACGAACGTCAAAGATTCTTTGACCTTCGTGCGAAATCCGCGGACCCCACCCGCCCCGCGCGGTCGACCCGGAGTTCACTTCTCGGCGCGGCCGATGAGCTCGAGCAGCTCGGTGTGCTCGGTCGCGTCGACCTTGGCGTCCTTCGCGACCGCGCGCACCGCAGCCCACGACCAGCCCTTCGCGTAGGGCGACTCGCGGAGGATCTCGGCGAGCCCCGTCACCGCGGCGGCGAGCCGGAAGCGCGCGTCCGCCTCGACCCACGTCTTCAGGATCGCGTTCGCGGGCATCGGCACCGCCACCTCCGTCGAGGGGTCGCTGCCGAGCGGCTTCTTCCAGCGGAGGCGCACCGTGAGCGGCGAGGCGTCGGCCTTCTTGAGCACCACGTCGTAGATCGCCGTCACCGAGTGGCCGGCGCCGATCTCGCCGCCGTCGACCTTGTCGTTCCGGAAGTCCTTGTCGGCGACCGCGCGGTTCTCGTACCCGACGAGCCGGTACTTCTCGACCACCTCGGGATCGAACGCGACCTGCACCTTCACGTCGCGCGCGATCACCTGCAGGAGGCCGTCGAGCTGGTCGACGAACACCTTCTTCGCCTGCTTCTCGCTGTCGATGTACACGTAGTTGCCGTCGCCCTTGTCGGCGAGCTGCTCCATCATCGTGTCCTGGTAGTTGCCGCTGCCGAAGCCCACGGTGGAGAGCGTGATGCCCTTCTCCTTGTACTGGGCGATCTGCTTCAGGATGTCGGCGTGCGACGTGGTGCCGACGTTGGCGTCGCCGTCGGAGAGGACGATCACGCGGTTGACGTGGCCCTTCACGAAGGTCTCGTTGGCGAGCTGGTAGGCGAGGTCGATGCCGCTCGCCATCGCGGTCGATCCGCTCGCGGTCAGCTGGTCGATCGCGCCGTGGATCTGCGCCTTGTGCTCCACGCCGGTGGGCGAGAGCACCTTGCGGACCGACCCGGCATACGTGCACAGCGCGACGGTGTCGCCCTGGCGGAGCGCGTCGGTGAGCAGGTGGAGGCTCTTCTGCGCGAGCTCGATCCGGTCGGGGCCGTTCATCGAGCCGCTCGTGTCGACGAGGTAGACGAGGTGGACCGGCACGCGCTCGGCCGCGGTGACCGCCTTGCCCTTGAGCGCGACCCGCAGCAGGTGGTGGCCCTGCTCGTACGGCGACGGCGCGGCGGCGAGGTGCACGGCGAAGGGCGCGGCGCTGCCCGCGGCCGGCGGCGCGTACCCGTAGTCGAAGGCGTTGAGGAACTCCTCGGCGCGCACGGCCTCCTTCGGCGGCTTGCCACCCGCGAGGAGCTTGCGGCGCGCGATCGAGTAGGACGCCGTGTCGACGTCGACGGCGAACGTGGAGAGCGGGCTCTCGGCCGCGCTCTTCGGCGGGTTCACGCCGTAGTCGGTGTAGTGCTCGGTGTTGGCGGGGGCGGCCGGCGGCGCGTACGCGGCCTCACCGGTCGACGGCTCCTTGAGCGCGTAGCCGGCGTATCGACCCCCACCACAGGCGGCGATCGAACAACCGAGACCGAGGACCGAGAGCTGGGCGAACCGTCGCATGGGAACCTCCGCGTTCCGAAGGGGAACGCGGGAGCCCCACGCGCCTTACAGGGGCTTCTCGAGGCGCTTCTCCACCCACTCGATCACGCGCGAGGAGTAGTCGACGCCGTCGTACTTCTGCATCTGCTGGATGCCGGTCGGGCTCGTGACGTTGACCTCGGTGAGCTTGCCGCCGATCACGTCGAGGCCCACGAAGATCAGGCCGTCGGCGCGCAAGCGCGGGGCGAGGTCGGCGATCATCGCGCGCTCGTGGTCGGTGACCACCGTCTTCTCGGCGACGCCGCCGACGTGCAGGTTGGCGCGCGCCTCCTTGGCGTGCGGCACGCGCAGGATGGCCCCGAGCGGCTCGCCGTCGAGCAGGAGGATGCGCTTGTCGCCCTCGCGCGCGGCCGGGAGGAACTCCTGCACCATGCACCAGGTGCGACCGGTCTCGCCGATGGTGGCCTCGACGATGGCGCTGAAGTTCTTGTCGTCGGCGTCCAGCAGGAACACGCCGGCGCCCGCCATGCCGTCGAGCGGCTTGATCACGGCCTTGCCGCCGATCTCCTCGACGTACGGCCGGATCGCGGCCGGATCCGCGGTGACCAGCGTGCGGGGCATCCACTTGGAGAAGTGGAGCGCGTAGAGCTTCTCGTTGGCGTCGCGCAGGCCACGCGGATCGTTGACCACCAGCGTCTGGCCGCGCACGCGCTCGAGGAGCTGGGTCATGTAGGCGTAGATCGCGTCGAACGGCGGATCGTTGCGGATGAGCACGGCGTCGAGGTCGGCCACCGCGAAGCTCGCGAGCTCCCCGAGCGCCCAGGTGCCCTTCTCGGCCCCAGGCTCGCGCGCCACGGTGGCCGGGCGGCCGCGCACGAACAGCTCGCCGCGATCGACGTAGAGGGCCCGCGGCAGCGCGTGTACGAGCGTGTGCCCTCTCGATGCGGCGGCGAGCATCAGCGCGTACGTCGTATCCTTGGCGGTGTTGATCCCATCCATGGGATCCATGAGGAACAGGAGACGCATGGGGAGCCTTCGTACGTCCGATGCCGTTGCCCGCAAAGGGGTCCCGGCGGTCCTCGTCGCCCTCGCGGTCGGGTGCGCCGCCAAGGCCCTCCCCACGCCCGAGCCGGTCAAGTCCAAGCCCACGGCCGCGCCCCAGGCCGAGGGGCAGAAGCACGCCGTGGCGACCGAACACGAGGCGGCGAGCAAGATCGCGCGCGAGGTGCTGCGGCTCGGCGGGGACGCGGTGGACGCCGCCGCGGCGGCGGCGCTGGCCCTCGGCGTCGCGACCCCGACCGCGTGCGGCGTCGGCGGCGGCGGGTTCGCGGTGGTGTTCCGGCAGAAGACCAAGGAGGTCTACGTCCTCGATTTCCGGGAGACGGCGCCGGCCGGCCTCGACGTGGCCGCCCTCGACGCACGCCCGCTCGGCCCCGACAAGCGCGGCCACCTGGTCGGGGTCCCGGGCGAGATCGCGGGCCTCGCCAAGCTCGTGCAGAAGTTCGGCAAGCGCTCGTTCCGCGAGGACGTGCTGCCCGCCGCCGAGCTCGCCGAGCAGGGGTTCACGCTGTCGGCGCACGTCGCGCGCGCCGCGGGGTACTTCGAGAAGCCGCTCCGCGCGCTGGTCCCCACGCTCGGCGCGCGCCTCCTCGGCGGCGGCGGCCCGCTGCCCGTCGGCACCAAGGTCGTGCGCGAAGATCTGGCGAAGACGCTGCACACGATCGCGCAGCAGGGCCCGAAGGCGTTCTACGACGGCCCCCTCTCCGACGCGATGGTCGACGCGGCCAAGGCGGTCGGCGGCACGCTCACCCGCAAGGATCTCGCCGACTACGCGCCGAAGGAGCGCAAGCCGCTCACCCTGCAGATGGGCGCGCGCACGCTCTACACGATGCCGGCGCCGTCGTCGGGCGGCCTCATGCTGGCGCAGGCGATGGTCGCGCGCGCGCACCTCGGCGCGATGAAGATCGACTCCGGCGTCTACCTGCACACGGTGGCCGAGCTCATGCGCGGCTCGCTCGACGACCGGGCGCGCTTCGTCGGCGACCCCGAGGCCACGCCGTACGACCTCGGGCCGCTCTACGGCGAGGCCCGCATGAAGGCGCGGCTCGCCAAGATCTCGCCCGACAAGACCCATCCGCCGGTGGAGCTGCGCGTCGACGAGCACGGCACCTCGCACCTCTCGATCGTCGACGCCGAGGGCAACGCCGTCGCGCTCACCACCACGGTCAACGGCCCCTTCGGCGCCAAGATCGTCGCGGGCGACACCGGCATCCTGCTGAACGACCAGCTCGACGACTTCGGCAAGACCGCCGACGCGATCGAGAAGAAGCCCAACGTGCCCCGCGCGGGCGCGCGCCCCACGTCGAGCATGACGCCCACCATCGTCATCGAGGACGGCAAGGTCATCGCGGTGGCCGGCGGCTCGGGCGGCCCGCGCATCGCGACCAGCGTGACGCTGGTGATGCTCGCGCGCCTCGTGTTCGGCGCCGCGCCGGGCGACGCGGTCGGCTGGCCGCGCATCCACGCGACGGGCAGCAAGCTCCTGCTCGAGCCCTCGTTCGGCACCGAGCTGGGGGACGATCTCACGAAGCGCGGGGAGACCGTGGAGGTCACCGATGCACTGAACGCCGTGCAGCTGATCGTGGTGGAACCGCGCCCGACGGGCCGCTGGCTCGGCGCGGCCGCCGACCCGCGCAAGGGCGGATTGTCCCTCGCGGATTGAAGGCAGGGGCGACCCGTGGAATATCCCGGGGGCTCCGCCCGTCGATCCCCCCGAGAACCACGATGTCCAAAGCCCTCGCCTCGCGTCTCGCCCTCGTCTTCGTCGTCGCCGCCCCGCTGTTCGGCGGCGTCGCCCTCGCGCAGCCCAAGCCTGGTGCCTCCGTCTCCGCGGCGCCCTCGGCTTCGTCTGCGCCCGCGCCGACCACGGGCCTGAGCGCGGCCGACGTCGCCGCCAAGGTGCAGAAGGCGTACGACGCGATCACCGGCTACGAGGCCGACTTCACGCAGACCTACCAGGCCAAGGCCTTCGGCGTGGACAAGAAGGAGCACTCGGGTCGCGTCACCTTCGTGAAGCCCGGCAAGATGCGGTGGGACTACCAGGCGCCCAAGGGCAACCTCGTCGTGTCCGACGGCACCACGCTCTGGTCGTACACGCCCACCGAGAACCAGGCGCGCAAGATGGCGGTCAAGGACTCGCAGATGCCGACCGCGCTCGCGTTCCTCATGGGCAAGGGCGACCTGGCGAAGGACTTCAACATCGCGTTCGCCGCCAAGCAGAACATGGAGGGCGGCTACGTGCTCGAGGCCAAGCCCAAGGTCGCGACCAACCTCTACCAGACCGTGCTGTTCTACATCGACGGCAAGACGTTCCACGTGATCTCCGTCCTCATCCAGGACCCGCAGGACAACCGGAACAAGTTCGTGTTCAAGAAGGCCACGGTGAACGGCAAGATCGAAGCCTCGGTCTTCACGTGGACCCCGCCCAAGGGCGTCACCGTCGTCACCAACTGAGACTCGGCAGACGCCTGCCGAAATTTCGGCAGACGCCTGCCAACCGGCCGCGGAGGCGTAGCGCCCCGCGTGATACCTTGTCCGGGTGAAGCTCGCCGACGCGCTGCGCCTCGTGCGGCGGGCGCCTGCCGATGGACAGGCGCCCCCTCGGCTAGGCCTCGCTTCCGGCCTGATCACCCAGCACCTCGAGACCTTCCTCGGCGCGCACGTGGCCGAGCGCACCGGCACCGCGCCGCGCCTCGAGGTGGGCCTCTTCGACGACCTCGCCGGCACCATTCGCCGCTTCGCGGCCCAGCCCCCGCGCGCCGTCGCCGTGGTGCTCGAGTGGAGCGATCTCGATCCGCGCCTCGGCTACCGCGTGACCCACGGCCTCCGCGCCTCCGCCAGCGCCGACGTCGTCGCGACGGTGGAGCAGCGCCTCGCCGCGCTGACCGAGAGCCTGCGCGCGCTCGCCGAGAAGACCACCGTCGCCCTCTTGCTGCCATTGCTGCCACTGCCCCCGCGCGCGCTCGGGCCGCCGCACCACACCTCCGCCGAGCCCCACCGCCTGCGCGCGGCGGTAGCCTCGTTCGCAGCGTCCGTTGCCGACCGCGTGCGTGTGCTCGATCCAGAGCGCGTGACGTCACGGCTGCCCGCGGGCGCCCTGCGGTTCGACACGCTGCTCGGCAGCGGCTCGCCCTACACCCTCGAGGCCGCCGACGCGCTCGGCGCCCTGCTCGCCGAGGCCCTCTACCCGACGCCCCCACGCAAGGGGCTCATCACCGACCTCGACGACACCCTCTGGCGCGGCCTCCTCGGCGACGACGGGATCGCGGGCCTCTCGTTCGACCTCGACCACGGCTCGCACGCACACGCGCTCTACCAGGAGCTCCTCGCCGCGCTCGCCGAACAAGGCGTGCTGCTCGCGATCGTCTCCAAGAACGACCC
>JAEUKC010000264.1:0-8929 GCA_016794445.1 Myxococcales bacterium
GGCGGCCGATACGGGCACGTTCCGCAGGGCCGCGACCGCGCGCTCGGTGACCGTCTCCGCGATCTCGCAGCAGATCAAGACGCTCGAGGCGCAGCTCGACGTGCCGCTGTTCGAGCGCGTGGGTCGCCGAGCCCAGCTGACTCCACACGGCAGGGAGCTTGCTCGGTCGTTGCGCCCGGCGTTCTCGCAAATCGACGACGCGCTCGGCTCGCTGACCGGCACGTTCCAGTCGATCGAAGGGCTCGTCCACGTGGGGATGCCCCGGGCGTTCGGTCGTCACTGGATGCGTCGTCGCGTCGCGCAGCTGCTGGAGACCCACCCCGGCCTCGGGCTGCGTCTCACGCTCGGGGTGCCCTCGGCGATCGAGCGACGCCTCGTCGACGGCCAGCTCGATCTCGGCATCCTCGTCCGCCCGCCGTCGGCTTCGCTCGAGGCGCACCCGATCGCCGAGGAGGCCTTCGTCGCGGTCGCCGCGCCCCAGTTCCTCGCGCGATGGGGGCCCCCCCGCACCGAGGACGACTTCGCAGCGCTCCCTTACGGCGCGTTCGACACCGAACTCTCGATGCTCTCTCTCTGGTGGCAGCTCCAGTTCGGGCATCGAGCGCCGCTGCCCCGGCGGGTGGTCGTCGTGGTCCCCGATCTCGACGAGCTGGTCGAGCTCGCGATCGAGGGAGTGTGCCTGGCCGTCCTTCCCACCTACCTCGTGTACGAGCACCTCGAGGAGGGGCGCCTCGTGCGGCTCGTCCCTGCGCGCACCGATCGGCGGAGTGCGCCAGGCCGCTCCAGCAACACCATCTACCTCGCGTGGCGCAAGGCCGCCGTGCTGCCCGCGCGCACCGTCGCGGTGCGTGACGCCCTCGCGCGGGTCTAGGGCCAACGGCTGGCTCAGCCGGGCGACCTCGACGCACTCGCGACCGAGAGCACGAACAGGAGGACCGCGACGCCGTTCAGCGCTCCACCCGCCGAGCGCGCCGCGGGCACGTCGAGGAGGTCGCCCGCGACGCGCGCGACCAGGGAGCCCTGCAGGACTGCGAAGGGGACGACGAAGCGAGCGTCGTGACTCACCCGGCGACCGATGAGCGGCGGGAGCACCAGTGGTCCGTGGCCGAACAACATCCCGAGGACGAACCCCACGAAGATCGCGTGCAAGGTGGCGTCGTACACGGGTCCGGCGGCCAGCGCACCGTGCGTCGCAAGGAGCAGACCTGCCACCAGCGACCAACCCGCGGCTGCCGCGATGGAGCGGGCGACGTGGCCCTCACTCCCGCCACGGGCGATCGGCCGTGCCGCTGGCAAGCGGAACATCCAGGCACCGAGCAGCACGAACCACCCACCGAGCAGCCGGAGTGTCGCGGGCGAGGCGACGCTCGCGACCAGGACGGCCCCGGCGACCACCGCGAGCGCGAGCGGCGTCCGCTCGCCTTCGATGGCCAGCTCCCCCAGGATCGTCGTCACGAGGAACACCATCCACCACGGCACGAGCTCGAAGACCGGCGCCCCGCGAACGGCCAGGGTCGCGGCGCCGAGGAAGACGAGCTGGGAGACGACCTCGATCGCGAGGAGGGTGGTGACGCGAGCGTGGCGGCTCCGCGAGAGCAGCGCGAGCGCGAGCACACCGCCGCCCGCGAGCACCACCGACGGACGGCCGACGAGCCCGCCGACCCCGATCAGCAACGGGCCGAGGTACGGCCAGACACGCGCCTGGTCGGCACACCGCTCGACCCCGATGACGGTCCCGAGGAACGCGACGACCATCCAGGGGCCATGGTGCGCGACGGCGTGACCGAGGGGACCGGTCAGCGCGGGGAGCACGCCGAGACGTACGACCCCTGAGAGCGCCGCCACGAGCAACGTCGCGAGGCCGAGCAGAACGAGGAGTCTTCGCGCAAGCAACGCGCGGCGTTCGCCGCTCGGTCGCATCGTTTGCGTCAGGGAGCGTGTGATCGGAGACATCCACGACACCATCGCAAGACACGGGCCGACAGCGCGAGAACCCGCCCGCGCACGGCTGACCGATGTCATGGGAGGGATCGGCGAACGGCGTCAACGTGTGCGCAGACTTCACGAGAGGTGTTGCCATGCGATCCATCCCGCGCGCCGTCGCCGTGTTCACCTCGCTCGCCGCGCTGTTCGCGCCGAGCGCCTGCAAGAAGGACGAGGGCCAGAAGGATCCGGCCGGTGGCCCCGCCGCGACCGCCTCCGGCGACGTCACCGTCGGCCTCGACGTCTGGAACAAGTCCTGCCTCGCCTGTCACTCGATCGGTCAGGGAGACCGGACCGGGCCCGACCTCAAGGACGTGGCCAAGCGCCGCGACAACACCTGGCTCGTGAAGTGGCTCAAGGACCCGATCGGCATGGGCCAGACCGATCCGGCGGGCAAGGAGCTGCTCGCCAAGTTCAAGAACGTGCCGATGCCGAACCCCAACCTGGACGACGCGAAGATCGCCGCCGTGCTCGCGTACATCGCGCAGGAGAGCGCCAAGGCGCCCGTCGCGGTCGCCGAGGTCAAGCCGCTCGAGGGAGAGCACTTCGAGAAGGCCAAGGGGATCTACTTCAACCGCTGCGCTGGCTGCCACGGCACGCTGCGCGCGGGCGCGACCGGCCCCGCCATCACCCCCGACCGCACCAAGAAGATCGGGACGACGGCGCTGCAGACCATCCTCACCAACGGCACGCCAGGCGGCATGCCCGCGTGGGGTCGCGAGGGTGTCCTCACGACCGACGAGATCACCCTCATGGCGACCTACGTCCAGATGACGCCCCCCGATCCGCCCCAGCTCCCGCTGGAGAAGATCAAGGAGAGCTGGAAGCTCAGCGTCGCGCCCGACAAGCGCCCGAAGAAGCCGGAGACCAAGAAGAACTGGCAGAACTTCTTCGGCGTCATCCTCCGTGACGCGGGCAAGGTCGCGATCATCGACGGCGACACGAAGGAGATGCTCACCACGATCAACACGGGCTTCGCGGTGCACATCCTCCGCGCGTCCTCGTCGGGCCGGTACTTCCTCGCCGTCGGCCGTGACGGCAAGGTGACGATGATCGACCTCTGGACCGAGACGCCCACCGTCGTGGCCCAGGTGCAGGGCTGCTTCGACGCGCGCAGCGTCGACGGCTCCAAGGCCAAGGGGTGGGAGGACAAGGTCGTCATCGAGGGCTGCTACTGGCCGCCCCAGTACGTCATCTTCGATGGTCAGACCCTGGAGCCGAAGAAGGTCACGAGCGTGCTCTCGGCACCCATCGACGCGCAGGAGGAGCTCAAGGAGGTGCGCGTCGCGGGCATCTACGCGCTCCACGACGAGACGATGTGGGCGCTCAACCTCAAGGAGTCCGGCTACGTCGGCTTCGTCGACTACAGCAAGCCCGACTTCCCCATGGTCACCAAGGTCGCGGCCGAGCGCTTCTTGCACGACGGCGGGTACGACCACACCAAGCGGTACCTCCTGTCGGCGGCCAACATGAAGAACCAGATGGCCATCATCGACCTGAAGGAGAAGAAGCTGGTCGCGAAGGTCGAGACCGGCATCAAGCCCCACCCGGGTCGCGGCGCCAACTGGGAGGACCCGGAGTTCGGATGGGTCAACGGCACCGTTCACATCGGCGAGGCGAAGTTCACCGTCTACGGCGCCGACCCGGCGAAGCACCCGGACAAGGCCTGGAAGATCGTGCGCACCGTGCCGCTCCCCGCCGCGGGTGGCCTCTTCGTGAAGACCCACGACAAGTCGCCGTGGGTGTGGACCGATTCGCCGCTCTCCGCCGACGAGAAAGGCCCGAAGCAGATCTGCGTCTACGAGAAGAAGACCGGCAAGATGCACAAGTGCTGGTCGCCCACCGAGAAGGGCCGCATGGTCCACTTCGAGTACGACAAGACCGGCACCGAGGTGTGGGTCTCCATCTGGGACAAGGCCGGCGGGCTCATCGTCTACGACGACAAGACCCTGACCGAGAAGAAGCGCATCACGGGCGACTGGCTCGTGACGCCCACCGGCAAGTTCAACGTCTGGAACACGGCGAACGACGTCTACTGAGCCGTTCGGCTCGGTAGCGCGCTCGCCGAGTGAGGTCGTCATGTTGATGTTGACCGACATGCTCGAGGTGGCTCGCGGTCGCGAGTCGCAGGCGGCCCTCGGCAAGGGCCTCGCCCGGCAGCGCTTCTCGCCGGAAGCCGCGGCGCCGGTGGTGGTGTGGAACGTCTGCAAGCACTGCAACATGACGTGTCCGCACTGCTACGTCGCCGCGGGGCCTCGCCCCTCACCGTCGGATCTCACCACCGAGCAGGCGCTCGCCGTCCTCGACGACCTCGGCCGCGCGGGGGTGCGGGTCGTGATCTTCAGCGGTGGAGAGCCACTGTTGCGGGCGGACCTGTTCGAGCTCCTCGCGCGGGCACAGAGCCTCGGCATCGCGCCCCAGCTGTCGACCAATGGTGTGCTGATCGACGAGGCCGTCGCCGCCCGCCTGCGCGACCACGGCGTCGGCTACGTCGGGGTCAGCATCGACGGTCGCCCGGAGTGGAACGACCCGTACCGGGGCATGGACGGTGGACACGCCGCGGCGCTCGCTGGCCTCGCCGCCTGCCACGCCGTGGGTCTCCGCACCGGGGTCCGGATCACGCTCACCCGGAAGAACGTGGACCAGCTCGAGGACGTCCTCGCCGCGAGCGAGGGCGTCGGCGTGGGTCGCTTCTACGTCTCGCACCTCGTGTACGCGGGACGCGGCCTGCGTCTCGTCGGCGACGATCTCACCCCGACCGAGACCCGCGCAGCTTTGACCCGGCTCTTCGAGATCGCCGAGAAGAAGCTCGACGCCGGGTCGAAGGTGCGCATGGTCACCGGCTCCAACGACTCCGACGGACCGTTGCTGCTCGGCTGGGTGGCGGCGCACCACGGCGAGGCCGCGCGGGCCCGCGTCGAGCGCCTGCTGGTCGCGCGCGGCGGCAACACCGCTGGCGAGAAGATGATCGACATCGACCACCGCGGCGAGGTGCACCCCGACCAGTTCTGGCGCGGCGCGACCCTCGGCAAGCTCCCCGAGCAGTCGCTCGTCGAGGTGCTGCGCCATCCGCTGCGCGCGGAGCTCGCGAGTCGCGCCGAGCGGCTCGAGGGTCGCTGTGGTCGCTGCAAGTTCGTCGCGCTGTGCCGCGGCTCCCACCGGGAGCGCGCGCTCGCCGTCCATGGCCGGATGTGGGCCGAGGATCCGGCCTGTGTCATGACCGACGCCGAGATCGACCCCCTGACCTCGAGAGAGGAGGCGCCCCCATGGCCCGCTTCGCAGTCCTCCTGAGTCTCCTCCTCACGCTCGTCGGCTGCCGACGCGGCCAGGCGGCGAGCAAGCCGGGCGCGGCGCTGCCCGGGACTCTCGGCACCCGGGTGCTCGTCGTGGAGCGCGCGTCGGGTTCGCTGGCCGCCTACGACTGGTCCGAGCGCACGCTGCTCCCGAACCGCATCGAAGGGCTCGGGGATCTGCACCACGCCACCATGACGTTCGGCCCCGACCTCCACTGGGGCTTCCTCGCGACGCGCAGTGGTCGCCTCGTGCGCATCGACCTCGAGACCTTGAAGGTCGACGGGGAGGTGCAGACCTCCAAGAACTCGATCGACCTCGGCATCACCCACGACGGTCGCACCATCGGAGTGGCCGAGTACATCCCGGGTGGCGTCACGCTGGTCGACGCGCGCACGATGACCGTCAAGACGCGCATCCCGTCGAGCTCGCGGGTGACCGGCATGGTCGACGCGCCCGGCAACAGGCTCGTGTGCGTGCTCATCGAGGGTCAGGAGATCTGGATCCTCGACCCGGCCGCCCCCTCGCCCGTCACCCACAAGATCAAGGCCGGCGCGGGCATGCCCTACGACGCGATGATCACCGCCGACGGCCGCCACTACGTCGTCGGCAAGCTCGGCTCCGACGGCATCGCGGTGCTCGACCTCGAGAAGCCCGAGGCGGGCGTGCGGGAGATCTCCCTGCGCGACCCCGAGCTCCCGGCCGACGTGGGCAGCCCGAAGAAGCTCCCCCACATGGCCTCGTGGGCGCAGGCCGGTCGGTTCCTGTTCGTGCCGCTGGTCGGCGAGAAGCGCCTCGCGGTGCTCGAGCGGGAGACGTTCTCGTTCGTCAAGAGCGTGCCGCTGCGCGGCCACCCGGTCTACACGGTGCGCGCGCCGAGCGAGCGCGAGATCTGGGTCTCGTTCTCCGGCGAGGAGGACGACGCATGGCTCGACGTCGTCGACACGACCTCGCTCACGGTCAAGCGCTCGCTCCGCGTGGGCCGGCGCGTCTATCACCTGGATTTCACGCCGCGCGGCTCGCACTTGCTCGTCACCGCCAACGCGGACGACGAGCTCGTGCTGGTCGACGCCGCCCGATACGAGGTCGTCGATCGGAAGAAGCTCCGCTCGCCCTCCGGGATCTTCAGCCCCTTCCGCGCCGCCCGCATCGGGCTCTGAAAGCGAGCGACCTCATGCTGGACTCGACCCCCGAGGCGAACCTGCCACTGGACCCGGAGCGCGGGCGCAGCCTCTTGCTCGCGCTGCAGGCGGGGGTCCCACTCGTCGACGACCCGTGGACCGAGCTCGCCCACGCGTGCGACGCCTCGCCCGACCTCGTGCTCCAGCAACTGCGGGCGCTCGAAACGGGCGGTCAGCTCCGCGAGATTTCGGGGGTGATCGAGGGTTCGCTGCTCGGCTTCGACAGCGCGCTCGTGGCGGTGACGGTGCCCGAGGAGCGGCTCGCGGCCGTCGCCGCGGTCACGGCGGCCTGTCCGACCGTGACCCATGCCTACGAGCGCCGCCACCCGATGAACCTGTGGTTCACGATCGCGATGCCAGGAGCGATCGGCGTCGACGCCGCACTCGCGAGGATCGAGCGAGAGGCCGGGCTCTCGTCGGGGGCGTGCACGGCGCTCCGTCGCACCCACACGTTCAAGATCGGGGTGCGCTTCGACCCCGAGTCGCTCGAGAACGCGACCCGTGTCGAGGCCGGCGGAGGGTCGACCTCGACGGTCACCGTCGGCGAGACCGAGCGGGCCATGATCCGCGCGCTCCAGCGCCCTCTGCCCTACGTGGAGCGTCCGTTCGCGGCCCTCGCCCGTACCACCGGGGTCGAGGAGGCAGCCCTGCTCGCCTTCGGTCAGCGGCACCTCGGGGGGCTCCTCCGGCGCTACGTGGCCACGCTCCGCCACCGCAAGCTCGGCGTCCGCGGCAACGGCATGGTCGTCTGGAACGTCCCCGAGGCGCGCATCGACGAGGTGGGCGCGCTCCTCGCAGCGGCCCCCGAGGTGAGCCATTGCTACGCGCGCAACGATGCTCCCGGATTCCCGTATCGCGTGTACTCGATGATCCACGCCCGCGACGAGGAGGCGGTGAGCGTCATCACGGCGCGCCTCGCGGCCGCGGTGCGCCCGACCGACCACGCGATCCTGTTCAGCGCGCGCGAGTTCAAGAAGGAGCGCCTCCGCTACTTCACGCCCGAGTTCACCGCGTGGTGGGGAGGTGTCCGATGAAGGGTTTCGTCTCACTGGTCGGCGGGGGTCCCGGAGACCCCGAGCTGCTCACGTGCAAAGGTCGCCGCCGCCTCGAGGAGTGCGAGGTCGTGGTGTACGACGCGCTCGTCGCGCCTGCGCTGCTCGACCTGTGTCCCGCGACGACCGACCGTCTGTACGTCGGCAAGCGTCAGGGGCGCCACGCCCTCCCGCAGCCGGAGATCGACGCGCTGCTCGTGCAGCTCGGCAGACAGGGGCGCCGCGTCGTGCGCCTCAAGGGCGGTGACCCTTTCGTGTTCGGGCGCGGATACGAGGAGGTGCTCGCGCTCCGCGAGGCCGGGATCGACCACGAGGTGGTGCCCGGCGTCACCGCGGGGGTCGCGGTCCCGGCGTATGCGGGCATCCCCGTGACCCATCGGGGTACCGCGCGCGCGGTGACGTTCGCGACGGGTCACCCCGCGGCGACCGGCGAGGGCACGGATTTCACCAGTCTCGCACGGGTACCTGGGACGCTCGTCGTGTTCATGGGACTCACCAACCTCGCCGAGATCACGGCCTCGCTCGTGGCGGGCGGGCGTTCTGCGAGGGAGCCAGCGGCTGTGATCGCCGAAGGCACGACGGAGCGGCAGCGGACCGTCGTGGGCACTCTCGCCGACCTCGCGGAGCGCGTACACGCAGCCGCGCTGCCGTCTCCCGCGCTGCTCGTGGTGGGCGACGTCGTCGCGCTCGCCGATCGAGACCTCGCCGTCGCCGCCGAATGAGGCGACGTTCAGGGCGGACAGCAGGAGAGGCACAGCGTGCTGTAGCAGGCGCCGGTCGAAGGGCAGCACGCGTTCTTGAGCCCCAGGCAGACGACGCCATAACACTTGTCGGCGTCGGGCCCGCCGGTGTCACCGGTGCCCGTGTCGGGCGTGCCCGTGTCGGGCGTGCCCGTGTCGGGCGTCCCCGTGTCGGGCGTGCCCGTGTCGGGCGTGCCCGTGTCCGGCGAGCCCGTGTCCGGCGTGCCCGTGTCCGGCGAGCCCGTGTCCGGCGAGCCCGTGTCGGGCGAGCCCGTGTCCGGCGAGCCCGTGTCCGGCGAGCCCGTGTCCCCGTCGCTGGAGTCCTTGCTCGAGTCCAAACGGCTCCCATCCGTGGCCGTGTCGACCCCATCATCGGCCGCGGAGCCGCTGTCGAGCGTCGCGTCGCCGGCAGACGTGTCCCCCACCTGCGTGTCGCTGGCCGAGCCATCGACCTCGGCGACGACGAAGTCAGCCCCCGAGCAGCCGAACACGGCCGCGACGCCGCAGACGGCGACGAGCCGCAGAGGGATCGACAGGGAGACCATTGGTAGATTCAGCTTTCTGCCACCAAGTGGTGGCGTGAGGCAAAACCCCCGTTCAAACCGTGCGTGCGGATTTCCCGCACACGGCTTACCGGTGGTCTCTCGTGACGCGGCATTACGCAGCCTCCGGGTACTGGACG
>JAEUKC010000267.1:0-39316 GCA_016794445.1 Myxococcales bacterium
CTCGAGATCGCGGGGTACACGTCGAGGATCAGACGTCCGTCGCGGACCACCGCGCTCGCGGACTCGTGGTGCGGGTCCACTGGCGGGCGCTTCCAGCGCAACGCCCCCGTCGCGTCGAGGAAACGAACCTCCGGCAGCACCACGACGAGCCCGGCGAGCGAGCCGTCCTCCCGGAGCGCCGCGGCCGCGACCTCGTCCTCCGCGGTCGCGACGGTCACACCGTCGCCGAGCCGGACGACCGCGGCGCGGCGCACGGGCCCGACGTGCAGCGGACCGGTGCCGTAGAGGACATACCGCTCGTCCACGGCGCGGAGGGCGAAGCTCATCCCCTTCGGATCGCCTGCGCGATGGAGGTCGACCGTGGAGCGCGTCACCACCGCGCCCGCGGCGTCGAGGCACGCCACCTCGAGCGCGAGGTCCGCCGTCACCGCGCACACCGTGGTCGATTCGCGGCGCCGCAGGGTGCTGCGGAAACCGACCAGATCGAAGGGCAGCGTGGCGAGCGGCGTGACCGTCCCAGCGGTCGGATCGACCCTTCGCAGCAGCTTCGCCCCCTCGACCAGCACGAAGTCCGTCGTGCGCGCCACGGGGTGACCCACACCACCGGGCACGGCGAGGACGCGCGCCGACCGCTTGCGCAGATCGAGGAGGTGGACTTCCCGCAGCCCCGTGACGAGGGCGTGGCCGGCGACGACCACGACCGAACCCCAGGGGGCCTTCAGCGGGAGCGACCACACCTCCTTGCCGCTCGCGAGCTCGTGCACGTGGATGGTGCCATCGCGGGCGAGCAAGACGGCGTACGTGCCGTCCTCGGCCTCGCTCCGCGGGTCCTCGGCGCGGAGCACGTGCACCACCGTGGCGGTGCGCGGATCGATCACCCGCCCCTGTCGCAGCACGAAGGGCACGCGCGCCGTCGGGACGGGCGGCGCCGCGTCCACCACCGCGGGATCGGGCTTCGCGGGCGCCTCGCGTCTACACGAGAGGAGCGCGAACGCGAGCGCGCTCCACGCCTTCACTTGCGGGGCGCGTCGAAGGTGAAGCTCTTGCCGGTGGTGAGCTTCACCGTGCCGCTCGCCGTGTTCTTCCGGAGGCTCCCCTGCACCGTGTCGCCCGCGGTGGTGCGCAGCGTGAGATCGCCGCCGTTGTCGGTCGTGACGCCGTAGACCGTGACCGTCCCCTCGACCGCGGTCTTGGTGAACGAGCCGTCCGCGGTGGTGAGCGTGCCGACGACCCGGATGTTCGTGACGTCGATGCACTTGGTGGACAGCGTATGCGTGCCGCACTTGGGCGTGACGCTGGCCGTGAGCGACAGCGCGATCTCGATCGACCCGGATTTCCCGTCTCCCGTGAACGTCCCCGCATAGGTCCCGGCGAAGCCCGTCTGGGCCTGCTCGAGGGTCATGGGCTCGGGATCGGAGGTGCCGCTGCACGCGGCGAGGGAGAGCAGCGAACCAAGCAAGAGGACGCGCGCGTTCATGGGCGAGAGGCTAGCAGGCGGCTCGGCCTTGCGCCGCGGTGAGGGCGGCAAGGAGGGCCTCTCCGTCGCGGGCGATCCGCCGCCCACCGAGCCCCTCGATCCGTGCGAGCTCCTCGATGGTGGTCGGCCCGAGCGCGACCAGATCGTTCAGGCAGTGGCCCGGCAGCACCACCTGTTCGTCGACGCCACGCTCCCTGGCGGCGGCCTTGCGGAAGCTCCGCAGCTTGGCGTCCCGACGTTTGCGCAACTCGATCTCGTCGCGCGACAGCCGCGGCGGGGGCGTCACGAACCGCGCGCGGTCCTCGGCCGACACGTCCTCGGGCGCCGTCGCGAGCACGCGGATCAGATCGGCGGCGATGCGCCCGGCGCGCCCCTTGGCGACCGCGCGCACCGTCTCGGGCTTGCGCGTGCGCGCGATGGCGAGCAGCGCCTCGTTGCCGATCACCGTGTGCACCGGCACGTCGAGCGCGCGGGCCTCGGCCTCGCGGACCTCGGCGAGGACGCTCAGCGCGCCGAGCGCCGGCGCGTCGAGATCCAACATGCCCTTGATGCGCGCCCACGGCGGCCGCTCGTCCGGTCCGGCGGCGAGCGCACCGGCGAGGCGGTACGCGGTCTCCTCCTCGATCTCGGGCACGATGTCCTTCTCTGCGGCCTCCGCGAACAGGCTCCGCGCGAGGGCGGGCAGGTGGGCGACGTCGGCCCCGAGGTACGCGATCATCGAGGCGTCGAACGGCCGCGCGCCCCAGTCGTGGTGCTGCAGCCGCTTGTCGACCTTCTGCCCCACGCGGGTCTCGAGCAGCGTGCCGAGGCCGGTGGCGGCGATGGCGAGGAACCGCGCCGCGATCGCCGTGTCGCGCACGCCGGCGAGCATCAGGCCGTGCTGGGCGAGGATGCGCGCGTCGAACGCGAGGTCGTGGATCAGCTTGCGCGGCGTGGGCACCGAGAGCACCCGCGAGAGCGGGGCGAGACCCGCGTCACCGATCGCCATCGTGTCGACCACGTAGACCCGCCGCACCTCGCCGCCCTCGACCACCGCGAGCTGCAGCGTGCAGAGGTCGGCGCGGTAGGCGTGCAGGCCGTTGCTCTCGACGTCGAGCGGGATCTCCTCGGCGCCGAGCAGCGCGTCGATCGCCGCGGGGAGCTCGTCTTCTCGGGTGAGCAGCTGGACGTCCACCGCGGCACCATGGCGCGCCGCGGCCCGGGCCAAAAGCCCGGCTTGCAGCCCCGACGCGCGCAGACGACAGATGCTCCCGTGAGCGAAGGCAAGAAGGACAAGAAGCCCCGCGTCGGCCTGATGGCCGGTCACTTCGACGCCGAGACCGTGTACGGCCCGGAGCAGCTCTCGCTGTTCGGGTTCGACCCGGCGGTCGACCTCGGAAGACCCGGCGCGCCGCCGTTCACCCGCGGCGTGCAGGCCGACATGTACCGCGGCCGTCACTGGACGATGCGCCAGTACGCGGGCTTCGGCACCGCCGCCGAGTCCAATGCGCGCTACCGCTACCTGCTCCAGCAAGGCCAGACCGGGCTCTCGGTGGCCTTCGACCTGCCCACGCAGATGGGCCGCGACAGCGACCACCCCTACGCGCAGGGCGAGGTGGGGCGCGTCGGCGTGGCCATCGACTCCATCGAGGACATGCGCGTGCTGCTCTCCGGCATCCCGCTCGACGAGGTGAGCACCTCGATGACCATCAACGCGACGGCGAGCACGCTGCTCGCTCTCTACGTCGCGGTGGCCGAGGAGCAGGGCGTCCCCGCGAGCGCGCTCCGCGGCACGATCCAGAACGACGTGCTCAAGGAGTACATGGCGCGCGGCACGTACATCTACCCGCCGCGCCCCTCGCTGCGCGTCATCAGCGACATCTTCGCGTGGTGCGGCGAGCACGCGCCCAAGTGGAACACCATCAGCATCAGCGGCTACCACGTGCGCGAGGCCGGGTGCGACGCCATCCAGGAGGTGGCCTTCACGCTGGCGGACGGCATCGCCTACGTCGAGGGCGCGATCGCCGCCGGCCTCGACGTGGACTCGTTCGGCAGCCAGCTCTCGTTCTTCTTCAACGGGCACAACCACCTGCTCGAGGAGGTCGCCAAGTTCCGCGCGGCCCGCCGCCTGTGGGAGAAGATCATGCGCGAGCGCTTCTCGGCCAAGACCGCCCGCGCGCGCGCGCTCAAGTTCCACTGCCAGACCGCCGGCATGACCCTGCAGGCACAGCAGCCGCTCAACAACGTGGTGCGCGTCACCATCCAGGCGCTCGCGGCGGTGCTCGGCGGGTGCCAGTCGCTCCACACCAACTCCTTCGACGAGGCGCTCGGCCTGCCCACGGCGGCGGCCGCCACGCTCGCCCTGCGCACCCAGCAGATCATCGCCTACGAGTCCGGCGTCGCCGACACCGTCGACCCGCTCGGCGGCAGCTACGCGATCGAGGCGCTCACCGAGCGGATCGAGAAGGGCGCCGAGGCCCTCATCGCCCGCATCGACGCGCTCGGCGGCATGGTGGCCGCGATCGAGCAGGGCTTCCCCCAGCGCGAGATCCAGAACACCGCCTACGACTACCAGCTGCAGATCGAGAACAAAGATCGCATCATCGTCGGGCTCAACGAGTTCCAGACCACGAGCGAGCCGGTCCCCGTCGGCAAGGTCGACCCGGCGCTCGAGGCCGAGCAGGTGGCCCGCGTGCGCGCGGTCCGCGCCGGCCGCGACGCCGTGAAGCACGCGGAAGCCCTGGCCACGCTCGAGCGCACCGCGCGCGACCCCAAGGGCAACGTGGTCGCGCCGATCCTCGCCGCGGTGAAGGCGCGCGCCACCGTGGGCGAGGTCGCCGACGTGCTCCGCGCCGTGTTCGGCGAGCACCAGGAGACGGTGACGGTCTAGTGGGCCGGCTCCTCCGTCGGCACGGCGCGCGGCCTCTCGTCTGGGCGCACCGCGGCGCGCGCGCCCACCTCCCCGAGAACACGCTGGCCGCGTTCGCGCGCGGCATGGACGACGGCGCCGACGGCGTGGAGCTCGACGTCCGCACCACCGCCGACGGTGAGGTCGTCGTGCTCCACGACCCCGATCTGAAGCGGGTCACGGCGGGCCGCGACGCGCGCCGCGCGCAGGACCTCGATCGGCGCGCCTTCGCGGGCGTCGAGCTCGAGGGCGGTGGCCCCCCACCGATGCTGGCCGACGTCCTCGACTGGGCCGAGGCGCGCGGCGCCCTCGTCAACGTGGAGCTCAAGCACGACACGCACGACGCGGCCGCGCTCGTCCGCGGCGTCGCGCGCCTCCTCGGGGGTCGCAGCAAGGTGGCCGAGCGGGTGATGTTCTCCACCTTCGACCCGGAGCTCCTGGCCCGCGTCGCGCTCACGCTGCCACGCGTGCCGCGCGCGTTCCTGATCCACGACGGGCAGGAGCTCGCGCGCACCTTCGTCGCGCCGGGGGTCGCGCACGTCACGGGTGCGTTCGCGCTCAACCCACAGCGCACGCTGTGTTCCCCGCGCCGCGTCGCGGAGTGGAGGCGGCAAGGCCTCGCCCTCCACGTGTGGACGGTGAACGACCCGGACGAGGCGGTCGATCTCGCGGCGCTCGGAGTGGACGGCCTGATCGGCGACGATCCCGCGGCGTTGCTCGCCACCCTCGCGAACGCGGGGGCCTCGCCGTGCATCTGAACGCCCGTCCGATGCGCTCCGCCGTGGCCGTCTTGCTGTCGCTCTCGCCGCTGCTGGCCGCCGCCGAGCCCGCGTCGACCGCGGCGGCCCCCGCGTCGAGCGCGTCCGCGAGCACGAGTTCCTCCGCCGCGAGCGCCGCGCCCGCGAAGTCCGCGCAGGAGGTCGAGATCGTCGACGTGTCGGACCAGCCCGACCTGCACCCGCAGCGCCTGGCGGTCGGCGCGGGGACCGGGCCCGCGTGGTTCACGGTGAAGGGCGCCGGCGCGGGCGTCTTCGCAATCGACTTCACGCTCCACTTCGACTTCGGCCTCGGGCCGGGCGGAGACCCGACGAAGTGGAGCCTCGGCCCCTACATCGGCGTCGCCTACATGCCGTTCGGCGCGCTGCCCACCCCGAACCGCTTCACGGAGTTCGGCGCGCGGCTGGTCCGGCGGTTCGAGTCTCCGATGTGGGTGTCGGCGGGCCTCGGCCTGGTGTTCACGAACGCCCCGGTCGTCGCGCTGACCAAGGACGAGCGCGCGGCCTGCGCCAAGGGGGGCGGCACGGCCGACGGCATCGATTGCTCCGTCGGCGCAGTCCTCGGCGCCGTCCTCGACCTCGGGATCGGCCTCTACGAGGTCCGCGCCCGCACCGCCCGCTGGGGCCTCGGCGCCCGGGTCCCCATCCAGCTCTCCGCCCACCCCGGCGTGGGCGCGGTTTTGTTCATTTACGGTCTGGTCGGCGTGGCCCGCTGAACCGTACGGGCGTGTTTGCGAAAGGCCGCCGATCGGGGTACTTGATCCCGATGGTTCGTCGCGGCTTCCTCACGGCTTCCTTCGTCCTCGCGCTCTCGTCCACTGGCTGCTCCAGCGATCCCGCCCCTGCGAGCACCCTCAAGGACGGCTACGAGGTCGGCAACCGCCTCGAGAACCACACGTTCACCGGGCGCAAGGCCGGCGAGACCGCGCACGTGCCCTTCGCCCTCGCCGACTTCAAGGCGACCCACCAGCTCCTCGTGCTCAACGTCGCAGCGGGCTGGTGCAGCCCCTGCAAGGAAGAGGCGAAGGAGATCCAGAACGCCATCGCCCCGAAGTACGCCGGTAAGGTCGCCTTCGTGAGCATCATGCTCGAGGACTCGGCCCGCAACCCGGCCACCGTCGAGAACGTCGACAACTGGATCAAGGCCTACTCGATCACCACCTACGCGGTCGCGCGCGACCCCGACCGCTGGGTCGCCAAGTTCTTCGACCCGAACAACATGCCGCTCAACGTGGTCGTCGATCTCTCCACCATGAAGATCCTCTCCAAGGTCATCGGCGCCGACCTCGCCCGCGTCCAGGCCGACATCGACAAGAACCTCAAGTGAGCCCGAGAAAGCCCCACCCCGTGCGCGCCCTCCTCCCGATCCTCGCCCTCGCCGCCGTCACTCCGCTCACGAGCTGCACGCCCGCGAACACCGGCGGCGCCAGCGAGGCGGGCCAGGCCACCGACTTCACGGTCACCGACATCGACGGCAAGACCCTGAACCTCTCCGACTACCTCGGAAAGAAGGCGATCCTCATCGATTTCTGGGCCACCTGGTGCAAGCCCTGCACCGCCGAGATGGTGCACCTGCAGAAGTTCTACGAGGCCCGCAAGGAGGGTTTCGTCGTCATCGCGGTCTCCATCGACAACGGCGACACCGAGGCGCAGGTCGCCCCCTACATCAAGGGCAAGGGCTACACGTTCCCCGTCGTGGTCGACTCCGACTCGCGCATCCAGAACCTCTACAACCCGCGCAAGGCGGCGCCCTACTCGGTCCTCATCGACAAGCACGGCAAGATCGTGCAGCGCAAAGAGGGCTACAACGCGGGTGAAGAAAAACAGATCGAAGCGGACATAGACGCCGCGATGAAGTGAGCGGAGCGAAGAGCGGGGCCGTGGTGTAGAGTCACGGCCCGATGCGGTCGCAACGTCTTCTCGGGCGACGTTCCCTCTCCGTCCTCGGCCTGCTGCTCCCGACCCTCGGTGCGGCCAGCGCCCGCGCGGGCGACGTGGGCAAGCTCGCCGGCGAGCCGCTGCGCATCGACGTCACGGCCACGTCGTTCTTCAACTGGCACAGCGACAACCGCAACCGCACGCCGCCCTACCCGTTCGACGACAACTACGGCGAGCAGATCAATCACTGGAACTTCGTCTTCGGCTGGAACGCGTTCCAGGCTGGCCTGCGGCTCGACACCTGGACCTACGTCCACACCGCGAAGGACCCGGCCACCTACCCCACCACCAGCGCGCAAAACGACGTGGCGGGCCTCGCGCCGTACCGCTACCGCAACACCTATCTCACCCCGATCGGCAACGCCCCGCCGAACAGCAGCCCTGGCGTCCTGCCGTCGAAGTTCTTCGTCACCTACAACAAGCCGTTCCTCGAGGCGACGTTCGGCGACGCCTACGCCGCGTTCGGCCGCGGCTTCGTGCTCAACATCCGCAAGATCGACGAGATCGGCGCCGACACCACGCTGCAGGGCGGCAAGGTCGTCGTGCGGGCCACGCCGGTCACCCTCACCCTCGTGGGCGGCCTCACCAACCCGGTGCGCGTCGACGACGCGACCGGCATCGCGCTCGTCAACCAGGCGCCGACCGGCTCGACCGAAGAAGACCCGCGCTACTGGGCGCGCGACCTCGTGCTCGGTGGCCGCCTCGAGGCCAAGCTCGGCACCGCCACGCTCGGCGTGCACGGCTCGGACATCCGCCGCACGCTCGACGTCGACGCGACCAACGTCAAGGAGGTGCGCGCGTACGGCGCGAGCGTCGCCATCCCGCGCGTGTCCGACGCCGTCCCCCTCAACGTCTACCTCGAGGGCGCCCTGCAGCAGCGCC
Source organism: Myxococcales bacterium (assembly GCA_016794445.1). GTDB lineage: Bacteria > Myxococcota_A > Polyangia > Polyangiales > JADJMO01 > JADJMO01. Next base: position 7,961 of record JAEUKC010000267.1, read on the forward strand.
TCGCGTTCCTCGGTCGCGACGACGGCCTGCCCAAGGACGCCGACCGCAGCGGCTACGCGGCCTACGGCGCGCTGAGCCTCACCAAGGGCATCCTCACGACCACGCTCGAGGGCAAGCACTACCGCGCGTTCGAGCCCGTGAAGCTCAACGCGCGCTTCGACAAGTTCGCGCCGTTCCAGGCGGTCCAGTACAACGCGACGCCGACCGTCGAGCTCATCACGCAGGACTCGCTCACCTACAACACGTGCACCACCGGCGGTCGCGCGCGCTTCGACGTCAAGGCGCAGAAGGGCTTCGGCTTCCACTGGGCCGGCGGCTACTTCAAGAACTGGAACACCGACTGCACGTCCGACGGGAGCTTCTCGGTCACCGCACCCGACGACAAGGCCAGCACCATCCTCGACTTCTTCGGCGGCTTCGAGCTGCGCTCGACGACCGACGCGAGCTACCTCCTGATCACCGCCGGCAGCCGCCGCGAGAACCTCTCCTCCGGCGCGCCCTACTATTTCGAGGGCTGGGTCCAGATCGCGGGCGCCAAGGCGCTCGATCACGGGCTCTCGGCGGAGATCGACGCCTGGCACCGCAACCGCGCCCGCAACGGCATCGCGTGGCGCGAGGGGCAGACCTACCTCTCGTTCAAGCACGGCTCGGACTGGGCCGGCATCCTCGGCCACGAGTACACGAGCGAGCCGGCCAACGTGCTGAGCGGCGCCGCGCTCGTGTGGAGCAACGTGCAGCACTACCTCAGCGTCGGCGGGCAGCTGAAGTTCAGCAACGCCCTCACCCTGCGCGTGTTCGCGGGCCAGCAGCGCTCGGCGCTCAAGTGCATCAACGGGGTCTGCCGCATCTTCCCCGCCTTCGAGGGCGTGAAGACCGAGTTCATCTTCCGCTACTGAGGCGCCGCCCTTCACACCGGGTCGAGCTTGCGCTCCCCGATCGAGACGAGCAGGTCTCCCGGCGCGAGGTCGAGGTCGTTCGGCGGGTTGAAGCGGGTCTTGCCCGCGCGCTGGAGGCCGATCGCCGTGTGGCCCTTGCTCCGGCAGCGCTCGGCCACCGCGCCGTAGGTCCCCGAGCCGAACGGCGTCAGGTAGAGCTGCTGCCGCCCCGCGAGGTGCGACAGGAGCTGGTCGAGCACCTCCTGCACGCCAGGGTGGATCACCTCGTTGCTGATGAAGTGCGCGTCGAAGCGCGACGTGCAGACGACGCGATCCACGCCCGCCTTGCGCAGGAGCTCCTCGGAGACGACGTCCACCACCTCGACGGTGGTGCGCACGTTCGGGTTGCGCCCCTCGATCGCGAGGCAGACGGCGAGCGCCTGGTGATCCGAGCGGGCGTCGCCGGGGCGCTGGGTGAGGATGACGGCGTACCGGGCCGAGTCGATGTTCGCGCGCTCGAGGGTCTCGTCGCGCGAAGGGCTGCCCCGGACGAACCCGACGCCGCGCTTCACGAGCGAGGCCGGCAGCGCCTCGAGGTCCTCGTCGATGAGCAGGATCTCGTCACCGACCTCGAAGTCGGGATCGCTGCGCAGCTCGTCGACCACGCGTTCGACCTTGGCGAGGCTCGGGTAGTTGACGATCACGAGGTGGCCTTCGAGCTTCGACTTCGCCATGCCAAAGAGCTCCATGTTGCGGGCCTCCACGAGCTTGCTCGCGCTGACCGAGAGAACGAACCCGAGCAGGCCGATGCCGAACAGCATCAGCGGCACCGCGATGACGAAGCGCCCCCCCGACGTGGTCGGGAAGTAGTCGCCGTAGCCGATGGTGGTGATGGTCACGAGCGACCACCAGAGCCCGTCGAGCGGCTTGAGGTCGGGCCGCGCCGGCAGCTCGAAGTACAGGAAGCCCGTGGTGCCGTAGCTGACGACGGCCGACAGCAAGAGCACGATCCGCGTCGTCGGCGAAGGGTTCACGAGCCAGCGTCGGAGGATCTTGCGCATCACTCGCCCCCGTTGCGCCAGGCCGTGGCGAGCGCGTCCGCCCGCGCCGTCGCTGCCGGGTCCGCCCAGAGGCCCTTGCGCTCGGCGCGCGCCTTGGTCTGCGCACTCAGGTAGGTGTGCATGGCGGGGAACGGGAACGGGGTGTAGACGAGAACGAGGCCATCGCGGACGAGTCGCAACGCCACGTCCTCGTCGTCCCGGTAGAGCGTGGCGAGCACGCGGCCGTGCTTGTCGCGGGGCGGCACGCCGACGAGCACGCGCACGGGGTTCTCGAGGGCCTTCTCCATCGCGCGGATGGCGTTCTGCGTGTGCAGGGCGACCGGATCCTTGCCCTGGGCCTCGAGCGTCTTGATGCCCACCACGCGCACGACGACGCGGTCGCCGGCCGGGTTGGTGACGACCACCGTGTCCCCGTCGACGACGGTCACGAGCCGGGCGAGCTCACCGGTCTGCAGCGTGGCCGCGGCCGCCATCGCCGCGGCGCGGATCGAGAACGCGCGGAACCCCAGGAACGCGGAGGCGCCGAACAGGCAGAGGACGATCGTCCAGAAGAGCCGGGTCCCACGATCCACGGCTCTCTCCTGCTCTCAGTTCAGGTTGCCGCCCTCGGTCGGGACGGTGTCGCCGGCCTCGAGCTTGCAGCCGTCTTCCTTGGGCTCCTGGTTCTTCTGGCGGACGCCTTCCCACTTGTTGCCGCCGTCGTTGGTGAGGTCTTCGCCGTACTCGCCGGCGACGCGCACGCGGCCTTCGGCGTCGCTGCTCATGACGAGGTAGGCGGTCAGGCGGCTCGGCGGCCCCGCGAAGCCCACGCGCTTCTCGGTCCAGTCGAACATCGCGAGGTTGTCCTTGGTGGTGCCGACGAAGCTCGCCGTCGCGTGCTTGTCCTCGGCGATCCAGCAGCCGTGGATCTTCTCGTCGCCCGACGACAGGATGTGCATCGTGCCGCGCGAGCCGGACGAGTTGATGAAGAACACGCCGACCCACGAGGCGCCCGAGGGGAGGGCTGCCGTCTTGACCTGGCCGGCCTTGGGCCACTGCGCCTCACCAGGCCCGCCCTTTCCCGAGGGACAGCCCGTCAGCGCGATGCCGACGACGAGCAGGGACAGCGAGCGGCCGAAGACGGTGGAGAGCTTTCCGGCGATCATGGCGCGCAATCTACCGCACACCGGTCACTGCGCAAAGGCCGCTCTGCCCTCGGACTCCCACCAGGCGAGGTAGCGCTTGTAGGCCTGCTCGCGCTCGCTCCGCGGCAGGTTCGCGTAGTAGCCGAAGTACTGCTTGGTGAGCTCCTTGAGCTCGTGACCGGCGGCTTCGCGCAGCGCCGCGTCCTCGTCGAGGAGCGCGTCGATGAGCCACTCGATGCGGCTCTTCTGCCCGTGCTCGTGCAACCAGCGTGGCCACGTGACCTGATGACTCGTCGGGTCGTGCCGCGTCACGATGACCAGGGCGTCGTGGCAGGCCTGGATGATCTCGCCCTCGCGCGCCTCGAGGCCGAGCACGAGCCCCTCCGCCGCGCGCTTGTCGCGCACCTCTCCGAGCGCCTGGGCGGCGCGCACCCGGAGCGCGACGCCACCGCCCGGATCCAGCACGACGCCGACGAGCGGCTCGATCAGGTACTCGCCGGCCTGCGGGATGGTGCGCACGAGCACGCGCGCGGCGAGCCCGGCGGCGCGGCGCACCGCGAGGTCGTCGTCCACCAGGCGCGGGACGAGCGGCGCGGCCGACTCGACGTCGACGATCTCGGTGAGCAGCCACACCGCCCAGAAGCGGGTCTCGGGGGTGGGATCGCCGACGCGCGCGAGGATGTCGCGCAGCGCGACCCGGCCGAGACCGCTGAGCACGCGCAGCAACGGCCCGGCGTCGGCGGGGGCGGGGATCTCCGCGATCGGCGCGGTGCGGTCGCAGCGCGTGGGGCCGGGGAAGCGATCCATCAGCGCCGCGAGGGCCGCCACGCCGAGCTTCTCGAGCTCCGCCGCGGCCGCGTCGCTGCCCTCTCCGCCGCGCACGAGCTTGGCCACGAGGCCGACGTGCTCGGGCTCGAGGGCGACCATCACCTTCGGCAGCTCGGACTCGGGCACGCGACCTGCGGGCCGCGGCGGCTGGCGCGGCTGGTAGACCTCGAGGCGCTCGCTCTCACGACCGGCGAGCGCCAAGAGCTCCTCGAGCTCGTCGTCGCTCACGTCTCCGGCTTCGATGAAGTCGGGCTCGGTGGTGACGGGGGAGCCAGGATAAGGAGGGGACCCGGAGAACCGGATCTCGGGCTCCTCGCGCGGGATCACCGGCCCGAGGGGCCGACGACCGCGCAGGCTCGGCGGCGGCGGCTGAGGCGGCGGGAGGTTGTCGGGCTGGATCGGCCGACGCTGCGGCACGTGGACGAGCGGCGTCGGCTCCGCTTCCTCGGCGCCACCTTCGCGCGGCAGCTGCAGCGAAGGAGAACCTCCGGCCTCGAGCTCGCTGAGCGCTCCGTCGTCCTCGGGTTCGGCCAGCGCGAGGCGCGGGCCGGAAGGCTTCTGCGCCGGACCGTTCGGCGACGACGGCGGGCGCGCGGGCCCCGCTTCGGCGCCGCCGATGGTCGGCGTGCCCGACGCGGGGGTGGCGCCCGCGGGCGGCGAGGACGGCGACGCCTTCGCCGTCTCGGCCTGCGCGGCCTCGGTGGCCGCGGCGACGGCCGCACCGAGGCCGGGGTTGGTGGAGCGCGTGATCAGCGAGCCGAGCGGCTGGGTGCGACGGCTCGCGAACACGTTGGCGACGGGCACCGCGCGCGGCTCGATCGGGCGCGTCGGCGTCTCCTCGACCACCGCGGGCGCCGGCGAGGGCGTCTCCGGGATCGGCGACACGATCGGCGCGAGCGACGCGGGCTGGACCGCCGGCTTCGCCTCGACGGGCGGGACCGCTTCTCCGTCGGGGAGCGCCGGCGCCCACGCCGGCGGGCGGCCCGTGACCTTGTTGGGGACCTTGCCGCCGGTGAGCGCGCGGGCGAGCGCCTGCGCGCGGGCCGCGAACGACGGCTTCGGCGCCGGGTCCTTCACGGGCGGCGGAGGCGGCGTGGGCAGCGGCAGCGCGACGTCGGCGCCCCCGCTCTCCTTGCGCTTGCGCCGCACGATGATGCGCGCGAGCGCGGTGCCGCCGCCCGAGAGCACGGCCAGCAGATCGTCGAGCTCGGCGAGGGTGATCGGCTCGCCCTCGTCGTCGGCGGAGAGCAGCGCCACCACGCGCTTGCCGACGCGCATCGGGGCGACGAGGACGTCGCCCTCGACGTCGCTGCGGTCGAGATCCGTCGCGATGACGCCGTCGAGCCCCTCTCGCGAGCGGGTGCGCACGATCGCGTTGCCGCTCTTGCGGGCCTCGGCGAGCTGGCTCGGGATGTCGAGCGGCACGCCCATCTTGCGCACGCGATCGGTGATGACGCTGCCGCGCGCGTCGAAGCCCTCGGCCAGCTCCTCGTGCACGAGGAACAGCGCCACCGCGGCGAAGTACTGCTGCGCGAAGTCGAGCACCGCGCCGAGGACGGCCTCGGTCGACGCCCCCTCGGCGAACACCGCCTCGGCCTCCTTGCGCGTGAAGGGCCCGCGGCGGCGACGCGCGGCGGGCATGCGCTGCGAGGACCGGGGGCGACGCGGCTTGACGAACCACTGTGCTCCTTGCTGCGCGTCGCGCACGGTGGTCGCGGGCGCCCCGGTGACGCTGGCCGCGGAGGACTGCGCCACGGCGGGCGACCCCGGCTCCGGCGCCACGGCCGCCTTCGCGACCGGCACCACCACCTCGACCTTCGGCACCACGGTCGCCGGGCGCACCGGGTCGTCGGGCAGGTCGGGGATCAACGAACGCCGGGGGGGTGGCGTGGACGGCATCGTCGGCTTGCTGCCGTCGAGCATCGACACGAGGCGCCGCGTGCGGCGATCCATCACGACGCCGTACGCCCGCTCGAGCGCCTGGCTCAGCCGCGCGAGCGACGCCGCGCGCTGCTCGATCTTGAGGCCGAGCTCCTTCTCGAGGCCGGCCAGCGCCTCGGCGGTGAGCGGCTCGGCGAGCGCCACGCGCAGGATGGTGCCGGAGAGCGCGATGGGCACGAGCCCGTGCTGCTCGGCGAGCGGGCGCGGCACGCGCGCGACGGCGCCGGGGTCGGGGCTCCGCAGCGAGTCGAGGGCGGCGGCGCCGATCTCGAGCGACTCGGCGAGCGCCTGCGTCAAGGCGGCCTCGTCCGTCGCTGGCGGCGGCGCCACCTCGAGCAGGTTGGTGACGACGTCGCCGCCATAGAGCACCTGGCGGGCGAGCGCGTCCTCGACCTGTCGCATCGTAGCGAGCCTGCGTCGCACGACGAGGGAGGAGACCGTGGCCATCGGCAACCCCGAAACTCGCACGAAACGCCGTCGACGGGAACCACGGCGTGCGGGTGCTTTGCCAGGGCCTTCGGCTTCGCCTAGATCCCCATGTTCCCGATGTCCGACGCGCCCGAGAATCCGCGCCCCGCCACCGATGAAGGCCCCTCCGCTCACCCCGGGGAGCCGGCGGAGGCGGCCGCCACCGCCGAGAAAGAGGCCTCCGCTGGCTCTGCCGGCGAAGGGTCCGCGGAGAAAGCCGCCGAAAAGCCGACCGAACCCCCGGTGACGGCCGAATCCGGCGCGGAGGCCCCGGTGGCGACCGAGGCGGCCAAGTCGAGCGACGAGGGCGGCGAAAAGGCCGTCGACGCGCCGCCGTCGGCCCCGGCCCATCCGCCCCAGTCCTACGTCTTCCTCCTCGTGGTCGCGATCGTGACCGCCGCCGCCGACCTCTACACCAAGCACTGGGCGCTCAAGCACCTCGAGAAGGACGGCCTGCGCCTGCCTCCCAAGGAGATCATCAAGGACCGCCTCACGTTCGTGCTCGCGCACAACCCGGGCGGCGCCTGGGGCATGCTGCACAACCAGCCCGAGAAGGTGCGCCGACCGTTCTTCGTCCTGGTGTCGGCGGTCGCGGTGGTGGTGATCGTCTCGATGTACCGCAAGCTCGACCCGCGTCAGCGCGCCCTCAAGTGGGGCCTGCCCTTCGTGCTCGGTGGCGCCCTCGGCAACCTCGTCGATCGCCTCCGCTTCGGCCAGGTCGTCGACTTCATCGACGTGCGCGCCGACTGGATCGGCAAGCTGAACAAGGTGTTCGGCGGCGCTGGCGATCATTGGCCCACCTTCAATGTGGCGGACATCGCCATCTGCATCGGCGTCTTGCTCATGGCCGTGGATTTCCTGTTCCCCGTCACCACCAAGAAGAAGCCCGCCGCGCGGGTGGCCACGCAAGCAGGGGTGTGAGCCGTGCGTCCGCGGCTCTTCGAGCTGTTCGACGTCGCGTTCCCCTCCTATTTCGTCCTCCTGCTCACCGGCTTCGTCTTCGCCGGGATCGCCGCCGCGCTGACCACCCGTCGCGAGGGCCTCGATCCCGACGTGATGATCGATCTCAACCTCGCCATGCTGCTCGGTGGGGTGATCGGTGGGCGCCTCCTGCACGTGCTCGCCGACGGCTACTTCTGGGACTACGTGCACCTCTGCACCGACCCGGCGCGCGTCGACTGGAAGATCACCCAGGCCGAGTGCCTCTCGCCGAAAGCCGGCTACGACGGCGTGTGGGACGCGGCCAAGGGCGTGTGTCACCCGAAGGCGGCCGACTGCTTCGCGTGGGCGCGATTCTGGGCCGGCGGCCTCACCTATTACGGCGGGTTCCTCGGCGCGACGGCCATCGCCATCCCGCTCCTCAAACGCGACCGCTTCCCGTTCTGGAAAGCCGCCGACTACGCCGGCATCGCCATCCCGCTCGGCCTCGCGTTCGGCCGCATGGGGTGCCTGCTCGCGGGCTGCTGCTTCGGCGCGCAGTGCGAGCTCCCGTGGGCGATGAGCTTCCCTTCGGGCAGCCCGGCGAGCGAGGCGCAGCACGACGTGCACCTCCTCGCGAGCAAGTGGATGCCCTCGCTGCCGGTGCACCCGACGCAGGTGTACGAGTCGGCGGCCTCGCTCGGGATCAGCTTCGTGTGCTGGTACCTCGTCAACCCGCGCAAGCGCTACGACGGCGAGGTCTTCGTGTGGTTCGTCGGCCTCTATGCGACGGCGCGCTTCGTCATCGAGTTCCTGCGCCGCGACGCGCGCGGTGGGTTCCTCCACCTCTCCACTTCGCAGCTCATCGGGCTCGGTCTCGTCGCCGCGGCCTACGCCATCCACCGCCGCCGCCTCCCCTCGGGCGAGCTGCCCGAGGACCCCGCAGCGGGCGACGCGGGCGGGGCCGCGCCCGACGTGGCAGACTCGAAGGCCTGATGACGACGACCCGCGCCTTCGTGTTGGCCCTCCTCGTCGGCGTCGTGGGGTGCAAGGAACCCGTCGATCGCGCCGCGCCACCACCCGAGGGCGACGGTGGTGGGGGTGGACCGATCGGTGGTGGGGGTGGGGGGGGCGGTGGCGATGCCGGCACGGACTCGATTGCTGCCGACGTCGCCGACGCCAGCGGAGCCGCGCGCATCGAGGGCACCGCGCGGGCCTCGTCGGGCCTCGCCTCCACGCTCTCGACGAGCCTCGCGCTCTCGGGCGTCACCGCCCGCGCCCTCAAGCAGGGCGGCGGCAACGTGGAGGCGACGACCGGGCTCGCCGGCACCTTCAGCCTCACGAACGTCGACTCGAGCCTCTCGCCCACCTGGATCTCGCTCACGACCAGCGGCCGCCCGAAGGTGCTCGCGGGGATCGCCGTCGGGCCCGGCCAGACCACCACGCTCGACGTTCCGGTGTTCGCGTCCGACGCGGTGGCCACGGCCACGGCGCTCGTCGGGCTGCCGCCGGGCGACACCAGCAAGGCGCTCGCCACCGTCGTGCTCCGCGTCGTCGACGCGACGGGCGCGCCGCTCGCGGGCGCGAAGGCCGGCGCGGTCGGTGGCGCGTTCGGCCCGTTCTACGACGACGGCAAGGACCTCGGCCCGACGGGCACCGCGACCGGCAAGCAAGGCGCGATCGTGTACCTGCAGGTGCCCGTGCTCGGGGGCGGGCTGCCGGTCGTCGTGCAGTCCGGGACCACGAGCGTCACCGTGGTGGCCGCCCTCGAGGGCGACGCCATCGCCTGGACGACCGTCGTGATCCGCTGAGCGATGGCCGGCTCCCTGGGCGGCCGACACAGACCTCTCCGGAGCGTTGCGCTCAGGGCTCGTACGGGACGTCGAGGCACGCCTTCGGCGGCGCCTTCGGCGGCGCGATCTTGAGGCACGGCATCGGCGCGGGGCCTGCGTCCGCCGCACTGCCCTGCGAACCGGCGTCCGGGATCGCCTGGGTGCCCGTGTCTGCGGGCACCGGCGAGAGACAAGGCACGGGCGGCGGGGAACCCGTCTCGGGACTCCCGGCGTCGACCTGCGCCGCGGCGTCGGGCTGCGTCGTGGCGTCGGCCCCGCCCGCGTCGAAACGGGCGTCGCCGTCCAGCGGTTCGATGCTGAGGCACGGTCGGCACGCGGCGAGTCCGGCCGACGCGATCGCGGCGGTGACGAAGCGCGCGCGCCGCTCGAGGATCCGGCGGCGAGGTTCGTCGCTCACGAGCTCCCTCGGGATCCCGGCTCGTCGGGCTTGACCGCAGTGAACGTCTGGCTCGCGCGAGAGGGGCGCACGGCTGGCATCTGCTGGCTCGGCCGCTGCGGCGGCGGGGTGGGCCGGCGGCTCAGCGCCGGCCGGACCGGCGGCGCGGCAGCGCTCGGGGCCGCTGCGTTGGGAGGAGGCGGGGTCGATCCGCTCGATCGCCCCGACGAGAGGCCGAGGCGCAGGCTGCTCGAGGACGCGCGCCGATCGGGCACCGGCATGCGTGTGGATCGACCCCCGCGGAGCTTCTCCACGAGGCGCTCGATCGCGCGCAGCGTGGCGCGGTAGGGCTCGGATTGATCGTCGACCTCTTCGAGGTCGCGCGCCAGGGCCGCCGGGTCGTCGATGAGGTCGTGCACGAGCTCGAGGTTGCGCGGCAGGAGCCGCTCCCAGTCCTCGCGCTCGCCCGACACGGTGATGACGAGGTCGCTCCAGGTCATGTCCTCGACCGCGAGGGCGCGGGGGACGAGCGCGTCGGTCGCGTAGCCCGCGAGCCGGAGCACGCGGAGGGCGCGTGGGTCGAGCGGCGCCGGGGACAGCGCTGCCCCTCGCACGTCGGCCTCCTCGGCGAAGGCCGCGCGCACGATGGCCTCGAGCATCGGCAGACGGGCGGCGTCCGCTCGACCGAGGACGAGGATGCGCTGTCGTCGGGGACCGACCGACGGTGGGCGCGTGCTCAGGCGCCGACTCGACGACGCGCCCGTGTTGCCCGGCGGCGGTCCGAACAGCTCGTCGCGCTCGATCTTGAGGAGGTCGGCGATGCGGGCGACGAGGTCGTCGGGGACCGCGCCGTCCTCGTCGATCCCGACGAGCATCGCGCGGAGGAAGCAGCGGGTGGCTTCGACCGATCCCTCTGCATCGGCGCGGGCCGTCAGCCGTGCCTCCGCACGGTCCATGAGCTCACGCCTCGTCGCCATGACGCCCAGCGTAGCAAACCCTGAGCCCGGAAGTGACAGCGCGAGGAACCCGCGCGTGCGCCCCCGATTGCGCCCCCGCACGGAACGGGTCATCGAAGCGGGGCGATGGAGTTCCTGATCCCGTCCCACCAGCAGCGCCCCGCCGACGACCCGATCTTCGCCCTCAACAGCGAGGCGAACGCCCGCAAGAAGCGCGGCGAGGCCGTGATCAACGCCACCGTCGGCGCCCTCCTCGCCGACGACGGCACCCTCGCGGTGCTGCCCACGGTGGCCGAAGCGCTGCGCGACGTACCCGCGCTGCAAGCCGCGTCGTACGCGCCCCTCGCGGGCCCCGCCGCGTTCCATGCCGCCGTGATCGGCGAGCTGTTCGGCGACCACCCGCTCGCGGCGCAAGCCATCGCGGTGGCCACGCCGGGCGGCACCGGGGCGCTGCGCCTCGCGCTCGCCAACTTCCTCGAGCCCGGTCAGGCGCTGCTCACCTCGTCGTTCTACTGGGGCCCCTACAAGACCCTCGCCGACGAGAGCGATCGCAAGCTCGTCACCTTCCGCACGTTCGTCCTCGACGAGGCGGGCCGACCCGGCGGCCTCGACGTCGCCGCCTTCGAGAGCACCCTCGAGAGCACCCTCGAGAAGCAGGGCCGCGCGCTGATCTTCCTGAACGACCCCTGCCAGAACCCGACCGGTTACTCGATGTCGGACGCCGAGTGGGGCGCGCTGGTCTCGGCGATCGAGCGCCTCGCCCCCCGCGGCCCGATCACGCTGCTCGTCGACGTTGCATACTATCTCTATGGATCGGGCGACCCCCGCGCGTTCCTCCGCCACCTCGAGCCGCTGCTCGGCAAGGTGGCGCTCGCCTTCGCGTGGTCCGGCAGCAAGTCCTACACCGAGTACGGCGCCCGCATCGGCGCGCTGCTCGTGTGCGACCCCGACGAGAACCGGCGCAAGCGCACCTTCGATGCGCTCTCGTTCTCGTGCCGCGGCACCTGGTCGAACTGCAACCACGCCGGCATGCTCGCCGTCACCCGCGTGCTCTCCGACCCGGCCCTCCGCGCCAAGGTCGACGAGGAGCGCGCCGGCCTCAAGCACCTGCTCGACGGCCGCGTGCGCGCGTTCAACGCGGCGGCGGCGGGCACGAGCCTCGTGTTCCCGCGCTACGCGGGCGGCTTCTTCTCGACCGTGTTCGTCCCGGCCAGCAAGCGAGTGGCCGAGGTCGCGGCGCGCCTGCGCGAAGAAGGCATCTTCGTCGTCCCCCAGGGCGACGGCCTGCGGGTGGCGCTCTGCTCGGTCGCCGAGCGCGACGTCCCGCGCCTCGTGCAGGCGATGGACCGCGCCCTCGGTGCGTGAGATTCTCGGCGCGTGAGCACCCCGTACTCCTACGTCGAAGGCGTCCTCCGCGAGGGCGACGTCCCCCTCGCCTACAAGCTCTCGCTGCCGCGCGCCCCGCGGGCCGCGCTCGCGCTGGTCCACGGCTACGGTGAGCACTCGGCGCGCTACGCCCACGTAATCCAGCACTTCGCCGCGCGGGACATCGGCGTCGTCACGTTCGACCAGCGCGGTCACGGTCTCTCGGGCGGCGTGCGCGGACACTGCGATCGGTTCTCGGAGTACCACCGCGATCTCGCGCTCGTCCTCGGCCTCGCGCGCAAGAACTTCGACGGCGTCCCGCTGTTCGGGTTCGGGCACAGCTTCGGGGGGCTCGTCGTCTCCACCTACGCGCTCGAACACCCGCAGGCGTTCCGGGGCCTCGTGCTCTCGTCACCCTACTTCGGCCTCGCGCTCGCGGTGCCCCCGGCCAAGATCTGGGTCGGCAAGATCGCCTCGCGGCTGCTCCCCACGCTCGCGGTACCGGCCGGCCTGTCGGGCAAGGACCTCACCCACGACGCCGACCTCGCGCGCGCCTACGACAACGACCCGCTGGGCAACAAGGGCGCCACGGCGCGGTGGTTCACCGAGTCGTCGAGCGCACAGGCGTCGCTCCTCGCTCGCGCGGGCGAGCTCACGCTGCCGGTGTATCTGGCGCACGGCGCGGAGGACAAGGTGGCGAGCCCCGCGGCCTCGCGCGCGGTCTTCGACCACCTCGGCAGCAAGGACCGGCGCTACGAGGGCAAGGCCCACCTGTTCCACGAGATCCTCAACGAGCCGAGCTGGGCGAGCATCGCCGACGAGATGGCGGACTGGGTGCTCGCCCGCGCCTGACCGAGGTCAGGCTGTGGATACGTCGAACTACTTGCACGTCAGCGTGTCGACGACAGGATCGGTCGGATAGTAGGGGTCGAGGATGCTGGTGAGGCGGGCGGGCGCCGTCGCGATCCAGTCCGTCGGCTTGAGATCCACCTTGGGAGGAGACGCACCGCCGTCGCACACGAACGTGCCGCGGGCAGGGAAGTCAGCGCCCGCGTAGTCGACCAGCCCGACGAACAGGTTGTGGGGACCGACGATGGGCGTCACGACGCTCACCTTGACCGGCTTCGCGAGGGGGTCCTTCGGGTAGGTCGCCGCGCACGGCAGGACCTCCGCCCAGCGAAGGACCTGACTGACCTCGCCGAAGACCCCGTCGTAGAGCAGCACGACGACCGGGCCATCGCCGTTCGCGAGGAACTTGCCATCGCGGATCGCATTGGAGACGTCCGTGGCCACGCGCACCTCGAGGTCGAGGCGGCGCATGGGGTACAGCTTGAGCTCCTGGCGGGTGGTCTTGCCCGCGCTCAACTCGAGCTTGGGCCAGAGCGCCTTGGCCTTGCCGTCGAACGCAGTGGGCACGCTGACGAAGTCGCCCGCGCGGGCCTGGGTGTCCGACTCCGGTCGGTCGGCGTCACCGAAGACACCGATGGCCCAGTAGGTGCCGGGCTTCGCGACGGTGTCGACGAGGGTGACGGGTAGCTTGTCGATCGCGATCTTCTCGCCGATCGCGCCGTAGCGGAGCGTGGCCACGGGGACGACCGGGGTGGTGGCGCTGTTGGTGCCCGGATCCTTGTCGTAGAGGTAGACCTTGAGGAGCCCCTTGCCGTCGATCCCGAGCGTGCTCGCTGCGCCCGCCGCGTAGCCCGGACCAGCCTCCGCGGTGACGGTCACGCAGAACTTCGCCTTGCCCGGCTCGTTGGCGCACGGGTCGGTGGCCGTGTCGGCGTCCACGTCGCCGGTGACGAGCGAGTCGGTGGTCGCTGCGTCGTCCGTTGCGCCCGTGTCGCTCGCGACCTGGAAATCACTGCCCGAAGAGCACGCGGAAGCGACGAACGAGAGGAGGAGCGCCACGCTCAGGCGTTCGAGGTGCATGGCCCAAGCGTAACACGCAGAGCGCAGGTGCAAACTTGTCGGCCAGCAAGCTCGTTGCGGTCATCCGCGGCTCGACTGCGTGGGCAGCGGCAGCGTGAGCACGCCGTCCGCGCTGCCTCCGAGGACGTTCCGATCCAGGATGAATGATTGCCCGTCCCACAGGCACGGGCGCAGCTGCACCACGCCGTCGCGCGGCCAGCACTCGATCAGCGAGAAGCCGTGCGGGTGACGGGAGCCTCCGTAGGCCGCGCCCGCCGCGAGCTCGACGTGGGCGTCGTGGGGCCGCACCCGGGTCGCGGCATCGACGCTGTGCAGGTGACCGCGGAGCGCGATCGAGCACCGCCGCTGCACGGCCTCACGGACCTCGTGGGCGTCGAAGTCAGCGAGGTAGTCCCACGGGTGGTGCGCGAGCGAGATCGAGAGCTCGGCGTCCTCCGCGCCAGCGAACACCTGGTGCAGCTGGTAGCGCGCGACCAGCAGCCGGCCCTTGTCGCTGTCGCCGCAGGCCATCCACGACGAGCACAGGCCCGCGAGGTGGACCCGCACCCCTTCGATCTGGACGCGCTCCGACCACCAGGGGAGCTCCGCGCGCGGCTCGCCGCGGACCCGCGCCACGAAATCGAGGTAGGCGTCGTGACGCTGCAGGAGGACGCCACGCTCCCGGGGGTTGCCGAGCACGCTCGCGAGCGCGTCCTGGCTCTCCTTGCCGAGCAACGACGCCTGCGCGGCGAGGGCGACCTCGCCGACCACGCCGCGATCGACGTCGTGGTTGCCCGGCACGAAGAACAGGCGGGTCTTCGGCAGGCGCGTCGCCGGCAGCAGCCGCTCGGTGAAGAACCGCTCGGCGAGCGCGTACTCGCCGGGCGCGCCGCGATCGGCGACGTCTCCGGTGACCAGCACGAGGTGCGGCCCGAGACCCTCGCGCACGAACGACTCGACGCGCGCGACGAGGCCCGCGAGCACCGGGTCCTGGTCCCAGGCGCGGCGCGGCGAGAAGTGGAAGTCCGAGACGTGGAGCACGCGCACGGCGGGCCCCCGCGGGCGACGAGGACGGGAGGGCACCGCGGTGCGATAGCTCTCCGGCAGCGCGAGGACGAGGAGGGAGCTTTCGGGCAGGGTCCCCCGGCGCAACGCGGCGGCGTGCCGTCGCAGCCCGTCGTCGAGCACCCGCTCCACCTCGCGGGCGTGGCGCAGGTGCAGGTCGTGGAGCCGAGCGGCCACGGTCTCGGTCGCTTCCGGCAGGGCGTGCAGCACGCGCGCGAGCTCGCCGTGGCGCGCGAAGAACGAGGCCTCGTCCTCGTCGTTGGTCAGCATGGCGGCGCGCACGTAGGCCGTGGCGACGGCGCGGGCCGTGGCGGTCGGGCGCGCCCCGGAGAGCAGATCGACCGCGTAGTTCTCGGCGGGGTCTTCGCGATCGAGGCCCGCCGCCAGCACGGCGAAGCGACGATCGACGCACGACGCGCACGCGCCGCAGTGACGCCCCTTCCGCTCGCGGGTGCAGCTCGTCGTGCGCGCGAGGAGCGCGGCGGCGCCATGGGCGGCGAGCCTGGCTCCGACCTCGCCCTTGGTGAGGAACAGGAACGCGTTGTCGACCGGCACCACGCGCCCAGCGAGCGCACCGAGCAGCTTCGAGAAGCCGGTGAGGACCTGCGGGTGCGTGCTGCGGGAGGGGCGCTGCCCGAGGCCGACGGCGGAGAGCGGCAGCCCGAGGCTCACGACGCCGTTCTCGAAGAACCGCACCGCCGAGCCCTCGCCGAACGCGCTGGCGACCGCGCCCGCGGCCGCCGCGAACAGGAGCGCGCGGAGCCGCACGTCACGCGTGCGGGTCTCCCCCGCGACCCACAGCGGCACGAACGCCACCTGGCCGGGCCGTCCGCGGGCGACGACCTCGGCGGCCAGCGCGGCGACGCGCGGATCGAGCCGCGGACTCGTGCGGTGGTGGAGGAGCACGACGAACCCGCCGCGCGCGAGCGTGTCGAGCGCGCCGACCAGCGAGTCGAGCCCCGAGGAGAACAGCACCACATCGACCGGCGCGTCGGCAGGGAACGCGGTCAGCGTCGGGTCTCCGTCGCCGAGCAGCGCGGTCGGACCGAGCGGGCGCCGCGCCGCGTGCAGCTCGAGGGACGTGGGGACGCCGAGCAAGGTCGTCACCCGCTCGAAGACCCGCACGAACCGGCGCGCCGAGAGCCGCGCAGGTGTCCGCACCGGGATCCGCAGCGAGAGCCGCGGCTCGTCGCGCGACTCGGCCGCGAAGGCGTAGGCGGCGATCTCGAGCCCGTCGAGGACCGCGGCCGGGATGCGGCACGCCACCTCCGCCGAGATGCCGAGGCGCACCGTCACGTTGGCCTCGGCGCCCGCGAGGCGCAGCGCCTGCTCGTCGCCGCGCACGCGCAGGCCGCCGCACGCGAACGCGCTCATCGAACGCCTCCGAGGCCGGTCGCGATCGCGTCGAACGTCTGATCGAGGAGCGCGCGCACGCTCCCCCGGCCGGTGATCGACGCCGCCGCCACCGCGACCCGCTCGCGCGCGCACTGCTCGATCGACGCGCGCACCGCGACCTCGGCGCGGAGGGTCTCGGCGTGGGAGCCCCGCGCGAGCGCCAGAGAGACGTGCGCCGCGACGAGGCGTTCGGCGATGCGCGCGGCGAGCGCGCGGAGGGCCTCGACCAGCGACGCAGAGCCACCGCGCATCAGCACCTCGAGCGCGGCGAGCTGCACGAGCTCGGCGAGCTCCGAGGGCACGCCGTCCACCGCCGCGTCGAGCAGCTCGACCGCTGCCGCCGCCAGCGCGAGCGCGTCGCGCGCGCCTCCCTTCGCGCGGGCGCGGTCGAGCCCGAGCCGCTCGGTGAGGGCCTCCGGCGCGCGATAGAGGCTCGCGACGAGGGCAAACGCCGCGTGGACGCCCCGGTCCTCGCGCGCGAGCGCGAGTCGTGGCGCCTCGCGCGCGAGGACCGCGCGCACCACCGAGGCCGGCGGATCTCCCGCGTGGATGCGCTGGGCGATCGAGGCTGCGCTCGACGCTCGACGCGCTCCCCGACCCGCCATGGCGGGCGAGCTTAGCCCATCAGCGACAGCTGGTGGTGGCGAGGGCGGTGATCGAAGCGAGCACTCGCGTCGCGTCCCGATCGAGCACGTCGGCGTGGGTCGCGCCGGCGACGCGCAGCAGCGTGGCGTGCGGGATCGCGCTCGCGAGGGCCTCGCCCATGTGGAACGGCACGATCTCGTCGGCGTCGCCGTGGACCACGAGGGTGGGCACCGCGATCTGCGCCGCCTTCGACGCGGTGTCGAACGGGTCACGCACGAGCAGGCTCGCGGGAGACCAGGGCGCGGCCTCCCGCACGAGATCGACCACCGACGTGAAGGGCGCGACGAGCAAGAGCGCGGCGCCGCGGCCGCGACGGGCGAGCTCGGCCGCGACCCCGGTGCCGAGCGAGCGCCCGGACAGGAGCACCCGGTCCGCACCGATCCCGCGCGCGGCGAGCGCGGCGAGGAGAACCTCGGCGTCGGCGACGAGCGCCTGCTCGCTCGGATCGAGCCCCTTGGCGGCGCCGTAGCCGCGATACTCCATGAGCACGACGCCGAGCCCACGCGCGTGGAGCGCGCGACCGAAGCCGAGCGCCTCTTCGGCCGTCTGCGTGTTGTCGTGGAAGTGGACGACCCAGGGCCCGCCCTCGCGCGGGAGCTCGAGCGCGTGCACGAACGCCCCGTCCGGGGCGCGGAGGACGAGGGCGTGGGCGGCGCTCGTCGCGACCGCCCGCCCCTGACCGCGGAACACGAAGTGCCGCGAAGCTCGCCGGGCTCCGAACAAGGCACAGGCCAGCAACCCGCACGCCAGGGCCGCTCGGACGAGCCACCTGCGCGCTCCGGGCATCGCTCACCCTGACCGCGGCCGAGCTCCGGCGCAAGTGGCGCGCGACTTGCTCGATCCCGGGTGTGACGAAATGGAGCGTCGCCGTCGATGTCTTCCACGCGCTCGCCATGGCGGTGTGGATCCTGGGTCTGCCACTGCTGTTCACCCGGCGGTGGCGCACGGCGACCCGGTTCTACGCGGTGTATGCCATCACCTTCGTCATCGTCTCACAGGCCTCGCAGCTCGTGCTGGGCGAGTGCTTCCTGACGACCCTCGCCCGGTGGGCCGAAGGCGCCGGTTCCTCGGCCCACCCCGAGTGGTTCACCGTGCGGCTCGCGCGCTGGGTGTTCGGCATGGCGCCGAGTCGAAAGGCGGTCAGCGTCACGTTCGACGCGCTGGTGCTGGTCACCGCCGTCGGCACCCTCGTGCGGGCCCACCTGCACCGCCCCGGCTGGTGGCGCAAAGCGCAGCCTCCTCCGCATTCCACGCACCCGCAGGGCACCCTGCGGCCCGGGACACGTTAGGCTGCGCGCGTGCCCATCGCGCTTCGGCGAGCGCTCCGCTGGCTCGCGATCTCCACCTGGCTCCTCCTGGTCTTCGTGGGGGGGTCGCTCACGTTCCTGGTCGTCGATCACTCCGTCGGTCGCGCGCTCGCCTGGGTCGCGATCGGGGTCTTCGTCGCCGTGCCCGTCGGCCTCGGGGTCCTCGTGGAGAGCGTCGCCTGGAGGCGTGGTCGCGCGGTGCACGCCGAGAAGGTCGCGGCGGGCCTGGCCCCCGTCTGGTCTCTCGGCGTCGTCGCGCTCCTCGTGCTCGTCGTCCGTGGACCGACCGGCGACGCGCTCGCGCGCTTCCCAGAGCCGCTGCGGCGGCTCGGTCGAACGCTCTCGCCGCGCAAGCCCGCCGCGCGCGAGCCCGCCGGGTTCGAGGTGGAGGTCGAGGTCACGACCAAGACCAAGACGTCGACGACGAGCTCGCCCTCCACGATCACGCCCCCACCCCCGCCGCCGCCTTCGTCCTCGACCGTCGGTCCCGATCGGTTCGCGAGCGGCGACCCGGCCTACACCGAGGAGATCCCGGGCTGCACGGCGCTCTCGCCGATCGCCGCGCTCGAGAAGGGGTACGGGCCAGGCGCCCTCCGCCCCGCGGCCGAGGGGCTCGCCCGCCTGCGCTACCCGACCGGGTTACCCTTCCTCACCGTGCAGGACGACAAGGTCCTGAAGGCGTGGTTCCTCCACGCCCCCGACACGTTCTCCGGGGTCGCTTCGCGCTTCGACGCCGCGGTGCACGAGGGCGCGCACGTGTGGGGCGCCAAGCGCTTCGACGGGGTCTCGCAGACCTACCCCGTGCGCGACGACCTACCGATCAAGGCCAAGCTGCAGAAGAACTTCCACTGGAGGGAGATCCTCGGCCGGCACGTCGACCGCCCGTCCGACACCTACGCGCGGATCTACCTCGACGGCCCGAGCGGCGCGCAGGGGTTCAACGTGCTCCTCGACGAGTACAACGCCTACGCGCACTCGCTCGCGTCTCGCTACTGCACGCGCGACCTCTTGCCCGACGGCGCCCGCGTGAGCGCGCGCGACGGCATCCTCACCATGATGTACTACCTCGAGACGTATCTCGCGATCGGGCGCGCGAGCCACCCCGCGGACTACGCGGCACTCCTCGCCGATCCCGGGACCCGCAAGGTGATCCTCACGGTCTGGGACCGCGCCGAGTTCTGGCTGCGCAAGAGCGCCGCGCTGCCCGCGCTCGGCATCCAGGCCGAGACGATCGAGGGCTGGGTCTACGAGAAGGATCGCCTGGCCGAGATCGCCCGCGTGCGCGCGGTGAAGTGACGCTCACTCGAACAGCGAACCCTGCCGGCTCGGCCGCCGGAACGTGCGGGGCGGCTCCTCGGACGGCACGCCGTCCATCCCGTCGCGGTCGAGCCCGAGCCTCCGGCACTGCGCGGCGAACATGGCGACGATGGCCTCCCAGCGCGGCCCCGAGCCCGCCATGCGGCTGCCGAAGCGCGGGTCGTTCAGGCGGCCGCGACGGATCTGGACGAGCGCGCTCTCGACCTTCTGCACGCGCGCCGGGTAGGCCTCGCCGAGGCGCTCGAAGAACACCGGCAGCACCTCGGCCGGCAGGCGTAGCGGAATCATGGCGAGCGAGCTCGCGCCGGCCGCCGCGGCGCGCTCCACGATCTCGGACACCTGGGCGTCGTTGAGGCCGGGGATGACCGGCGCGATGTTGACCGACACGCGTATCCCCTGGGCCGCGAGCCGGCGCACCGTCTCGAAGCGCGCCTCGGGCGCGGGCGCGTAGGGCTCGATCGCGCGGGCCATCTGGGGCTCGGCGAACGGGATGCTGATCGTCACCGACGCACGCGCCTCGTTCGCGAGCCGCGCGAGAAGGTCGACGTCGCGCCGCACGAGCGCGGACTTGGTGATGACGTGTACCGGCTGGCGGAACGCGACGCACACCTCGAGGCACGCGCGCGTGAGGCCGTAGCTCGCCTCGACGGGCTGGTAACAATCGGTGTTGCCCGAGAAGACGAGGAGCTCGCCCTCCCAGCTCGGCTTCTGGAAGGCCTGCTCGAGCAGCGCCGCGGCGTTGAGCTTCACCACGATCTCGCGGTCGAAGTCGCTGCCGGCGCCGAAGCCCAGATACTGGTGCGAAGGCCGCGCGTAGCAGTAGGCGCAGGCATGCGCGCAGCCGCGGTACGGGTTGAGGCTGAAGCGGAAGCCGAGGTCGGGCGACTGGTTCTCGCTGACGATCGACCGCGCCTGCTCGACGTGCAGGCGGAGCGGCGCGGCCGGCCTCTCTCCGAGCCACTCGACTTCCGTCGAGCGCCAGGGGTTGGGCGGATTCGAGACCGGCCGCGCCTTCACTGAACATGCGTACAGCAACGGGGCGGTGCAGGCAACTGCCTGGACGTTTGACACCGGCGGGGCGAGCGACGAGAGTGCGCGCCCCCAATTCTCTGACGCCGAGGTCACGCGCAAAATGGAAGTCCAGGTCGAGCAGCTCACCCCCGTCCTCGTCGAGTACTCCATCTCGGTCGGTCCCGACCGGGTCAAGAAGGAGGTCGACAAGGCGTACGTGGATCTGGCCAAGCGCGCCCGCGTGAAGGGCTTCCGCCCCGGCAAGGCGCCCCGCGAGGTCCTGACCCAGCTCTACAGCGGGGCCGTCCTCAACGACGTGGCCACCCGCCTGGTCGACGAGACCCTCAACAAGGCGCTCACCGACAAGAACGTCACGCCGCTCTCGCAGCCCAAGATCGAGGTCAAGAAGGCCACCCCTTCGACCCTCGAGTTCAAGGCGCGCTTCGAGGTCCGCCCGGTCATCGGCGACCTCAAGTGGGAGGGCCTCGAGGCTAGCAAGCCCAAGGTCAAGGTCGCCGACGAGGACGTGAAGCTCGCGATCGAGAACCTGCGCAAGGCGCACGCGACCCTCGTCACCCCCGAGCCGGCGCGCGCCGCCAAGGCCGGTGACCTGGTCACGATCGACTTCACCGCGACCCTCGAGGGCAAGGCGCTCGACAGCGGCAAGGGCGTCACCGCGGAGCTCGGCGAGGGCAAGCTCGTCAAGGAGCTCGAGGACGCGCTCGTCGGCGTCACCGCCGGCAGCAAGAAGGACGTCGACGTGGCCTTCCCGGACAACCACGCGAACCCGGCGCTGCGCGGCAAGAAGGCGGCGTTCAGCATCGAGCTCACCGAGATCAAGGAGCGCCGCCTGCCGAACCTCGACGACGAGTTCGCCAAGGACTGCGGCGACTACGCGACCCTCGCGGCCCTCGAGGAGGACACCCGCAAGAAGCTCGAGAAGCAGGCGTCGGACAACGCCGAGCAGCAGCTCGTCACGAGCCTGGTCGCCGCGCTCTGCAACGCGAACCCCGTCGAGGCGCCCCCCACCCTCGTGCAGCAGCAGGCGCAGCTCACCCTGCAGGAGCTCCGCAACACGGCGCGCCGTCAGGGTCAGCAGCTCCAGATGACGCCGGAGCTCGAGCGGCAGCTGATGGTCGACAGCGAGGTGAAGGTGCGCGCCGGCCTGCTCATGGCCGAGATCGCCCAGCGCAACACCATCACCGTCGACGACAAGGATCTCGAGAAGGGCCTCGAGGAGCTCGCCCAGGAGACCGGCAAGAACATCGCCCGCCTCCGCGTCGAGTACCGCGATCAGCAGAAGCGCCAGATGCTCATCGGCATGATCCTCGAGGACAAGGTCCTCGACGTCCTCATCGCCAAGGCCAACGTCAAAGAGACCGAGTAGCGCTGTGTTGCTACGGGGGGCTCACGCCCCCCGTGGTGGCCGCGAGCGCGAGTGTCTCGAGCGGTCTGCAGTTGTGGATGGGGCTGCACGGGCCCTGCCCGAAGGGCTGGGAGCACTGCTCGTATAGGCAGTTCTCTCTTGTCTTCCTGGAAACCGGGCGTACACAGGAGCATCGTCTTTTGGTGCCGCGAGTCGGCCTTCGGAGGAGCAACGTGAGCAAGCGCTACATCACCCGCCGCGACGAAGCGATGCGAGTCCTCGAGTCGGGCGACGCCCAGGACTACCTGCAGCCGCGCAGCGTCTTCATGCCGTACATCGTGGAGACCACGCACCGCGGCGAGCGCACCTGGGACGTGTTCTCGCGCCTCCTCAAGGACCGCATCGTCTTCCTGGGCTCCGACGTCGACGACAACATCGCCAACATCATCATCGCCCAGTTCCTGTTCCTCGAGAGCGAGGACCCGGACAAGGACATCATCCTCTACGTGAACTCGCCGGGCGGCGTGGTCACGGCCGGGCTCGCCATCTACGACACCATGCAATACGTCCGTTGCGCCGTGTCCACCGCCTGCCTCGGGCAGGCGGCGTCGATGGGCGCCGTGCTGCTCGCGGCGGGTCACCGGGGCAAGCGCTTCGCCCTGCCCAACGCCCGCATCATGATCCACCAGCCGCTGGGCGGCGCGCGCGGTCAGGCCACGGACATCGAGATCCAGGCCCGCGAGATCCTGCGCTTCAAGCAGGTCCTCATCGACATCCTCCACGGCGCGACCGGCCAGAACAAGGACAAGCTCAAGACCGACATGGAGCGCGACTTCTTCCTGAGCGCGGCCGAAGCGAAGGAATACGGCCTGGTCGACGAGGTCTTCTTGCCCAAGAAGAACCAGAAGCCGGCCGAAAAGAAGTGAGCGGACGTGGCTGCCGGTGGGCCGGATCCCACCAGCGAGACAAGATCTGACGCGACGGGCCGTTCGTCGGGGTGGGCCAAGGGGCCGCATCCCGACGACGGTCTCGTCGAACTCTCGACGAACCGGAACGAGCGGGCTACCTTTCCCCACGGAATCCCATGGAGCGCAGGCGCGACGGCGATCACGGCAATGGCAACCTGAGCTGCAGCTTCTGCGGCAAGGGTCAACGCGAGGTCAAGAAGCTCATCGCAGGCCCCGGGGTCTACATCTGCGACGAGTGCATCGGCCTCTGCAACGACATCATCGCCGAGGAGGTCGACAAGGAGGAGCCGTTCGCTTCGTCCACGCCGGTCCCCAAGCCGAGCGAGATCAAGACCGTCCTCGACGACTACGTGATCGGGCAGGACCGCGCCAAGCGCGTGCTCTCCGTGGCGGTGCACAACCACTACAAGCGCATCGAGTCCAAGGTCGCGCAGGACGACGTCGAGCTCCAGAAGAGCAACATCCTGCTCCTCGGGCCCACCGGCTCCGGCAAGACCCTCCTCGCGCAGACCCTCGCCCGCATCATCAACGTGCCGTTCGCCATCGCGGACGCGACCACGCTGACCGAGGCCGGCTACGTCGGCGAGGACGTCGAGAACATCATCGTCCAGCTCCTGCAGAACGCCGACCACGACGTCGAGCGCGCGCAGCGCGGCATCGTCTACATCGACGAGATCGACAAGATCAGCCGCAAGAGCGACAACCCCTCCATCACCCGGGACGTCTCGGGCGAGGGCGTGCAGCAGGCGCTGCTCAAGATCATCGAGGGCACGGTCGCCAACGTGCCGCCCAAGGGTGGCCGCAAGCACCCGCAGCAGGAGTTCCTGCAGGTCGACACCACCAACATCCTCTTCATCTGCGGCGGCGCGTTCGTCGGCCTCGATCAGATCATCCAGCGCCGCATCGGCCAGCAGTCGCTCGGCTTCGGCGCCGAGGTGCGCAGCAAGAGCGAGTTCAAGCTCGGCGAGCTGTTCGCGCAGATCCAGCCCGAGGACCTGCTCAAGTTCGGCCTCATCCCCGAGTTCATCGGCCGCCTCCCGGTCATCGCCACCCTGCACGAGCTCGACGAGGAAGCCCTCATCGACATCCTCACCAAGCCCAAGAACAGCCTGGTCCGCCAGTATCAGAAGCTGTTCGAGATGGACGGCGTGAAGCTCAAGTTCACCAAGGGCGCGCTGCAGGCGGTGGCCAAGGAGGCGCTCAAGCGCCAGAGCGGTGCGCGCGGGCTCCGCGCCATCCTCGAGGCCTCGATGCTCGACATCATGTACGACGTCCCCTCGCGCAGCGGCATCAAGGAGGTCGTGATCAACGAGGACGTGATCACCCGCCAGGAGCAGCCGCTCATCGTCTACGCCAAGGAGGCCTCGTCCGCCTGACGTGGTCGGCCTGGGTCACGAAGCGCCCGGTCTCCGGTCGGCCACCTCTCGGGGTGGCCGATTCGTTTTTGGGCAGCGGTGCGCAATGTTGCAACCCAGACCTTGCAGGTCTGGAACCGCATGGAGGTGACCCATCGCCAAACCTGCGAAACGAGGGCACGAGAGCCTTGGCCCCGACCTTGCTCTAGCGAGGGCAACGCCGCGGCGGGCCGACAATCCCCCCCCCATCTGCCCGCCGCGGCGCTCTTCTTTTCTGGAGGGTGGCTCGCGCCCCCCTCGGGGTCGGTGGCCGCGCCGCCGACCTCGCCCCTCTCGGGGCTCGTCGCGTCGCAGACCAGCCTCCCACCCCCGCGCGCCGCTGCGCGGCGAGACGGTGACGTCCCGCGAGGTGGAAGCCCTTACCGTTCGGTGTCGTCACGCGTGGCTCGCGCCCTCGGGACCGCACCCACCTCTATCGAGACGACGCACCCACCTCTCCGCGAGCGCGAGCGAAGCGAGCGCGGGGGGTTCGCCATGTCAGCGACGCGGGTGGAGCGGTCCGTAGCGAAGCGAAGGACGGCGCAAGCTCGCGGCGGCGGCACCCACCTCTCTGCGAGCGCAGCGAGCCGGGGGGTTCGCCATGGCAGCGACGCGGGTGGAGCGGTCCGTAGCGAAGCGAAGGACGGCGCAACCCGCGGCGCGGCATGGCGATCCGTGGGGGGCGAAGGCCCCCCACCAGCAACAACTACACACTCCGGGCGAGGGCTTCGAGGGCCTGGTGGGCGACGGCCACTCCTTCGGACCAGCCGATCGCCTCCGAGAGGGTCTGCGCGGCGCGGTAGCTCTCCTCGGCCTGATCGCGACGACCGAGCTTCACGAGGTAGTGGCCGAGGTTCACGTGGATGCGCGCCTGGGACATGCGGTCGCCGCTCTCCTGCGAGAGGCGGAGCGCGCGCATCGTCTCGGCCGCCGCTGCGCGGAAGTCCTCGCGGCGGGCCGCGATGTGGCCGAGGTTCGCGAGGGCCCGCGCCGACGCCGCGTTGTCGTTGGCCTTCTCCGCCTGAGCGAGGGAGCCGCGGAAGTAGTCCGCCGCGCGCACCGCGTCGTCGCGGCGCAGGTAGAGGCGGCCCACCGCATTCAGGTACGCCGCGAGCCGCGTGCGCAGCGTGACCTCGTCGCCGAGGCCCTTCTCGGCCAGCGCCGACGCCATCTCGAGGCCGGTGAGCGCGGCCTGCAGCGCCTTCTGCGTCTCGTTCTGATCCTCGAGCGCCGCGGAGAGATCGAGGTAGAGGTCGCACGAGAGCTCGGGCTCGCGCGCCGCGGTCGCCTTGTCGAGCGCCGACTGCAGCACCAGCGCCGCCTCGGCGGGTCGGCCGGCGCGTCGCTGCACGGCGCCGCGCGCGCGCTCGCAGCGAGCCTGCGCGCGCCCCTTGGCCTGCGCGTCGAGCGGCAGACGATCGAGGTACGCGATGGCCTTGTCGACCGCCGCGAGATCGCCGACCTGCGCGAGGGCCTCGATGAGCTCGAGCAAGAGTCCGACCGCCGACCCGGCGTCGAGCTTCGGCAGGTGCTGGGCCGCGCGCTCGAGCAGCTTGCCTGCGGCCTTCGCCTCCCCGCGCGTGAGCAGCAGCTTCGCCGCTTCGCGGTAGCGCGCCACCGCCGGACCGGCCTCGCCCGCGAGCTCCCAGTGCCGCGCGATCTCCTCGAGCGACGCGGGCGCGTCGCCGGCCGCGGCACGGATGGCGTCCCAGCGTTCGGCGAGGGCGAGGTGGAGCGCCTTCCGATCGCTCGGGCCGAGCATCTCGTAGAGCACCTCGCGCACGCCGTCGTTGGCGAAGCCGACCTTGCGGGCCTCGCCCTCGGCGCGCGGCCGCTCCTCGAGGAGCCCGCGGCCGACGAGGATCCGCAGCGCCGACTCCACGTCGACGTCGGCGCCGGCGAGCGCACCGAGATCGGAGACCTCGGCCTCGTTGCCCACCACGGCGGCGCGCAGGAGCACGCTCTGCGCGCCGTCGTCCAGCGAGCGCAGGCGGGCCTCGACGAGGCCGCGCAGGCCCTCGGCGACGAGCTTCGCGCCCTCGGCCAGGTGGTAGCGCCCCGCGTCGACAGAGAGAGCCCCGGCCGAGCGCAGCGCCTCGACGATCGACTCGAGGAACAGGGGGTTTCCGCCGGCGCGCTGCAGGATCGGCTGGGCGACGCTGTCGGGCACCTCCGCGTCCGGGAGCATCCCCTCGAGGAGCCGACGCGCGGAAGGCGCCGGCAGCGGACCGAGATGGATCCGCGTGAAGTGCGGCGCGTTCCAGTCGCTCCAGATGCCCGCCCGCGCCGTCAGCACGAGGAGCGCCGGCCTCCGCGCGACGGCCGTCGCCACCTGCGCGAGGAGCGCCGCCGACGAGGGGTCGATCCACTGCAGGTCCTCGACGACGAACGCGACGTTCCCCTTGCGCAGCGCGGCGGTGAGGAAGTTGCGGATCGCCGCGCCTCCCTCGCGCGCGATCACGTCGGGCGTGCCCTTGGGCAATGATCCGCTCTCGGTCGGGCTCGGTCCGCTCGAGCCCGCGCGCTGGCGCAGGCCCGTGCTCGCGAGGAGGAGGCCGAGGATCTGCTGCTGGTCGGCGGCGGGGAGCCCCATGCCGGCCAGCGTTCCGCGGTCGCCACCGAGGGTGCGCAGCGCATCGGCGTTCGCGCCGCGACCGACCCCCGTGTACGTGAGGATCAGATCGCGGAACACGCCGAGCGGGACGCCGCCGGTCGATCGGCACGCGACGCGGTACCACCGCAGCTTGGTGTCACGGTTGCGCGCCATCGCCTCGCGCACGAAGGCCGTCTTGCCGATGCCCGCGTCGCCGCGGATCGCGATCACCTGCCCCTGCCCCTCGAGGGCGGTGGCCACGGCCTTGCCGAAGGCCTCGAGCTCGGCCTCGCGTCCGACGACCGCGCGCAGCGCCGCGGTGGCGACGGCGACCGCGGCGACGTCCTCGCGGACCACGAACAGGCCGCCGCGCGCGGGGGTGGCCACGTACCCGTCGCCGACGCGCCCCTTGATCGATTCGTCGACCAGGAGCTCGCCCGAGCGCGCGCTGTCCGCCGCCCGCGCGGCGGTCTGCGCCGCCGCCCCGAGCACGGTGGGGGGCCCACCCGCCGCGTTCGCCGTGACGAGGAACACGCCCGCGGCGACACCGCCCTTGAACCAGCGCGCGCCGCTCGTCTCGCGGCGCACCTCGAAGGCCGCCTCGACGGCCATGGCCACCAGCGACTCGGCGGCCTCGGGCGGCGAGTGCACCCCGAAGACCGCGGTGAGCCGCGTGCCACCCGCGCCCTGGACGAGGGCGTCGAAGCGCGAGAGCGCGCGGGTCACGAGCTCGTAGCGCTCGCCGATGCGCCCCGCGAGCTCCTCGGGATCGCCCGCGTCGTCGACACCGATGAGGTCGAGGCACAGCGCGGTCAGCGTGCGCCGCTCGGAGCGGGCCTCGGAGCTGGCGCGCCGCAGGTCGCCGAGCAGCCGGTCGGGCAAGACGCCCGCGAGCCCCGCGAACGTCTCGGTGCCGACGGCCGCGACCTTGGGCGCCGGCACCGCGTCCTGCGGCGTGCCGCACGCCGGGCAGAACCGCGCCCCCACACCGACGGGCGCCTTGCAGGCGCGGCATGGCCTCGTGGCCCCCGGCTCCGACTGCGAGCCCGCGGGGCGCGCGAGGATCGCCGCCTCGATCGCCTCGCGCATCTCACGGGCGGTCGCCCACCGATCGGCGGGTCGCTTGGCGAGACCCTTGAGGATCACCCGCTCGAGCGCGGGGGGGATTCGGCGCTCGGGCGCGCGCAGCGAGGGCGGCTGCGGCGCCTCCTCCACCTGCAGGCGCGCGACCTCGAGCGGCGAGGGCGCGTCGAACGGCCGCGAGCCACAGGCGACCTCGTAGAGCACGACGGCCACGGAGTAGAGGTCGCTCCGCGCGTCGGTGTCGCGGCCCATCGCGGCCTCGGGCGACATGTAGAGCGGGGTACCGATCATGTTGCCCGCCTGCGAGAGCTTGGGGCCCTCCTCCCGGGCCACCTTGGCGATCCCGAAGTCGCACAGCTTGGCGATCTCCGAGCCGTCGGGGCGCAGGCCGACGAGCACGTTCTCGGGCTTGATGTCGCGGTGCACGAGGTCGATGGCGTGCGCGTCCTCGAGCGCCGAGAGCACCTGGGTGACGACCCGCGCGCCACGCGCGACGTCGATCGGTCCCTCCTCGCGCAGGAGGCCGTAGAGGTCGGAGCCGACGAACAGCTCCATCACGAGGTAGAGCAGCTGCCCCTCGCTCGGATCGGTGCGCCCGAAGTCGAGCACGCGGATGCTGTTCGGGTGATCGAGCTTGCTGGCGGCGCGGGCCTCGCGGACGAACCGCGTGGCGAACTCGCCGGAGCGCGCCAGGTGATCGTGCATCACCTTGATGGCGACGCCGCGATCGAGGGCGACGTGGGTGGCCTGGTAGACGCGGCCCATCGCGCCGTTGCCGAGAAGCTTCTCCACGCGGAACTTGCCCGCGATGGTCGTGCCGAGGAGCGCGTCGCCGTCCTTCTTCACCGTCAACGCGGCGCCGCAGGCCGAGCAGAAGCGCGCGCCGTCGGCGTTCTCGAAGTCACAGACCTTGCAGGCGAGCGCCATCCCTCCCGGGGATCATACGGCGCGCCACGCGGCAGAGCGAGCGCACGAAAAAGCGCCCTGCGCGGTAACGTTCAGGGGCAACCGGCGACGGTGATCGGCGCGCTGGCGATCTGCTGAGGGGCCGTGGCTCCCTCCTGCGTCACCGAACCCGAAACGGTCACCGGCCCCGCACAGAGCACGGTGGGCTCGTCGTCCTTCAGCTGGTCGATCTTGATCGTGTAGAGCAGCGAGACGTTGCCGCCCTTGGGCACGTCGACCGGGACCGTGCTCGTCGTCTCCAGCGTGGCCCGCGGGAGGATCTGCTTGCCGCCGCGCTGCAGCTGCACGGTGACCGAGGTGACCCTGATGCCGCTCGGCGCGTAGGCCCCCACGGTCAGCTCCACCTTGGCGGTGCCCTCGAGCTTGGAGCCGAAGGCGTTGCTGCCCTTGGTGAGCGCGGCCTCGCGGATGAACGCGGCGAGGGTGGCGTCCTCCTTGGTGCCGCACCCCGCGGAGCCCGCGAAGAGGGCGGCGATCGCCCAGGCCCGCGCCGCGCGCTTCACCGCTTCCTCGTGGCGAGACGCTGCTGGAGCTTGGCCAGCAGCGGCTCCTTCTTGATCTCGCGGATCACGGCCTGCTCGTCGATGTCGCGCGTGGAGAGCGCCTCTTCGACGGCCGCGTAGAGCCACGCCGAGTCCTCGGCGTCGTCGACGCAACCACGCGCGGACTTGCCTCGGTATTCGAGCAGACCGACCGCGCGCCAGGCCTCGCAGACCGGGGCCCACAGGTCTCCGAGGAGGCCCGCGAGCAACGCGATCTCCTGCTCGAGCCCGGCCCAGGCCTCGGGCGCGTGGTCCGCGAGGGCCTTCGCGCGCAGGGGTGCGCCGCGTCGGACCTCGTCGAGGGCGCAACGCAGCGCGATGGCGTCGTCGGCGAGACCGAGCATGCCGTCCTTGCTCGGGATGAGGTTCGCGGGGTTGAGGTAGTAGAAGATCGCCGCGGCGCCGGTGAGACGGAGCTCGTCGGGCAGCTCCTGGTCGTCGACCACGGCGAACATCGCCTTCAGGTCCAGGGGCAGCGACAACACACGGGCGCGGAGCGCGGCGACGGCGTCGTCCATCATGGAAGCGAGGATAGACAGGCGCGCGCGGTTCGTCGATGGCGTGCGCTGCGACAAGAGCCTCTATCGCCAAAAACGAAGACGGCCCGAGCCGAAGCCCAGGCCGCCGTCTCGCGAGGCCTTTTCAGGGCCCGTTCGTTCAGGGAACGGGCAGGCTCTTCACGCCCTTGGACGTGGCGTTCTTGCAGCCGAGCTCCACGCCCGTCGGACCATCCTTGGTCTTGAGGATCTTGAACTCGACGCGGCGGTTCTTCTCCCACGCGGTCTCGTTGTGGAGGGTGGCCATGCCCTCGGGCGTGTCGAGCGCGCAGTATTCGCCGAAGCCCTTGGCGCGGAGGCGCGACTTGTCGACGCCGCGCTCGACGAGCGCCTTGACGACGCTGTTCACGCGCTCCTGGGTGAGGTTGAGGTTGTAGGTGTCGTCGCCACGCTCGTCGGCGTGGCCCTGGATCTCGACGAGGGTGAACTCGGGGTGGCCCTTGAGGGTCGCCGCGACCGCCTCGACGATCGGCATCGACTCGGTCTTGATCTTGGCCGAGTTGTAGTCGAACTGGATCTTCTCGAGGATCACGATCGTGGAGCCCTCGATGATGACCTTGCCCTTGTCAGGGCAGCCGTCCTCGTCCTCGAACCCGTTGTAGGTCTCGGGGTCGTTCGGGCACTTGTCGTCCTTGTCGAGGATGCCGTCGTGGTCGTTGTCCGGATCGGGGCAGCCGTCCTCGTCCTGGAAGCCGTCCTTGTCCTCCGGGTCGTTCGGGCACTGGTCGTCCTTGTCGAGGATGCCGTCCTTGTCGTTGTCCGGATCGGGGCAGCCGTCGGCGTCCTCGAAGCCGTCCTTGTCCTCGGGATCGTCCGGGCACTTGTCCTTGCTGTCCGGGATGCCGTCCTTGTCGCGGTCGCCGTCGATGCCGTCGGGGCAGCCGTCTTCGTCGGCGATGCCGTTCTTGGTCTCGGGCTCGTTCGGACAGGCGTCCTGCTTGTCGGGGATGCCGTCCTGGTCGTTGTCCGGATCGGGGCAGCCGTCTTCGTCCTTGAAGCCGTCCTTGTCCTCGGGATCGTCCGGGCACTTGTCGACGTCGTCCTTGATGCCGTCGCCGTCGCGGTCGCCGATGGAGGGCTCGAAGATGAAGCCGAGGAAGCCGCGCGCATTGGCGGCCTGGTAGCCCTTGAGGTAGCCGACGCCGCCACCGAGGAAGAGGTAGCTGTTGCGCTCGACGAAGATCTTCACGCCGCCGACGCCCTCGGCGGAGAGCCCGGCCTGGCCGCCCGCGTCGTTCTTGAGCAGGTAGCTGCCGTAGGTCTCGGCGACGAGGTCGATGTCGTCGGTGACGCGGAAGCTGAGGCCGAGGCCGTAGCGGATGTTGTTGCCGTGCTGCAGCGACTTGCCGAGCGTGCCCTCCTTGAGGTCACCGATCTTGCTCGCCTCGTTGGCGTTGAGCAGGAAGTTGAAGCCGGCGTTGACGCCGATGCGCAGGCGCTGCTGGGCGCCGAAGCGCTTCTCGAGGGCGAGGAT
>JAEUKC010000094.1:0-9934 GCA_016794445.1 Myxococcales bacterium
TCCAGGTGGGCAGCCACTACCCGTTCGTCGAGACCAACGGCGCGCTCTCGTTCGAGCGCGCGGGCACCGAGGGCATGCGGCTCGACATCGCCGCGGGCACGGCCGTGCGCTTCGAGCCGGGGGAGACCCGCACGGTGCGCCTGGTCCGCGCCGCGCAGGCGGTGGCGCCATGAGCGTCATCATCTCCCGTCGCGCCTACGCCGACCACTACGGCCCCACGACCGGCGATCGCGTACGCCTCGGCGACACCGACCTCGTGATCGAGGTGGAGCGCGACCTCGGCGTGCTCGGCGACGAGTGCAAGTTCGGGGGTGGCAAGGTGATCCGCGACCGGCAGGGGCAGGCCGCCGGGGTCAGCGACGCCGAGGCCCTCGATCTCGTCATCACCGGCGCGCTGATCGTCGACTGGACGGGCATCACCAAGGCCGACGTCGGCGTGAAGGGTGGCCGCATCGTCGGCATCGGAAAGGCCGGAAATCCTGCCTGGATGCGCGGCGTCGACCCGCGCCTCGTGATCGGAGTCACGACCGAGGTCATCGCGGGCGAGGGCCTGATCCTCACCGCCGGCGGCGTGGACACGCACATCCACTTCATCTGCCCGCAGCAAGCCGACGAGGCCCTCGCGAGCGGCGTCACCACGCTGGTGGGGGGGCGGCACCGGCCCGGCCACCGGCACCAACGCGACGACGTGCACGCCGGGGTCGCACCACCTCGCCCTCATGCTGCGCGCGACCGACGCGCTGCCCGTGAACATCGGCCTCACCGGCAAAGGGAACAGCTCGCGCCCCGAGGGGCTCGTCGACCAGGTGCGCGCGGGCGCGATGGGGCTCAAGCTCCACGAGGACTGGGGGACGACGCCGCGCGCCATCGACGCGTGCCTCGCGGTCGCCGAGGCGGAGGACGTGCAGGTGACCCTGCACACCGACACCCTCAACGAGTCGGGCTACGTCGACGACACCATCGCCGCGTTCCGCGGGCGCACGATCCACAGCTACCACACGGAGGGCGCTGGCGGCGGGCACGCGCCGGACATCCTGCGCGTCGCGGGCGAACCGAACGTCATCCCGAGCTCGACCAACCCCACGCGGCCGTACACGGTCAACACGCTGGACGAGCACCTCGACATGCTGATGGTGTGTCACCACCTCGACCGCGACATCCCCGAGGACGTGGCCTTCGCCGAGAGCCGCATCCGCGGCGAGACGATCGCGGCGGAGGACATCCTGCACGACCTCGGGGCCATCTCGATCCTCAGCAGCGACTCGCAGGCGATGGGGCGCGTCGGCGAGGTGATCACGCGCACCTGGCAGACGGCCCACAAGATGCGGCAGCAGCGGGGCAAGCTCGGGGAGGGGCCGGCCGACAACCTGCGCGCGCGGAGGTACGTCGCCAAGTACACGATCAACCCGGCGATCGCGCACGGGATGGACGGCGAGATCGGCTCGGTCGAGGTGGGCAAGCTCGCCGACCTCGTGCTGTGGCGGCCAGCGTTCTTCGGCATCCGGCCCGAGCTCGTGCTCAAGGGCGGGTTCATCGCCTGGGCGCAGATGGGCGACGCCAACGCCTCCATCCCCACCCCGCAGCCGCTGATCATGCGGCCCATGTTCGGCGCGCTCGGGCGCGCGGTGGGCGCGACCAGCGTGGCCTTCGTGTCGCCGCGCGCGCACGCGGAGGGCACGGTCGCGGCGCTCTCGCTCGGCAAGCGCGTGGTGCCGGTGCGGCGTTGCCGGTCGATCGGCAAGCGCGACATGCGCCTCAACGACGCGCTGCCCCGCATCGAGGTCGACCCGGAGACCTACGAGGTGCGCGCCGACGGCGAGCTGCTCCGCTGCGCCCCTGCTTCGGT
This sequence comes from Myxococcales bacterium, assembly GCA_016794445.1. Lineage (GTDB taxonomy): Bacteria > Myxococcota_A > Polyangia > Polyangiales > JADJMO01 > JADJMO01. Next base: position 1,847 of record JAEUKC010000094.1, read on the forward strand.
GTTGCCCCTCGCGCAGCGGTACACGCTGTTCTGACCATGTTCCGGCTGCTCCAGCTCGCGGACTCGGCCTTCCCCACCGGAGGCTTCGCGCACTCGTCGGGGCTCGAGGCCGCGGCGGCCGCAGGGCTCGCGCGCGGCGAGGAGGGCACGCGGCGGTTCCTCGAAGGGAGCGTCGCGCAGTGCGGACGCGGCGCGTTGCCGTTCTTGAACGCCGCGTACGACGGGCGGTGGGTGGAGTCGGACGTGCGCTGCGACGCGTTCCTCGTTGCCCACGTGTCCCGGCGCGCGAGCCTCGCGCAGGGCAGGGCGCTGCTCGACACGGCGCAGCGGGTCTTTCCGGCGGCGAAGGCCGTCGCGATGCCGCACGGACACCAGGCGCCGGTGTTCGGCGCGGTCGGCGCGGCGCTCGGGCTCTCGAACGAGGAGACGATGGCTGCGTTCCTGCACGTCGCGACCCGCGGCGTCGCCTCGGCCGCGGTGCGGCTCGGACTCGTCGGACCGTACGCCGCGCAGCGCCTGCTCGCCGATCTCGCGCCGGCGCTCGCGGCCATCGTGGCCCGCTGCAGCCGCCTCTCCCTCGACGACGCGCGCCACGCGACCCCGCTCGTCGAGCTCGCCCAGAACGCGCACGATCGACTGTATTCCAGGCTGTTCCTGAGCTGAGGCAATCCCATGGGCCACGACACGCACGAACCGCACGACCACCCCGGCGACTTCGACGCCCGCGAGGCGCCGCTCGACCGCGACTTCTCTCGCCGCGCGTTCACGGTCGGGATCGGGGGCCCCGTGGGCAGCGGCAAGACAGCGCTGCTGCTCGCCCTGTGCCGCGCGCTCCGCGATCGGCTGCGACTCGGCGTCGTCACCAACGACATCTTCACCCGTGAGGACGCCGAGTTCCTGGTGCGCAACGAGGCGCTGCCCGCGGCGCACATCCGCGCGGTGGAGACGGGCGGGTGCCCGCACGCCGCGATCCGCGAGGACATCTCGCACAACTTGATGGCCCTGGAAGACCTCGCGCGCGCGCTCGCGCCCGACCTCCTGTTCGTGGAGAGCGGCGGCGACAACCTCGCCGCGCAGTACAGCCGCGAGCTCGTCGACTACACGATCTACGTGATCGACGTCGCGGGCGGCGACAAGGTGCCGCGCAAGGGCGGACCGGGGATCACGCAGTCGGATCTGCTGGTGATCAACAAGACGGACCTCGCGCCGCTGGTCGGCGCGGACCTCGGGGTGATGGAACGGGACAGCAAGCGCATGCGCGGGCAGGGGCCCACCGTGTTCGCGCAGGTGACCAAGGGGATCGGCGTGGACGTCATCGTCGAGCACGTGCTCGCGGCGCGCGCCCGAGCGCTGCGGTAGCGCGGAACCGAGACACGCCTTCTTGCCCCAGTGCGACGACCTGGTGCCGCGCGGGCACCGGAACCTCCCACGTCATCGGCGGGCACACGGCTTGCGGAGCGCGTCTCCATGAGCACCAAGATGCGGGCCGCGTTCGTCGAGCAGTTCGGAAAGCCCCTCGTGATCCGCGAGGTCGAGGTCCCGACGCCTGGCCCCGGCCAGGTGGTCGTGAAGACCGAGGCGTGCGGCGTCTGTCACACCGACTTGCACGCCGCGGGCGGTGACTGGCCGCTGAAGCCGAAGCTGCCCTTCGTCCCCGGACACGAGGGCATCGGCATCGTCACCGCGCTCGGCGCTGGCGTCACCGCCGTCAAGGCGGGCGACCGAGTCGGCGTGCCGTGGCTCTACTCGGCCTGTGGTCACTGCGAGCACTGCCTCGCGGCGTGGGAGACCGTGTGCCCCGAGGCCGAGTTCGGCGGCTACACGCGGAACGGCGGCTTCGCCGAGTTCATCGTGGCGGACCCGAACTACGTCGCGCACATCCCCGCGGGCCTCTCGGCGATCGCCGCCGCCCCGCTCGTCTGCGCCGGGGTCACGACCTACAAGGGGCTCAAGGTGACCGAGGCCCGGCCCGGGGAGTGGGTCGTCGTGTCGGGCGCCGGTGGCCTCGGGCATCTGGCCGTCCAGTACGCGAAGGCCATGGGGCTGGTGGTCTGCGCGGTCGACATCGACGACGGCAAGCTCGAACACGCGAAGCGGCTCGGCGCCGACGCCGTGATCAACGCGAAGTCCGACGACGCCGTCGCCGCCGTGAAGAAGGTCACGCAGGGTGGTGGACACGGGGTGCTCATCACCGCGCCGTCCCTCGGCGCCTTCGCGCAGGGCATCGCCATGACCCGGAGGCGCGGCACCTGCGTGCTGGTCGGCCTCCCGCCGGGCGACTTCCCCCTCCCGCTGTTCGACGTGGTCGCGCAATCACCGTCCGCGGGTCGTTCGTCGGCACGCGGGAGGACATGGCCGAGGCGCTCGCGTTCGCCGCCGCCGGCAAGGTGAAGGCCGACATCGAGCGCCAGCCCCTGTCGGCGATCAACCAGGTCTTCGAGCGCCTGCACCAGGGCAAGGTCGCGTCGCGGGTCGTCCTCGACTTCGCGGCGCGCTGACGGGCTAGCGAGTCCAGGCCTCGACGACGGCGCGGTCCTCGGCGCTCATCGGGGTGCCCGCAGGGGGCATGTCCTGGTCGTCGATCACCCGCTTGCGGAGGAGCGCCTTCTTGGCCTTCCACGCGGCCTCCGACGACAGATCGAAGCCGTTCTTCGCGTGGCACGTCGCGCAGACGCGCTGGTAGAGGCCGGCCGGCCAGGTGTCGGCGCCGAGCGAGAGCCGGAGGGGCGCGCCTTCGCCGAGCATCCACACGTCGCCGTTCGGGGCGGGGGCGAGGCGTGTGCGCGGGCTCGCGCGAAAGCCCCTCGAGAACCCCTGCGGACCGACCTTCACGAGCGCCGCGCCATCGGTGAGCCACGCGCCATCGGCGGCCGGCGCGAGCGCGTCGATGCGCTCGCCGACGTAGCGCAGCTTCAGCCGATCGCCCTCGTCCCCGTAGAGCGCGCGCTCGGTCGCGACCCAGGTCTTGCCGGTCGGATCCACCGCGAGGAGGCGCGGGCCCTCGAGCGCATACGTGCGATCGCCGCCCTTGCCACCGACGCGCACGCCGCGGTCGAACAGCTCGGCGAGGGTCTCGCCGCCCGCGGCCAGGGCCGCGAACGCGCCGTCGAACCGCGTGAGCTGGGGTCCCTCGCAGATCGCGACCGACCCCTCGAGCAGGAACGCGTGGCGCAGGCCGCCGATGGCGCCGAGCGCGCGGATCGGCGTGGCACCGAGCCCGAAGCGGGCCGAGACGGGCTCGAGGCTCGTGCGCGCGCGCAGCCGGTAGAGCGTGCCCTTGCCGTCGACGCCCACGATCCAGGTGCCGCTCCCGTCCGGCGCCGGCAGCGTGCCGGCGGTGCGCCACGCCGTGACGCTCGCGTCGGTCGCGACGTTCGCTCCCCCGACGAACACGCTCGCGCCCTTGTCTCCGAACAGCACGAGCAGGTCGCCACTCTCGGCCACTGCGCTGACGGCGCCCACGTCGACGTGCTGGGGGTTCCACGGGACCTCGTGCACCGCGAGCGGCGCCGCGGCCTCGGGCTTCACCGCCGCCGGCACGCAGCCGACCAGCAGCGCGATCACGGTGAACCACCTCATGCGAGCCACTCCGGGACGACCTCGCCGTCGCGCAGGTATTTCCGGGGGTTGACGCCGAACGCGGAGACGAACGTCGCGAGCAGATCGGCCGGCGTGAACGCGCGCGCGCCGTCGGAGAAGGTGCGGGTCGGCACCGGCAGGAGCTGGTCCGGGTCGGTCTTGCCGAACACGGCGTTGCGCTTGAAGCGCGGCGAGATCACCAGCGCGGAGTTGTTCGGGTAGTGGTCGCGGCCCTGCGCCACGTTGATCTGCGGGGTGCGGCAGAAGTCGCTGACCACGAGGATGTGGGTGTGATCGGCGAGCTTCTTCCCTGCCTTGGTCGGGTGGGGGGTCGCGTCGAGCACCCCGAGCAGGTCGTGGAGCAGGCCGAACAGCTCCTGCTGCACGAGCGGCTGCTGGCGGTAGTTGTTGGTGTGGGTGTCGAACCCGCCCATGGCGAGGCTCGTGCACCGGATCACGTTGCGCTTCATGGCCTCGACGGCGAAGGCCGCGTTGACGGCCGCGTTGCCAGCGAAGCGCGCCTTGTAGTCGAGCGAGGGCTGCGCGGCCTTGAGGGCGGGCACCGAGAACACCTCGGACAGCCCCGAACCGAGCATGCGACGGAGGGCGTCGTACTGGAGGGCGAGGCCGTTCAGCGCGCCTGGGTACTGCGTGTGCTTCGCGAGCTCGCGCGCCTCGTCGGCGAGGAGCGCGGTCACGGCGTCGCGGTCGGCGCTCGTCTCCCACCGCTCGGAGCGGGTGAGGGTGCGGGTGATGGCGCCGATGTTGCTGATCCGCAGCGGCACCACGCGGCGGTCGAGATCGTCCCCCACGTAGGAGGAGGGGAACGCGATCGAGACGCTCGGGAAGGTCTGCTCCTTGCCGAACTCGTTGGCGATCATCGTGTCGATGCTCGAGGCCACGACGCGGCCGCCGACGAGGTGGCGACCGGTGACCGAGTAGGTGGTCCCGTCGGGGTGGCTCACGGTGTTCATCGCGAGCCCGTTGATCAGGCAGAGCCGATCCGCCCGGTCGACGAGGCGCCCGATGCCGGGGCCGAACGGGATGTTGCAACCCTTCGGCTGGACGATCTCGAAGGTGTTGGTGTCCTCGTCGAGCTTCCGGTCGACCCAGTGCTTGATCGGGGCGATGTCGAGGTTGTCGGTGGATCCGGGCTCGACGATGCCCCGGCGCTCGTTGCGCGGGTCGGCCCACAGGGTCACGTCCCAGCCGCCCGAGGCGTGGACGAAGACGAAGAACTCCTGGTCGGCGGCGGCCTGAGTGGCGGCGAAGAGGGCGCGCCCGAGCACACCGCTGACGCCGAGGCCGGCGACGGAACAGGCGGCGAGGAAGGCTCGGCGGTCCATCAGTACAGGTGGAACTCGGGGTGACGGACGAGGCCTTCGCACACCACCGCCCACGCGGCCTCGTTCGGCGCGAGCTTGGGTTTGTCCTTGCCGGTCTTGCTGGCGTCGCCTGCGTGGCGGGCCAGGGTCTTTGCGTAGAGGTCGAAGAACCGCGCGGCGCGCCCGGGGGCGAGCTTCTCCGGGTAGCCCAGGAACGTGCGGTGGAGGACGTCGAAGCGCGGCGTGAAGGCGGTCACGTCGAGCTCCTTCGGTGCGTCGAAGTCGAACACCACCCGCGGCTTCAGCCCCCGAAGGTCGTGCTCGACGGCGCGATCGCAGAGCGCGGCGCCGAGCCGCTCGAACGTGGCCAGCATCAGCGCGTTGGTCTCGCGGGCGCGCGGCAGGTCGGTCTTGTAGTCGGGCAGGCCGAGCGTCGCGAGGTAGTCGCCCCAGGTGTCGAACAGCTGCGCGCCGTCGGCCCCCCGCGCGCGCTTCTGTAGCTCGAGCGGCGCGAGCCCGCCGAAGAGGGCGAGGTAGGTGCGCACGTAGGCCTCGGTCGGGACCATGCGCAGATCGGACTTGGGGGCCGTGTCGACGGCGAGGGCCGCGTGCCCGGGCAAGGCCGCGACGGGTACTGCCGGGATGGTGTCCCTCGGGTGGTAGCAGGCGGCGAGCAGCGCCACGCCCGAAACGACGCCGAACGCCCGGCGGCTCACGGCGCCCCCTTCGACGCGAGGTTGTTGGCGGACCGGTACTGCGGCGAGCGCAGCAGCGATCGCACGAGCGGCTTGATCTTGTAGCCCCCGTCGACGAACGCCGCGCGCAGGCTGGTGACGAGCATGGCGTCGTCGGGATCGAGGGCGCGCCCGAGGAAGCCCGCCGCCACGCGCTCGACGACGCACGTCCCGAGCTCGGGCGAGGCCGCGAGCTCGGCGCCGGCGAGCGCCGGGCCCCCCGCCGCGTGCGCGGGCGAGGCATAGGCGCCGCGCAGCATGCCCTCGGTCTTCGAGGAGAACGCGGGGTCGTAGTAGTCGCGGCAGAAGCCAGGCGCCTTGCCCGACGCGTCGAGCTTGCACCGCGGATCGAGCGTGGGCATCGGCCCCTCGGGCAGCCAGCGCCAGTCGGTCTCGACGACGCGCGAGAAGTACGCGGCGAGCGGCTCGAGCGTGGCGTGACAGGCGGCGCAGCCCGGTCGCTTCATGAGGTTGGGCTCGGTGGACGGCATCAGCATCACGTCGCCGGCAACGAAGCCCTTGCAGAGGAAGCTCGAATACAGCGCGGCCCCGCGCGCGCGCCGGGACGCGTACTTGGTGAGGAACGCCGGCATCGTGAGGATGCCCGCCGCGTGCGGCCCGCGGTCGGCGACCGTCTCCCAGGTGCCCACGTCGTGGGGCAGGAGACCGACCGGCACCGCGCCCGGATCGAACAGGGGCTCGCCGTCGTCGACGAGGCCGAACGCCTTGGTCTTGCCCGAGTTGGCCGCGGCGTTCGAGCGGTAGAACTGCGCGAGCGGACCGTTGACGGTGCTCCAGCGCGCCGTGAGCACCTCGCGAAAATCGCGGTTCTCGCGGAACACCTTGCCGAGGAAGCGCACCGCCTCCTGCGTCCACCAGAGCTTCATCCAGTCCGACGGCGACTGCTCGGTCTGGTCGAAGGGCAACTCCACGCCGAGCGGGGTCTTGCTGGGCATGACGAAGGCCTTGCCGTCGCGCTTGAAGCCCTCGCCCGGGTAGCAGCGCTCGAGGCCGACGCCGCAGCCGCAGTCGACCGACAGCGAGACCGCGGCGCCCGCGCGGCACGCGATCGGCTTGCCCGCGTTGGCCTTGGCGTAGACGTCGTCGAGGGGGAGGGGACGGAGGCGATCGAACGGCGGCGGGCCCTTCTGGGGCTTTCGCCCCGTCGCGTAGACGGTGCCGTTCTCGGCGCCCTGCGCCTCCTCCTTGCAGACGCGCACGGCGACGGTCGGGGTGTGCTCGTCGGCCTCGAGCAGGAGCTCGTCGATGGGCTGGTAGCCCACGTCGGGCGTCTTCCACGCCTCGCCGTAGCGGAGCACGGGCGCGGCGCTGCGGTAGTCGCGGTAGAGCCACCAGGGCTTGATCGGCACCGTCGCCGCGTCGAGCACCTCCTGCTTGACCGCGATCGCGGTCCCCACGTTCGGCTTGTTCGGGGGAAAGCTCAGGCCCGTCTCGGCCTTGGTGAGGCAGAACTCCCCGTCGGTCGCCTCGCGCGTGCGTCGCTGGTTCGGGCGGTAGTACACGTAGAGCGACTTGCCGTCGGGCCCGAGGATCGTCACGCGCCGCAACGACGTGGACGGCGGCCGGAACTGCAGCGCCGGCCCGACCTCGAGCCGCAACACGTCCATCCACACCCGCGTGAGCCGGTCGACGTACGCGGGGCGCTCGAGCTGCTGATCGATCCACGCGTCGAGGTCGAACGAGGAGGCCTCGAAGGTCGCGATCTCCTCGCGCGTGGGCATGCGCCCGAGCAAGTCGATGGCGATGGCGCGGAAGTGTCGGTAGTCCTCGAGGGTCTTCTCGCCGGCGTGGCCGACGGCCGGGACGAGAGCGGCCAGGGCCGCGAGCGCGATCGAAACGGGGAGTCGCATGAAATGGGTGTGGCGAGGGACGAGCGAACCCTCGATCTCATTCTCTCGGTCCACAAGCGACAGGGACCCGGGCGTCGTTCGTCCGCCGTCTCGCCCAGTCGGACAGCACGATGCCAGCGGCGACGGCGACGGGGAACGAGTGGTTGACCCCGTACATGGGGATGCCGACCACGGCCGCGCTGGCCGCGATGATCTCGGCGGGCAGCCCGAAGCGCTCGCTGCCGAGCACCAGCACCACGTCCTCGGGGAAACGTTCGACGTCGTAGAGCCCCACCGTCGCGTGGTCCTTCTCGACCGACCAGATCGGCCGCCCTCGCACGTGCGCGAAGAACGCGGGCAGGTCGGGCAGGCGCACGATCCGCTCGTACTTCTCCATGCCCATGGAGGCCTTCTCGTAGTACGGCGCGTCGCCCACGATGACGATTTCCCGTGGCAGATAGCTGTGCGCGACGCGCACGATCGCGCCGACGGCGAAGGGGTTCTGGCAGTTCCAGATGGCGACGCTCATGCGACTGCGCAGCGGCGCGAGCAGGGCCTTGACCTCGTCGGGCTCGAACCCGAGCGGCGGCACGAGGGCCA
>JAEUKC010000132.1:0-41853 GCA_016794445.1 Myxococcales bacterium
GCTGCGTCGGTCGTCGACAAGCTCGGCGGCCTCTCGCCCGTCGCGCCCAACACGCTCGAGAACCCGGGATTCCCACCGGCTTTCTTCTACAAGCCCAAGGCCGGCAAGGGGATGAAGCCCGTCTTCGTCTATCTCCACGGCCGCAGCGGCGTGCCCGAGGAGGGCTGCCGCCAGTGGGCCAAGGTGGTCACCGAGTTCGGCTGGCTCCTCTGCCCTGCGGGACAGCTGCCGTTCAACGGCAACCCGGCCGAGCGCACCTGGAACAACGACTGGTTCACCTCCGAGAAGAACGTGCTGGGCGCCCTCAACGCGCTCCGCGGCAAGTTCGGCAAGCGGGTGCAGCTGCGCGGCAACGTGCTCATGGGGTTCTCCGAGGGCGCCTACGTCGCGCAGAACATCGCCATCCGCGACACGGTCACCTTCAACCGCTGGCTCATCGTCGCGTCGTGCGACCGGTACTTCGGCGGCGACGTCAACGTGCTCACCGAGGCCAAGAAGAAGGCCAAGCGCGTCTACCTGTGGACGGGCGAGACCGACGGCGTGGTCAAGGAGTCCGAGGCCGCGTTCCAGCACCTCAAGAACCTGGGCTACTCGGTGAAGCTCAACGTCGCCAAGGGCTACGGCCACCAGATCCCGGTCGACACGATGGGCCAGCAATACCGCAAGGCGCTCCGCTGGCTCGTCGCGGCGAAGTGAACGCGGCGGGCGGCCGCAACAGGAGAGCTACGAGCTCCCGCGACACGGGCCCGGGAGATCGCGGTCCAGCAGCAGGCAGGCGGCGCCGCGCGCGCGCGCGTGATCGATGAGGAGGTCGCGCACCTCGACCGCCCCCACGTCCACACGGGCCGCGTCCGGGAAGCCCGCGGGCACGGTGGAGAACGCGCGCTTCGGCGCGTACAGCGTGCGACGCTGGACGACGAGCTGGTAGGTGTTCCCGTCGAGGATCTCGTCCGGGCAGTGCCGCTGCACGCGCAGATCCCAGGACGTGTAGGTGGGGGCCGCGCAGAGCGCCCGCAGCGCGGCGCCGTCGATGGTCACCGGAACGAGCGCCGTGAACCCGGGGCCGCCCGGCTTCTGCTTCTCGACGTAGGCGAAGTCGGCGAGCGCCTGCGCCGACACGGGGCCTTCCGAGAGGTCGGCCTTCGCGATGCCGCCGTAAGACGCCCGCTCGAACAGCCACGCATCGGCCCTCGGGAACCGCCGGCGCAGCGCCGCCTCCACGATCGGCACCCACACCGCGGGTGCGCTCGCGCGCAGTGGGAACGCGAGGTCGGCGATCGGCGCGTCGGCCCCTGGCGCGAAGCACGCCTGCATGCGCTCCACCTCGGCCTCGAGGTCCGCGTCGAGGTCGGGCAGGTCCGCGAGCCGCAGCGACTTGGTCCCGACGAGGCGTACCGCGTGCCGGCCGAGATCGACGTCGATCGTCACCTCGTCCACGTGGGCCTCGCCGTTGGCGTCGCCCTGACCGGGCAGGAACGAGCCGCCGTCGACCAGGAAGCCGTAGCGCCCGCGCAGCGGGCCGCCGAAGTGGAAGTGGTCGTGCCCGGAGAGCACCAGGTCGACCGTCGGCGCCTCCTCGAGGATCGGCCGATCCCGCGCCATTCCCAGGTGATTCAGGCCGATCACCACGTCGGCGCCCTGGCCGCGCAGCTCCTTGGCGAGCGCCTCGGCGAGCTTCGGGTAGCGGCCATCGGCGTCGTGGTGCGCCGTGAAGGCCCCGAGGTACGACGCGTCGTGGCTCTCGTCGAGCTCGTCGTACGGCGGCAAGAGGAGCCCGAACAGGCCGACCTTCGCGCACCCGACGTCGAGCGTGATCGTGCGCCGCGCGCCGAAGCCAGCGGGCCCGTCGAGGTTGGACGCGAGCACCGGGAACGCCGTGGTGCTCGCCTGCGCCATCACGCTCGCGGGCCCGTAGGCGAAGTCGTGGTTGCCGAGCGTGCGCGCGTCGAGCCCGAGGTGATCGACGAGGTGGAGGGTGGCCGCGCCCTCCGAGCGCGCGTCGAACAGCGCCCCCTTCTCGAGGTCGTCGCCGCCGTCGAGGAACAGCACGCGCCCGCCGGTCTCGACGCGCCGGCGCGCCGCGTAGGCCCGCAGCACCGAGAGCGGAGAGCGCTTGCCCGGCAGGTAGCGGTGCATGTGCGCGTGCATGTCGGTCACGAACACCAGCGTGATCCGCTCGCGACCCTGATCGGGGGTGCAGGTCGCGAACGTCTTCTGCACCGGGGGCACCGCGTCGACGCCCGCGCAGTGCGAGAGCGGCGTCGTCGGCTTGACCACGGGTTTGGAGACGGACTTCGGCGCCGCGGTGGGGGCGAGCGAGGTCATCGGCGCGAGCGAGGCGCTGTCCACCGCGAACTCCGCGGTCGTGGACGGCGCCGCGCTGCCCGTCGCCGCGAGGACGCGGCTCGTCGGGCGGTGGGCCGCGCTCGCCCCGCCGAGCCCGGTGGCGAGCACGGTGGCGAACAGCACGCGGCCGAGACCCCGGCCCATCGACCGTCCGCTCCCTGCCTCGCCTCGCCTCGTCACTGTCGCTGATAGGACGGTACGGGACGCCGAGACCTTGGGCCGCCTTTTTCACGAGACATCGAGGTGAACTCTGGACCTACAGCGTCCAGCTCTCGTGGTAGGCGCGCTCCTCGAGCGCCACGGCGTCGGTCGTGGGGACGAGCGGCGCGAAGGTGTCGATCATCACGGCGAGCTCGTCGGTGCGCGTGGATCCGATGCTCTTCTCGTACGAGCCCGGGTGCGGTCCGTGCGGGATCCCGGCTGGATGCAGGGAGAGGCTGCCCGGTCCCACGCCCTTGCGGCTCGTGAAGTTCCCGCGGACGTAGAACAGGATCTCGTCGCAATCGACGCTCGAGTGCGGGTACGGGCAGGGGATCGCCTGCGGGTGGGTGTCGGTGACGCGCGGCACGAACGAGCAGATCGCGAAGCCCGGCCCGGTGAAGGTCGTGTGGATCGTCGGGGGCAGGTGGATGAGGCCGGTCTTCGGCTGGTACTTCTCGATCGGGAAGGTGAACGGGTAGGCGTAGCCGTCCCACCCGACCACATCGAGCGGCGTGTGCGCGAGCCGGTGCAGCGTGAAGCGGTCGCCCTTCTTGACGATCACGTCGCACGGTCCTTCGGCGACGGCGTCGAGGGTCGCGATCGGCGCGGTCGGGCGGCCGAAGTCGCGATGCGTATAGGGCGCGTCGAGCTTGAGCTGGCCGACGGGGTTGCGAAAATTGCCGGGGATCACGCACCCGCCGCGGCACTCGAACACGATGAGCTCGGCCGTCGCGGTGAGCAGCTTCCAGCGGTGGATCGTCGACCGCGGGACGTGCACGTAGTCGCCGGCGACGCAGCGCTGCCGTCCGAACACCGACTCGAGCTCGAGCTCTCCCTCGAACACGTAGAACAGCTCGTCGCCGTCGCCGTTGGCGAACAGCACGTCGTCGTCGCGATCGGGCCGCAACACGTAGAGCGCCACGTCGGAGTTCACCACCACCGAGGTGCGCGCCTCGAGCATGGGGCCGCGGCGCGCGGCCTTCGGCGCGTGGTAGAGCCGCCGCCGGAGCGGGTGGTTGCCCTCCTCGCTCGGACGCGCGACCGGGAACCCACGCGGGCTCGCCGCGACCTCGATCGGCGCGGTGATCGGGCGCTGGTGGTAGAGGTACGAGTACGGGCCGTCGAAGCCCCCGCGCGTGAACATCTCCTCCTGCAGCAGCGCGCCCGCGAGCGGGCCGTCGGCCGCGGCGCGGAACACGGTGTGGGGCTTTTCGGGCAGGACGCCGAGGGCGACGCGGTCGAGCATGGCCGAGGAGCCTAGCGTGGTTCGCGCGTGCGGCGGATGCGCGCGACCCGCGCCGCGAACTCGCGCTCCTCGTCCTCGCTCAGCGGCTGGTTGCCGAAGCGCGCCTGGGTGTAGGCGTGCACCAGCATGAAGGCCTCCTCGGCGAGCTCGTCCGCGCGGGTGCTGCGGAGCTGCTCGACGAAGCGGAGCGGCGGCACGTGCCGCGGTCGGGTGACGCCGCGCGCCAGCAAGGCCTCCTCGAGGTCCATCCACAGCCGCGTCGCCCGGCGCTGCTTGCGCGCCTCGCGCTCGGCGGGGGAGGCGGCCTCTCGACCCTTGCGCCTGCGCCAGAGCAGATACGCGCCGACCGCCGCCGCGCCGATCCCCACGACCACCGCGACCCGCCCCTTCGAGACGCCCGACGCGAGGCTCGGGCCGGTCTCCGGCGCCCGGCGCCGCTCGAAGGCGTGCTGCACCTTCCGGAAGAACTCCATCTGCGTGGGCAGGTCGTAGCCGACCACGTAGCGATCCCAGCTCTGCGAGATGGCCTCGAGGATCTCGCGGAGCGTGGAGAGCGGCCCGGTGGTCTGCGCCAGCGGCTGCGCGCCCGCGGCCGGGGTCGGATCGTAGGTGGCCCACCCCGTGAACTTCGGGCCCTCGGTGTACACCTCGACCCACGAGTGCGCGTCGCCCTGGCGCACCGCGTAGAACCCGCCGAAGCGATTCCAGGTGCCCCCGACGAACCCGGTGACGTTGCGCGCCGGCACGTCGACGACGCGGAGCAGGAGCGTCATCGCGGTGGAGAAGAACTCGCAGTGGCCTGCGCGCGACTCGAACAGGAAGTGGTCGATCGGGTCGGCCTTCCCCCCCGAGGGCGCGTCGAGGGAGTACCTGTACTCGTGCTCGAGGTGCGACGAGATCGCCGCCGCCTTCTCGGTGGGGCTGTGCGCGCCCTTGGTCCACTCGCGCGCGAGCTCGCGCATGCGGGCCGTCGTCTCCTTGGGGAGCTGCACGTACCGCTCGTGATCCGCCTTGCTGAGCGGCCGGTCGACGATCTCGTTGGGCTGCGCGAGGAACACCTCGTAGCGGAGCACGCGCTCGGGTGCGGCCTCGTAGCGCAGCGTGGACTCCGCGCTCCAGACCAGCGGCGGCGGCGTCGCGGAGAGCCGATCGGCGCCGGTGGTCCAGCGCAGCGCGACGGTCTGCGGAGGCAGGAAGATGACCGTGGGATCGAGGGGCTCGAGCTCTAGCTTGACCGAGCGATCGCGCACGGGGTCGGGGAAGCGGAGCATCGGCACGTCGGAGCCGAGCCTCGGCAAGGGGACGCGATCGGTGCTCGTGCGCGACCACTTGCCGCCGCCCTGGTACTCGTCGAACGCCGTGCCGCGGAGGCGCAGGATCATCTTCTGCGGAGGCGTCCCGGTCGGCGGGTCCGAGAGCCGGAAGCGCACGACGATCGCCGGATCTTCGCGCAGCTTGCCCACGTTCGAGAGATCCACCGAGTCCGAGAAGCCCGTGATGCGACCGGGGTGCTGGGACTGGAACAGCAGCAGCGAGAACCCGACCCGCGGGAACAGGACGAACAGGAGCGCCGTGAACAGGATGATCGGCAGGCTGAGCAGGCAGGTGAGCGCGAGGAACCCAGGGCCGATCACCCGTCGCGAGCGCAGGATGCGCGGCACGTCGACGGGCAAGCCCGTGCGATCACGCGCCCCCTGGCGGTAGTTCCCCTCGACCTCGCGGCGCAGGTGCGAGAGCACGAGCGCGCCCGGGGCGAGCACCAGGAACCCGAACAGGCACACCCCGTAGGCCAGCCCTCCCCCGAGCACCGTGCCCGCGACGAGGTGCAGCAGCGCGAGGAGGACCACCTGCTGGTCGTGCGTCGCCCCCCGGCGGGTCGCCAGGCGGACGATCTGCAGCGCGGCCGCGAACTCCACCGCGAGCTCGAGCAGCGGCGCGCCCGAGACGAACCGCAGGAGCTCCACGCCGAGCACGAGCGAGGGCACGATCGCCGCGGCGTAGCGGGCGGTGGTCGACTGCTGGAACCGCTCGGTCGTGACCAGCGCGAAGACGAGCCCGATCACCAGCAGCGCGACGGTGACCTTGGGCAGCGCGCCCGAGAGCACGATCGCGAGGACGCCCAGGGTGGCGAGCGCGCTCGTCAGGATGCGGTGGGTGAGCCCGAACTTCACTCTGCGGCCTCCCCGCGGTGCAGACGGGTGCTCGTGGTCGTGGGCTCGAGGAGCGCGAGGAAGCGCAGGATCGGGTCGCTCCCGAGGCGCGGATTGCCGCGGATCCGGGTGCCGCCGGTGGTCACGATGACGACGCCGTCCCCACGCGCGAGGTGCGCCACGGCGCGCGAGGCGACCTCGCGGATGCGGGTCTCGAGGCCGTCGAGGAAGCGCCGACGCTCCTCGTCTCCTTCGGGGCGATCGAGCGCGGCGCACACGTCGTCGAGCTCGATCTCGATCTCGGGCGCGCCCTCGGCGGTGTGCTCGCGCAGCACGAGGTGCCCCGCGGCGGCGGTCTTGCGCCAGTGCACCTGTCGGGTGTCGTCGCCGGGCCGGTACGCGCGCAGCCCGAGCAGCTCGTCGCCGGCGCCGCGGGTCGCCACGCGCGCCCCGTGCCCCTGCGCCCGGACGCGCGGCGGGGGGAGCCGCACGGTGTGGACCGCGGGGTAGATGATGAGCTCGCCCGGGACGTCGATCTGCCTGGATTTCTCGAACAGACCGAACGGGAACCGCGTCGCGACGCGGAAGGCCACGTGCGCCTCCCGGCCCCGGCGCTGGGGCGTGCGTCGGTACGCGGCGACCTGGGTCGACTGGGGCGAGACCTTGAGGAAGAAGCAGCGCTTGTCCGCGGGCTGGTTGGCGCGGATGTCCTCGACCTCGATGGCGTACGAGGGGAGCCGCTGCTTCTTGTTGTGCACCTCGATCTCGACGAGGTGGGGGCGTCCGACCTGGGCGCGGGGCGGCAGGCGGCGACGCACGGTGAGGCCACGCAGCGCGATCTCGCTCATGATGCCCGACACGAGGATGAGGGCGAGCAGCACCCCGAGCAGCAGGTAGAGCAGGTTGTTGCCGGTGTTGATCGCGGCGAGGCCGACGCCGAACGTGATGCCGAGGAAGTACTTCCCCTCGCGCGTGACCTTCAGCTTGCGGGGGGCCCGGAAGCGGAGGCGGCGCTTCTTGGTCGCCGCCGCGGGCTTGGGCTTGCGGGCTCGAGGGTCGACGGGCCCCGCGCCGCCGTCGGAGGCGTCGGGACGACCGGGCGCAGAGGCAGCCATCCCCAGCCTCAGAGCGGCAGCGGGATGCGCCCGACCAGCTCGCGGACCGCGACCTCCGCCTCGTCGCGCCCGACCGCGAACCCGTCGGCGTAGGCGGCGATGCGGATGCGGTGCGCAATGGTCGGAACGGCGAGGTCGATGACGTCCTCGACGAGCACGTAGTCACGCCCGCGGAGGAAGGCGCGCGCGCGCGACGCCATGCCGAGGGAGAGGATGCCGCGCGTGGAGAGGCCCAGCGAGATGCTCGGCGTGGCGCGGGTGGCCTGCGCGATCGCGACGATGAAGTCGCGCACGCTCTGCTCGATCGGGATGCGCGCGACCTGGCGCTGGATCGCGACGAGCTGCGACAGATCCATGGCCGGCTTGATGTCCTGCACGGTGTCGAGCGTGGCGCGGTCGAGCAGCCGCGCCTCGGTGACGGCGGCCGGGTAGCCGATGCGGAGCCGCAGCATGAAACGGTCGAGCTGCGACTCGGGGAGCGGGAAGGTTCCCGCGAAATCTTGGGGATTCTGCGTCGCAATGACGAAAAATGGCTCGGGCAGCGGGAGGGTCTGGCCGTCGATCGTGACCTGACCCTCGTTCATCGCCTCGAGCAGCGCGGACTGGGTGCGGGGGGACGCGCGGTTGATCTCGTCCGCGAGCAGGACGTTGGCGAAGATCGGGCCTTGCCGCAGCGTGAAGTCCCCGCGACGCTGATCGAACACGGACACGCCGAGCACATCGGCAGGAAGGAGGTCGCTGGTGAACTGGATTCGATGGAGCGCGCCGCCCAGCGCCTTCGCGAGCGCGCGCGCGAGCGTGGTCTTGCCGACACCCGGGACGTCTTCGATGAGCAGGTGTCCACCCGCGAGCAACGCCACGAGCGAGTGCTCGACGACGTCGGCCTTGCCTTCGATCGCGGTTTCGACGGTCTCCCGAAGCCGCACGATCGTGGGGATCGGCGCGGGCAACGGGCGCAGGGCCTGCATCACTGGGCGAGTGTAGCAAGGCCAGGCAAGAGATCACTCGCACGCGAGAAGGATTATCCAGTTTGTCCCAATTGAGGATGGAAGTCAGCGGGGTCGTGAAGGTGCTCGGAGGGGCTCGGGTGCTCCGCGGAGCGCGCGGGTCGTTCGTGGGCGGACGCATCCACGTGCTCGAGGGCGCGAACGGCTCGGGGAAGTCGACGCTGCTCGGGATCCTCGGGGGCCGGGCCCGGGCCACCACGGGGACCGTGAAGCTACGCCGGCAGGACAAGGTGCTCGCGCAGGGCGCCGAGCTCCGCGCCCACGTGGGCTGGCTCGGGCACGACCTCGGCCTCTACGGCGACCTGACGGCGATCGAGAACGTCGGCCTGCACGCCCACATCCGCGGCGCGAAGGTCGAGGACGCCTGGAGCCGCTGGTCGGCTGCGCTCAACCTCGAGCCGCTCCGTGACCGGCGCGTGCGCGTCATGTCTCGTGGACAGCGGCAGCGGGTGGCGCTGGCCCGCGCGCTGGTCGGCGCCCCCGAGGTGCTGCTGCTGGACGAGCCCTCGACGGGCCTGGACGGCGGCGCGGTCGACCGCCTGGTCGAGGTGCTCCAGGGCCTGTCGAGCGCAGGCACGCTCGTGTTCGTCGTCACCCACGACGTGCCCTTCCGCGACAAGCTGGGAGGCCAGCGGTGGCGGCTCGTGCAGGGTCAGCTCCAGACCGACGAGCCCGACGGCGAGGTCAGCGCGCCCAGCGGGTGAACGTCGCGACCGCCTCGGCCGGATCGAGGACCGGGACGTCGAGAAGTCGCCGGAGCTCTGCGAGGTTGGTCGAGGTGCTGTCGTCGACGGGCCCGAAGGTGTTGAGGACGACCTGCGTGACGAGGCACCGCTCGGCCCGGGCCGCGCGCATGGTCGCGAGGACGTCGTGGAGCACCCCGAGCCGGTTGCGCGCGACCAGCCAGACGTGATCGGGCTGGAGGGCGACGACGAGGTCCAGGTTGGTTCGACCGTCGTCGTCCAGGGGGGTGAAGAGACCCCCGGCGGTCTCCACGAGCCACGGTCCGGGGGGAGCCGCGTCGGCCACCTGGCGGAGGTCGATGCGTCGACCCTCGAGACGGGCCGCGAGGTGCGGGGAGACCGGAGCACGCAAGGAGACGAGTGTGGGGTGGTGGCGGGTGCCCGCGCGACGGAGAGCGTCCGCGTCGTCGGTGCCCCCGGTCTCGATGGGTTTCCAGGAGGTGAGCCCCGGGTCCTTCGCCGCCGCGAGCAGGGCGCACGCGAGGGTGGTCTTCCCGACTCCCGTGCCCGTTCCGACCAGCGCGAGCCTCATGGGTGGAGCGCGGTGCGAACCGCCTCGGCGATGGCCGGCAGGGTCTCGGGGTCGAGGTCGGCCCGGACGGTGAGCCGGAGCCGGGACGTGCCCCGTGGAACGGTCGGCGGCCGGATCGGGTGGACGTGGTAGCCCAGCTGCCCCAGGCGTCGGGCTGCTTCGAGAGCTCGTCCCTCGGCGCCCAGGAGGACGGGCAGGATGGGTCCGCAGCTGTCGCTGAGCACCTCGACACCCGCCTTGGCGAGCTGCGTTCGAAAGGTGCGTGCGATCTGGTGGAGGGCCGCGGTTCGTATGCCATCGCGGACCTGCGGCAGGTGGAGCTGGGCGGTGGCGGCGAGGCTGGGCGCCAGGCCGGTCGAGAACACGAACGAGCGGGCCCGGTTCCAGAGCCAGTCGTGGAGCTCCTGCGCCCCCGCGACGAAGGCGCCACCCGCCCCGAGAGCCTTGCCCAGGGTGCCGACCAGGATGTCCGGTCGGACGCCGGCCGCGGCGGCGGCTCCGCGGCCCTCCGGTCCGAGCACACCGAGGGCGTGGGCTTCGTCGACGAAGAGCAGCGCGTCGTGGGCGTCGCAGAGCCGGCGCAGCTCGGCGAGGGGGGCTACGTCGCCGTCCATGGAGAACAGCCCGTCCGTGACGACGATGCGGCGGCGCTCCGGAGCCTCCCGCAGCGCGCGTTCGACCGAGTCGACCTGACGATGCGGCGTGACGACGACCCGGCCCCGGCCGAGACGACAGCCGTCGATGATGGAGGCGTGGTTGAGCTCGTCCGACAGGAGGACGGTGTCGGGTCCGCTGAGGGCCTGGAGCGCGCCGACGTTGGCGGCGTATCCGGACGTGAAGAGGAGGGCAGCGTCGGTCTGGAGCCAGTCGCAGAGGGTGGCCTCGAGCGAGGCGTGATGGGCGAGGTCGCCCGAGACGAGCCGGCTGGCGGCGGAGCTGGTGGGGGTGGAGACGGACGGTTGGGGGAGCGCGCCCAGGCCGAGGTAGTCGTTGCTGCAGAGGTCGAGGCGACGGGTTCCGTCGGGGAAGGTCAGGTAGGGACCCTGCCGGTGGGGCGAGGGTCGGCGCTCACGCAGGCGGTCGGTGGCCGCGAGCTGCCGGAGGTCGTCGAGGATCCAATGGACGGGCACGCCGGCTGCCTAGCATGGGGGTGGGGCGGGCTCGGGGCTGTCGGCCGGCGGGCTTGGGTATGTTTCACGTGAAACGCCGACGGGGGCTCGGGCAAGGAGGGCGCCTCGACAAGCGGAACCGTTTCACGTGAAACGGTCCGAATTACTCCCCGCGACCGCGCGTGTCCCTGCTCGTCGACGCCACCGAGGCCGGCACCCCGACCTCGGCTTGACCCGTGGGCTCCTCTGCGTCGAGGGCCTCGTCGATCCGCGTGAGGAGCCGACGCATGAGGTCGCGGCTCTTGGCCTCGAGGGCCTGCTTCTCCCCCGTGGCAGCCTCGAGGTCGTGGGCCAGGGACATCGCCGCCAGCAGCACGGCGTTGGCCGTCACCGGCTTGCCTCTCGGGACGATCTCCCGGATGCGGGCGTCGACCACCGCGGCGAGCCGCCGAAGGTCTTCTTCTGGCACGCTGGCCACCAGGCGGTACGCCTGTCCACCGACGGTCACCGCGACCGGCCCCCGGGACTGCATGGTGCGCAAGCCTATCCCCCTCGAAGCGAGGATGCGAGCACGAACGTTCAGTGTCGAACCCAGCTCACCAGCAGGAGCCAGGGGTAGAGAAGGGCCTGCGCGTCCAGCGTGGCCGCCACCACCACGTCGACGCCCTTGCGGTCCCCGCCGTGCCAGACGCCGTCGAGGGTCACGCCGTACACCATCCCCCAGACGCTCTGGTAGTTGAAGCTCCGCGAGCCCCAACCGAGGAACGCGTGCCCCGCAGGCGCCCACGAGCCCCCCTCCCGCCGACCGAGAGCGCCGAGGCCCAGCCAGAACGGGAACGTGTTCTCGACCGGCAGCACCGCCACCAGTCCACCGCCGTAGTCGCCGAAGTGGAAGCCCCCGGTCCGCGCCTCGACGTAGGGCCCGATGCCGAAGTCCCGTGGGGAGCTCCGGCCGAACACGGTCTCCCAGCGACCGCCGAGGTCCACCGTGTGGCTGCGACCCTCCGGCCGGCCGACCCAGGTCCAGCCGATCTGCGCCTGGATGCTGGTCTGGGCCTTCGACTCTCCCGCCGAGGCCGAACCAGGGACCCCGACGAGCGTCACCGCCAGCAGCCCCCCGAAGGCGCCGCCTCCCCGCCAGGGCGACCCCGCCCCCGGCACGTCAGACCACGGGCTCGAGCGGCAGGAGGCCGACGTCGGCGAGGAGCTTCTGGTCGAAGCTCTGGTCCGGGTTCGGCGTGGTGAGGAGCTGCTCGCCGTAGAAGATGGAGTTGGCGCCCGCCATGAGGCAGAGGATCTGGGCCTCCCGGTTCATCTGGCTCCGCCCCGCGCTGAGGCGCACCCGGGCGTGGGGCATGAGGATCCGGGCGGTGGCGATCATCCGGACCAGCTCGAGCGGATCGATGATGGGCTGGTCGGCGAGCGGGGTCCCTTCGACCGGCACGAGTGCGTTCAGCGGAACGCTCTCGGGGTGCGGGGTCTGGGTGGCGAGCTCCCGGAGCATCCGGCAGCGGTCGTCGATCGACTCGCCCATGCCGATGATCCCGCCGCAGCACACCGAGATGCCCGCGTCGCGGACGTTCTTGATCGTCGTGAGGCGCTCCTCGAAGGTGCGCGTGGTGATGATCCGCTTGTAGTGCTCGCGGGAGGTGTCGATGTTGTGGTTGTAGGTGTCGAGGCCGGCCTCCTTGAGCTGCCGGGCCTGGGTCGCGTTCACCATCCCGAGCGTGGTGCAGGTCTCCAGGCCGAGCGCCTTCACCTCACGCACCATCTCGAGCACGCGGTCGAACTGGGATCCGTCGCGGACCTCACGCCAGGCGGCGCCCATGCAGAAGCGGGTCGCCCCGGCCTCGCGCGCCTTCCTGGCCGCGCGGAGCACCTCGTCGACCGGGAGCAGGCGCTCCGGCTCCACCTTGGTGTCGTGGTGGTTCGACTGCGGACAGTACGAGCAGTTCTCCGAGCAGGCGCCGGTCTTCACCGACAAGAGGGTGCAGAGCTGGACCCGGTTCTCCGGGTGGTGCTCGCGGTGCACGCCCTGGGCTCGATGGAGCAGCTCCAGGAGGGGCGTGTCGTGGATGGCGCGGATTTCGGCGAGACTCCAGTCGTGGCGGCTCATGGGAGGGGCGCGACTCTAGCCCGAAACGCCGACGAAGGCACGAACGCGCGCCAGCCACGTCGGCGTCGGATCGATCGCGTGGCGCAGGCAAATGGTCGGGCTCCCGAGGTCGCGCCCAGCGAGCAAGACCTCGGTCTTCGCGTCGACCACCCACGCCTCGAGGGCCTCCTCTCGGGCCGTGCGCGCGAGGGCCCGCAGCTCACGCGCACCGAACGGAGCGTGGTCACCACGGACCACGTGCCTCTGCGCGACGAGCCCGAGACCGACGAGCGAGCGGACCACCCGCTCGGGGCGGGCCAGCGAGGTGACGAGCCCGAACCGAGCCGGAGCCGATCGCTCGAGCTGGACGACCTCCCTCAGGTCGCTCGACCCGACGCGGGCGACGACGTCGGCGACCCGCACCCGCCACGAAGGAGGAACCAGAGCGTGGGTGGCCAGCACCGAGCAGGCGAGTCGGACCGGTCGCGTCTGGAGCAGCCGGTCGACCACCAGGATGGACCCGAGCTCCGCGGCGAAGTGGAGCGCCCTCTCTCGCGGCCCGACGACGACGGGGCAGACCAGGGTGCGAGCGGCCACCAGCGCCTCGTCGCCGACCTCCCCGACCTCGTCGCCTCGCCGGACGACCCGCGGCGCGCGCGCAGCACCGCCATAGCCGTGACCGACGAACACCACCCCTTCCCCCAGGGCGCGGGCCAGCGCGATCGCGAGCGGCGTCCGTCCTGCCCCACCACGCACGTCGCCCCCGACGCCGACGACGCGCGCGTGCGGAGGCAACGCCACCCGGCGCGTGGCGGCCCACGCCATCCAGCGGTCGAGCACGTCAACCCTCGAGGCGCGGCAGCGAAGGTCGGGTGCGCCGCAACAGCCCGAAGATGCGCGCCCCGAGCTCGGCGGCGCGGAAGGGCTTCACGACGTAGTCGTCGGCGCCTGCGGCGAACGCCTCGACGACGTCGGTCGTCGCCGAGTGGGCGGTGAGGAACAGGACGGGCAGGTGCGCGACGCCGCCCCGCTGGCGGACGCGACGACACAGCTCGATCCCCGTCTCCCCGGGGAGGTTCCAGTCGAGCACCAGCAGGTCGGGGCAGTCGGCCAGCAGGACCGGCCAGGCCTCCTCCGCGGACGAGGCCGTGGCCGCCACGAGGCCGACCGCCTCGAGCATCGCGCCGATCACGTCGCGCAGATCGTCGTCGTCGTCCACGATGAGCACGCGCGCGCCTTCGCTGCTCGACCGTCGCGGCTGGACGACGGTGGGATCCTCGGGCTCCGGGACCTCGGCACGGACGTGCTCCCACGACTGGGTCTTGCGGAGCTCGCCGAGGGTGGCCGGTGCAGGAGGGGCCGGGGTCGACACGCGACCCGGCTCGGCGAAGGCGCGGAGCCGCTCCCAGTCACGACGCTCGAACACGAGGGCGTGCGTCCCGTGATCGTCCCAGACGACCCCCCGGGCGGCGGCGGCGGTGGCGCGGCGGCTGCTCGAGAGCTCGAACAGCGCGAGGACCCACTCGCCGTCGGCCACACGCTGGCCCTCGGGTAGACG
The DNA here is from genome assembly GCA_016794445.1 of Myxococcales bacterium. Taxonomy (GTDB): domain Bacteria; phylum Myxococcota_A; class Polyangia; order Polyangiales; family JADJMO01; genus JADJMO01. The sequence goes on from JAEUKC010000132.1 coordinate 14,103, forward strand.
GAGCTCCTGCCCCTCGGCCATGGTGAGCGCGGCGTCGAGGTCTGCGAGCTCGTCGAAGCGATAGGTCACGCTTCGCACGCCGGATCCCTAGCATCGGGGCTCGCGCGAGTCGCGGCGCTTTGCGGCGGGAGCGAGACCGCCTAGGCTGCTGCGCCGCATGCGCCGTTCGAAGCGTCTCCCCGATCCCGCGTCCTCGTTCTCGCCCGGCCAGAGTCGCGCGTGGCTCGTCCTCGCAGCGACCGCGGCGATCTCGAGCTGTGGCGCGAGCTGCAAGAAGAACCCCAGCGAGGTGTCGCCCGACGATCCCGCGAATGCGACGCCGGTCGTCGAGCTCTCCGGGGTCGACACGAGCAGCCTCGTCCTCAGCGAGCGCCGCACGTTCACCAAGCTCGTGAAGTCGATCATGTCTCCCTGCGGGGACCCGGTCACCCTCGAGGTCTGCGTGAAGGAGGCGCGCGCCTGCAAGAAGTGCCTGCCGGCGGCCAAGGCGGTCGCCACGCTGGTGCAGAAGGGCGACGGCGAGCCGGAGATCAAGACCTGGATCGAAAACCGATTCGAAGACAAAGTGGTCAAGGTCGTCGACATCGGCAAGAGCCCCTCGCTCGGGCCGGTGAACGCGCCGATCCAGATCGTCGAGTTCGCCGACTTCGAGTGCCCCCACTGCGGCGCCGCCATGCCCGTCCTCCACAAGGTGATCGAGGATCCGAGCATCAAGGAGAAGGTGCGCTTCTTCTTCAAGAACTACCCGCTGCCCGCGCACGAGCACGCCGATCCGGCTGCGCGCGCGTCGGTCGCCGCCCAGAACCAGGGCAAGTTCTGGGAGATGCACGACCTCCTGTTCACCCACCAGGACCAGCTCGGCAACCCCGACATCGAGGGCTACGCCAAGAAGCTCGGGCTCGACCTCGACAAGTTCCGCGCGGACTGGGTCTCGGCCGACACGAAGGATCGCGTCGCCAAGGACAAGGAGCTCGGGGCTCGCATCGGCGTCAGTGGCACCCCCTCGATCTACGTCAACGGTCGCAAGTTCGCGTCGTACGGGCGTCACGAGTTCGAGCCGCAGCTCAAGGAGTGGATCAACCTCGATCTGCAGCTGATCTCTGCGGGCGCGGCGTCTTCGGCGTCGGTCGACCCCAACGCCGGTGGGAGCGGGAGCGGTGCGCCTTCGACCAGCGCCGCGCCGTCGATGTCGGGATCGGCTTCGGGTGGGGCTTCGGCCTCGGCGTCGGTCGTGCCCTCGAGCAGCGTCGCGCCCAAGCCCTCGGCCTCCACCAAGCCCGCGGGGAAGGCCCCGTGAAAGAGGCGGTCGGGTGCGGCTGCTTCCCTACGGGGAGGCACTGGCCCGGGATCGCCCACCTGCTGCGCGTCCAGGCGCGGGGCACGGTCCCCGGCCTCGATCCCGACGCCGCGTGGATGGACCTGCCCATCGCGATGCTCGACACCGAGACCACTGGGCGCGATCCGGAGCGCGATCGGATCGTCGAAATCGGCATCGTCGTCGGCCGCGCGGGCCAGGTGATCCGCCGCGAGAACTGGCTCGTGAACCCGGGCATCCCGATCCCCGCCGAGGCGAGCGAGGTCCACGGCATCCGCGACGAGGACGTGAAGGATCAGAAGACCTTCGCCGAGATCGCGTTCGAGGTCGCCAAGGCGCTCGAGGGCACCGTGCCCGCCGCCTACAACGCGAGCTTCGACCGCGCGTTCGTCGTGTCCGAGATCGCGCGGAGCGGCCTCGTGGTCGAGGCGTTGCCGAGCTGCTTGCGGCCGGGCATCGACTGGATCGACCCGCTCGTGTGGGCGCGCGAGGTGCAGAAGTACGAGAAGGGGAAGAAGCTCGGTGAGGTCGCCGCGCGGCTCGGCGTCGCGCTCGAGAACGCGCACCGCGCCTCCGACGACGCCGAGGCCGCGCTGCGGGTGCTCTACGCCTTCGCGGAGGACACCCGTCTGCCGCGGATCTACGGCGCCTTCGTGCAGGAGCAGCGGCGACTCGCCCGCACGCAGGAAGACGACTTCCGCGTGTGGCGCTCGAAGCTGCCCGTCCCGGGCAAGGCGTGAGTGGGCGGGCGCTGATCGTGCTCGGAGGGCGGGTCGGAGGAGGCGCGCTCGTCCGCCGCATCGGGGCCGCGGTCGACGCCGCCCGACGTGATCCCTCGGCGTGGATCGTGGCGTGCGGTGGCCGCCGCTGGGATGGCGTCGTCGAGGCCGACGCGATCCTCGAAGGTCTCGTCGAGAGCGGCATCGCCCCCGAGCGGGTGTTCCGTGATCGACTCTCGCTCACCACGGTCGAGAACCTGATCGAGGCGCGCGCGGTGCTCTCCCGGATCGGCGCCGGCGACGCGCGCTGGACGATCGTGACCTGCGCGTTCCACCTGCCCCGCTCCCTCGCCATCGCGGCGGCCCTGGGCGTGGAGGCCGAGGGGTTTCCGGCGCCGGCGCCGCCGCGTTCCGGCCTCGAAGAGGGCGTCCGCGCGCTGCGGGAGCGTGCGCTGACCCTCGTGGATCGACACCTCGCGCGGGGGGCCTCGTGAGGCGTGTGCTGCTCCTCTCGCTGACGCTCGTCGCGTGCGGTCGGCGGGGCACGTCGGGGGCGCCCGCGCCCGCGGCGTCGAGCGCGCCCGTGGCTTCGGTCACACCCTTCGACCCGAAGCCCGCGCTCGTCGGCGCCGATCTCCGGCGCGAGCCGCTCGTGCCCGTCGCGATGTCGGTCTCGACCGATGTGCGGGCCCGCCGCGCGGCGACCCGTGCCCTCGCCCAGATCGGCGACGCGACGGTGGTCGAGCGGCTCGGGAAAGCGCTCTCCGACGAGGACCCCGAGGTGGTGGCCTGGGCGGGCTACGGGCTTGGTGTCCCCTGCGACGCGGACCCGGACCTCCCGCGCGACGTGCGCACCAAGCTGGTCGCGGCGCTCTCGGCGCGGGCTCTCTCCCTCGAGGGGCAGAAGCTCGACGGCGCCACGCTCGATCCGTTCGTGGGGATCGCCTTCGGACTCGGTCGCTGCGGCGGCATCGAGGCGTCCCGTGCCCTGATGCGTTGGCTCGAGACCGGCTCGGTCGCGCGCGCAGAGGCCGCGGCCTTCGCGCTCGGTGCCATCGCGCAGCACGACCGCGGGCTCGAGGACGACGTCGCGAGCGCGCTCGTCGGTGCCGCGCGGGGTGGCAAGCGTCCGGCCCTCGACGCAGCGCTGTTCGCCTTCGGCCGCGGCGACTGGAGCGGGCGCCCGCCGACCCCCGGGCTCGCGGAGGTCGCCCGCCTGCGGATCGCCGCCGGGCCCTCTCCCCTCCGCCCGCTGGCCATCCGGGCGCTCGGACGCGCAGCAGGGGCCAAGGTCGAGGACCTACGCGGGCTCGTGTCGGACGCGGCTACCCCGACGGTCGACGTGATCGAAGGGCTCCGCGCGCTGCACCGGTTGGGCGAAGCCGGCGATGCTGCCATTGCTGCCTTCGCCACCCGCGCCGCGCCCATCGATCCAGCCTCCACCGCGGCGCTGCTGAAGCCCCATTTCGGCCCGTTGCGGGTGGCGCTCGAGCTGCTCTCGGACCGCGCGGCCGACAAGAACCCGACGGTGCAGTCGAGCCTCCGCGCGTTCCTGCCCGCGGGCTTGCCCGCGATCCCGGCCGGCACCGCGGCGCCGCTCGCGCGTCGGCTCGCGACCGTGCGCTGTCTCGCGGCCTCGGCGCTGCACGCCGGGCACCCTGGTGACCCCGAGGTCGTGCGCTGCGCGGCGCACGACGCGTCGCTGCCCGCCCCGCTGCGCGCCGAGCTCGATCGCCTGCGCGATCGCGCGCGCCTCGCCACGCTCGACCGCGGCGAGATCACCGGCGACAAACGCGACCTCCTCGCGAAGCTCGCGAACGACGGGCCCCCCTCGCAGCGGGAGCTCGCGCTCGAGCTGTTCGCGCACCACCCCGAGACCGAAGAGGCTCCGGACGTCCTCGAGCGCGCCCTCGGTGCCAAGGCCCTCGGTGTGGTCGCGGCAGCGGCGCAGGCCATCGCCGATCGGCCGGGGCTCGCGGGCAAGCCGACGCCGAAGAAGGACGTCGAGGAGGGACCGAAGGATCCGAAGGAGCCGAAGGACGCGAAGAGCAAGGACGCCGGCGTCGACGCGAGCCCCGAGCCACCGCCCCCGACCAAGGCCGATCCGCGCGTGCTCGTCGCGCTCGACGGCGCGCTCTCGCGACCCTTCGAGGAGGCCGACGCGGAGGTCGCGCTCTCGCTGGCCGGCGCCGTGGGCGCGCTCCGCCACGCGCCGGGCAGGGGCTTCCTGACCCGGCTGTGCGGCGACCGCTCGCCCGCGCTGCGCCGTGCGGCGCGCAATGCGTCGATGGCCCTCGACGGGCAGAAGGCGGCGCCCACCTGCGCGGCCGTGGGCGCGACGACGACCGCGAGCCCGCTCCTCGACGGCAAGCTCGAGAAGCACACCGTGGAGCTCGTGACCGAGATCGGCACGCTGACGCTGGCGCTCGACCCGAAGTTCGCGCCCGTCGCCGCGACCCGCATCGCCGAGCTGGCCGGTGGTGGCTTCTACGACGGCACCGTGGTGCATCGCGTGGTGCCCGGCTTCGTCGTGCAGCTCGGGGATCCGGGAGGCGACGGCTACGGCGGCGCCCACTCGGCGCTGCGGTGCGAGACCGCGCCGGTCCCGTTCGCCAAGGGCGGGATAGGCATCGCGCTCGCGGGCCGCGACACCGGCTCGTCGCAGTTCTTCGTGATGCTGGGGCGCGCGCCCCACCTCGAGGGCAGCTACGCCTGGATCGGCGAGGCGAGCGGGCCCTGGGAGCTCGTCGCCGAGGGCGACGTCGTCGTCACGGCGCGCGTGAAGTGAGACCGGCCGCGGCGACCACGGGCCACACCTCAGGGCAGGCGATAGACGACCTCGGGTCGCATCCGGCCGAGGGTCGCGAGCCGGTGACGCATGCCGAGCAGGACGTCGAGCAGCGCTGCGGGCGCGAGGGTCGAGCCTTGGACGAGGCGCTCGATGGCCACGCGGGCGCTCGCGGGGTGCACGAGCACTCCGGGCAGCAGACTCGCGCCCTCGATGGAGGCGACGACGAACGCGTCCAGCCGTTCACCCTCGGAGTGGGCCTGACGCAGCGCCGCGTGCGCAGAATCGGCCCGGGAAAGGCGGAACGCCGCGCCGGTCACGAGGCACTCGAGATCGACGTCGTCGCCCGCGTCGACGACGGCGAAGAGTCCGCGATGCGCGCGGGCCAGCGCGGTGCGCACCGGGGCCGGCTCGAGGTTCACGAGCACCTCGGGATCGGTCAGCACGCGGTCCCACAGCGCCGCGGCGCGCTCCTCGTAGAACGAATCGTCGGGCGAAAAGGCGCCCGCCGCGGCCTCGAACGCGGCGCGCACCCGGGCGACGTCGGTGGTTCGCTCGGCGGCGCGCTGGACCAGGAGGTCGTACGCCGCGGCGATCGAGGGGGTCACGCGGCCAGGCTAGCGCTTGACGGGTCGGGCGCCGCCTCCTAGTCGAAGATCCCAGCGATGATCGGACGAGAGACGATCGATCGCATCCGGAGCCGGGTCGACATCGTCGCCGTGGTGAGCGAGACGGTGAAGCTCACCCAGCGGGGGCGGTCGTGGACGGGGCTCTGCCCGTTCCACCAGGAGAAGTCCCCGAGCTTCACGGTGTCGCCGGAGCGCGGGCTGTTCCACTGCTTCGGCTGCAAGACGTCGGGTGACGTGTTCAAGTTCGTCGAGCTCTCGGAGGGCCTCTCGTTCATCGAGGTGCTCAAGAAGCTCGCGGAGCGGGCCGGGGTCGAGATCGAGGACGAGCGCGGGGATCACGACCGCGCCTCCGAGCAGCGCGCCCGCAAGGCCAAGGACGACCTCTACGGCATCAACGCCATCGCCGCCGAATACTTCGGTCGCATGCTGCACGAGCACCCGCTCGCGGGGCAGGCGCGCGACGAGCTCACGCGGCGCGGGCTGCCCATCGACGGTCCCGTGGTCGAGGCGTTCGGCATCGGGTACGCGCCCCACGGCTGGGACGGCCTCGCGGTGCACCTGCAACGCCAGGGCGTCTCGCCGGCGCAGGCCGAGCACGTGGGGCTCCTCGCGCCTCGCTCGAGCGGGAGCGGGTACTACGACGCGTTCCGCCACCGCCTGCTGGTGGCGATCAAGGACGTGCAGGGGCGCGTCGTGGCCTTCAGCGGGCGCATGCTCCCGAACCCGCCGGGCGTGGCCGACGACGGCAAGGGACCCCCACCGAAGTACGTCAATTCGCGCGAGTCGCCGATCTACGCCAAGGGACACACCCTGTTCGGCCTCTACCAGGCGCGCGCCGCCATCCGGACCGCGCAGGAGGCCGTGGTGGTGGAGGGGAACTTCGACCTCGTGGCGATGCACGCGCGGGGCATCGAGAACGTGGTCGCGCCGATGGGCACGGCGTTCACCGAAGACCAAGCACGCCTCTTGCGTCGCTTCACGCAGAGCGTCGTCTTGTTGTTCGACGCCGACGGCGCCGGCATGAAGGCTACCCGCGTGGCCAGGCAGACCCTTCGTGAAGCCACACCGACCAGCCAGAAGCCGCGCGAAGACCACCTCCTGGCTTTGGCACGCCAACGCCAGACCACGCGGGTGGTGGGCCTTCAGGCCCGGTGTGCCCAGCTCCCCTCCGGCAAGGATCCAGACGAATTCCTGCGACAACGCGGCCCAGAAGCCATGCGTGCGCTGCTCAAGGCCGCACCGTCGCTCGACGAGATTTTGGTTGAGGACGCGTTGGACGAGGTCAGCAACGGCTCTGACGTGGCGCGCAAGCGACGGGCACTCGAGGTGGTCAGGCCTCTGCTCGAGGACCAGGAACCCACCCTGCGGGAGCACCTTGTGCAGCGTGTGGCGCGGCGCATGGGTGTAGATCCCGCGATTCTCTGGCGCGCCCTTCGGGGGGACATCTCCGCGGTCTCTACGGGGCCTGAACGAACGTCCCGCCCCGCCGTGCCTGGGGCTGCGCTCTCCCAGGACGAAGAGACCCGGTCAAAAGCCATTGGCATTGCCCTCTTCTCGTGCCCTGACGTGCTAGACGAATCTGATGTGCAGGACTGTCTTGCACTGGTCGTTGGCGACTGGGCCTTCGCAATAGCCGCGCTCCGGCAGGAGGTGCGTGCCGCCAGGGAGGAGAATCGAGTGTTGGATGCAGCCTCGCTTATCGGAGCGATTCCCGAAGCGGTGCGAGAGTTCTGCTCGGCCGCCCTCATCGCTCAAGAGGATCCTGTGGTGGCACGGCGAACGGTGCGTCGTGACGCGGCGGGCCTTCGAAAACTGGTCGCTGAAGCTCGTCACAACGACATCCTTCGCGAGATCGAACGAGCAGAGGCCGAGGGTGACTTCGACCGGGCGTTGGCTCTCGCTCTGGAGAAGACACGCAGCGCGGTCTCGCTCCGTCTCGCTCGTGAACAGGCCGCCAAGGAGGACGGCGGATGAGCGCGACGTCCACCGCCACGTGGGCCAGCTCGCGTCAGGCGTCGCAACGAAGTTGGCCGCCCGCGCGCCGCTGTGCTCGCGTTCGCGGCTGCCCCTGGAAAAGCCCTCCCGGCGCGCACCCGTCGACGACCACGTTCTCGACGACCCCGCGACCCGGAAGAGGCTCCCGACCACCCGCGCGAAACAGCGCACGAACGATCCCTCGACTCTCCGACCCCCGGCGAGGACTCACCCGATGAAGCAGAAGACCGCGAGCAAGGATGGCGTGCAGCAGCTGATCGACTTGGGCAAGTCGAAAGGCTACCTGACCTACGAAGAGGTCAACGACGCTCTCCCCTCGAACGTCGTGAGCGCGGACCAGATCGACGACGTCATGTCGATGCTGGGCGACGAGGACATCGAGATCGTCGACGCGGCGACCCAGGTGAAGATCGCTCCCAAGCGGCTCGCCGACGCCGAGAGCGAAGAGAAGAAGGTCATCGTCCACGTCGAACGCGAAGACACGGAGGACGATTCCCTCTACTCGCGCTCGAACGACCCGGTCCGCATGTACCTGCGGAAGATGGGCAGCGTCGCGCTGCTCACCCGCGAGGGCGAGGTCGAGATCGCCAAGCGCATCGAGGACGGCGAGCACCGCGTGCTCGACGCCATCCTCTCGTCGCCGATCGCCGTGCGCGAGATCGTCGACCTCGGCGAGAAGCTCAAGAAGGGCAAGATCCGGGTCAAGGAGCTGATCCGCGACGCCGAAGAGGACAACGAGAACTTCGACGAAGAAGAGGCCGATCGCAAGATCATCAAGGCCATCGACAAGGTGAAGCGCCTCGACACCAAGGCCACCACCTTGCGCGCCTCGCACCAGGCGGGGGAGATGGGCAAGCGCGAGCTCAACGATCAGCTCGCGGGCGTGAAGGCCGAGATGGTCGAGACGCTCCAGGAGATGCGCCTCAACAAGAAGACGATCGACAAGGTCGTCGCCAAGCTCAAGAGCGTCATCCAGCGCGTCGAGCGCGCGGGCGCCCACGCGACCGAGCTCGAGCGCAAGACGGGCGTGCCGCTCGAAGAGATCAAGAAGATGGTGCGCGAGTCGCGGGGCAACCGCGTGATGGAGCGCAAGTTCGCCAAGCGCCTCGAGATGAGCATCGAGGACTTCGAGCAGATCGACGCCACGCTGCGCACCGCCGCCAAGAACCTGAAGGCGGTCGAGGAGGAGCTGCAGGTCGACCTGCTCGAGCTCCGCGCCACCTACCACGAGATCCGCGAGGGCGAGCGCTCGGCCGAGAAGGCGAAGGCGGAGCTCGTCGAGGCCAACCTGCGCCTCGTGGTGAGCATCGCCAAGAAGTACACGAACCGCGGCCTGCAGTTCCTCGACCTGATCCAGGAGGGGAACATCGGCCTCATGAAGGCCGTCGACAAGTTCGAGTACAAGCGCGGCTACAAGTTCAGCACCTACGCCACGTGGTGGATCCGTCAGGCCATCACCCGCGCGATCGCCGATCAGGCGCGCACCATCCGCATCCCGGTGCACATGATCGAGACGATCAACAAGCTGATCCGCACCTCGCGGTACCTCGTCCAGGAGTTCGGCCGCGAGCCGACGCCGGAGGAGATCGCCGAGAAGATGGAACTCCCGCTCGACAAGGTCCGCAAGGTCCTCAAGATCGCGAAGGAGCCCATCTCGCTCGAGACCCCGATCGGCGAGGAGGAGGATTCGCATCTCGGTGACTTCATCGAGGACAAGTCCGTGGTCTCGCCCTCCGAGGCGGTCATCAACATGAACCTCGCGGAGCAGACCCGTCGGGTGCTCAAGTCGCTGACCCCGCGCGAGGAGAAGGTCCTGCGCATGCGCTTCGGGATCGGCGAGAAGTCGGACCACACGCTCGAGGAGGTGGGTCAGGACTTCGAGGTCACCCGGGAGCGCATCCGGCAGATCGAGGCGAAGGCGCTGCGCAAGCTGCGCCACCCGAGCCGGAGCAAGCAGCTCAAGTCGTTCATCGAGAGCTGATCCTCGCGGCGGGCGCGCGGGGGGCACACGAGGGCGGGGAGGACGCCGCGCGCGGGGGGTGGTGGGCGCCTCTGCCGCGCGCGGGTCGCCTGGTCCCGATACTCCCGACACTTCGGAGGCGGCCCGCTTGGGTGGTCGCTTCGCTCCCGACCCAGCGGCAGAAGCACCCACCACCCCCTGGGGCGCGCGGCTTGCTCCTCGCTCGCGCGGATCGCACGGGTCCTGGAACCCACGCGGGTGCCGGCCACGGCAGGTTCGACGCCCACGGCAGGTTCGAGGCGCCTTCTCTCCTCTGGCGTTCGTCCTCTCGTCCTCTTGGCCCCTGCTCTTGGTCTCGCGCTTCGCGCTCGTCCGGCCGAGGATCTGCTGGTGCAGTGCCAGGCCTCCCGCTTCGCGCTCGCTCGCGCTGCTCCCGCCGGCCACGAAGAGCGCGACGACCAGGTTCGATGGGAGGGACATGCCGCGACTCTGCCCACGAGGACGGGCCGCGCCAGCCAGCAATCGTGCCAGTTGCTGCCACTCTGGCCACGGATGACTTGCTGCCGACTGCTGCCGCCGCAAGGACAGGTCAGCGCGAGAGGCCGCCTGTCACGCGGCGCTCGCTGACCGGCGTGTCCTTGCCGCCGGGCGCTGCGGAAGGGTCCTCCTCCGCGCTGATTGCGTGATGACTTTGACGCGGGCGGTGTGCAGGGCAAACTTGGTCGGACATGTCTCGGGGCAGGGTGTTCGTCGGCGCTGGGCTCCTCGGCGCGGTGGTGGTGCTGCAAGCCTGCACGAGCCTCCTGGGGCTCGAGGAACTGCCGTTGCTCTCCACGGACGGCGCGCCGAGCGATGTCACGACCGAGGGCGGTGCGCTCGACGCGTTCGACGCCAGCACCGACGTCGGCGGAGACGCCGCCCCGGCGGACTCCGGGATGGTCGACACGAGTGGAGCAGACGTGGGTTCCTCGGCGCTGTGCTCAGGAACGGGGCCTGGCATCTCGGACTGCGCGGGCGAGAGCTGCTGCACCAGCCTCCCCGTCGCCGCAGGCACGTTCAAGCGCGGCAACGACCCAGGGACGCCCGCCACCATCGCGGCGTTCCGCCTCGACAAGTACGAGATCACGGTGGGTCGCTTCCGGCGGTTCGTGAACGCGGTCGTCGGCGGCTATCGGCCTGCTCCGGGCAGCGGCAAGCACACGCACCTCCACGCGGGGCAGGGCCTCGCGACGGCCGGCGGGTACGAGTCGGGGTGGTCCGACACCTGGAACACGAGCCTGTTCGCCACGAAGGCCGACTGGGACGCCAAGGCCGGCCTCGCCTGCAACTCCTTCCCGACCTGGACCGGGGGCGACGACCGCCGACCGATCAACTGCATCGACTGGCGGCAGGCGTATGCCTTCTGCATCTGGGACGGCGGCTTCCTCCCGAGCGAGGCGGAATGGGAGTACGCGGCGGCCGGCGGCACGCTGCAGCGAAAGTACCCCTGGGGCCCCGAGGCTCCGGGCGCGGACGCGCTGCGCGCCGTGTACGGCTGTCACCACCCGACACCCGGTGGCACCTGCACGGGGGTGGGCAACCTCCAGCTCGTCGGCGCCAACCCTGCGGACGGCAAGGGCCAGTACGGGCAACTCGGGCTCGCGGGCAATGTCGCGGAATGGGTGCTCGATCTCCATGGCACCTACCCGGCCTCTTGCGTCGACTGCACGAGCTCTTCCGGGACCTCGCGGGTGTTCCGGGGGGGCAACTTCGCGTTCGGCGCCACGCTCCTGGAGACGGGCGACCGCCGCTTCGGGGTGGACACCATGACCGACGACCTCCTCGGTGCCCGCTGCGCGCGGGTGCCTTGACGGTGCCGCGGTGAGCAGACAGCCTGCTTCGGTGCGCGGCCTGCTCACTCTGCTCCTCTGTCTCGCACCCTGTCTCGTCCTCCCGACGCTCGTGAGCGCGGGCGCCTCCGCCTCCGAGCCGACCGCGGCCGACAAGGCGACGGCCAAGGACCTCATGCGTGAGGGCAAGGAGCTCCGCGACAAGGGCGATCACGCCGGCGCGGCCAAGAAGTTCGCGGGCGCATGGGGCAGCTTCCCGAGCCCCATCACCGGCCTCGCGCTCGCCCAGGAGCAGATCGCGCTCGGCCAGCTGCTCGAGGCCCGCGAGATCCTGGGGACCATCCAGCAGATGCCCGCGAAGCCCGCCGAGTCGGACGAGGGCAAGAAGGCGCGCGCGACCGCGGCCACCGTGTTCACCGACCTCGTTCCGCGGATCCCCGTGCTCGAGATCACGCTCACCGTTCGCTCCCCGGGTGCGACGCCGACCCTGCTGATCGACGGCAGCGGGGTCACCCTCGCCGCGGCGGAGCAGGGCGTGCGGCTGAACCCAGGGCCCCACACGCTCACCGTCAAGATCGTCGGCGACAGCGACCTCACGCAGACCGTCGAGCTGCACGAGAAGGAGCGCAAGAAGCTCACCCTCGAGGTCGGCAAGGCCGAGGCGAAGCCACCTCCGGCGCCCGCGAAAGCCGCGCCTGCGCAAGCCGTCGAAGAACCCTCACCGAGCCCGTCTCCCTCTCCGCCTCGGGTGACCGGTGGCAGCGTGCTCCGGCCGATCGGCCTCGTGACCCTCGGGGTCGGCGTGGCGGTCCTCGGAGTCTCGGGGTTCCTCGGCCTCTCGGCCAAGTCGTCGTACGACGAGGCGCGCTCGGCACACTGTCCGACGGGCGCGTGTGACCTGGAGGGGAAGCGGCTCACCGACGACGCGATCAAGAGATCGGGGACGGCCACGCTGGTGCTCGGCGTCGGTGCGGCGCTGGCGGTGGCGGGGGGCGTGCTGTTCCTCGTGGCGCCGAGCAATCGACCCCAGGTCGGGGTCACGGGGGTCGGCGTCGGCCTCGGGACCCTGAGCCTGAGCGGTCGCTTCTAGCGCATGCCCCTCGAGCCGAACGCCCTCGTAACGCCTTCGCTGCGACTGGTCCGGCAGCTCGGCGCGGGTGGCATGGGCGCGGTGTGGGTGGCGAGACACCTGGGCCTCAAGTGCGACGTCGTCGTCAAGTTCATCCTCGGTGATCACGCGAAGAACCCGGACGCGGTCGCTCGCTTCGAGCGCGAAGCCGCGGCCGCGGCCGACGTGAAGAGCCCGCACGTGGTCCACATGATCGACCATGGCGTCTCGCAACAGGGGCTTCCCTACATCGCCATGGAGCTGCTCGAGGGCGAGGATCTGGCGACCCGCATCGAGCGCCAGGGTCGGCTCCGGCCGGGCGAGGTGGCAGCGATCGTGCAGCAGGTCGCGCGGGCGCTCGCCCGCGCCCACGAGCGGGGCATCGTGCATCGGGACATCAAGCCCGAGAACATCTTCCTCTGCGAGACAGGCGAAGACGCGCCGTTCGTGAAGGTGGTCGACTTCGGCATCGCCAAGGTCATCACGGGTGGCGATCAGGTGGCGACCAAGACGGGCTCGATCATCGGTTCGCCCTACTACATGTCCCCCGAGCAGATGATGGGCGACAAGGCGCTCGATCATCGCACGGACCTGTGGTCGCTCGGCGTGGTGGCCTTCTACGCGCTCACCGGCAGGCGCCCGTTCTCGAGCGACATGCTCGGAGCGCTGGCCGTGATGATCTGCAGCGGCAAGAAGCCGGTGCCGAGCGCCATCGCGCCCGACGTGCCTCCTGGTTTCGATGCGTGGTTCGAGAAGGCCTGCGCCCAGAGTCCGGCCGAGCGGTTCCAGAGCGCCCGCGCGCTCGCCGACGGCTTCGTCATGGCCGTCGGTGCGCCGAGCGAGGCGTGGGCTCGCGTCGATCCTCTCGCCCCGTCACCTCGGGGCACGGAGATCGCAGCGCTGGCCCCGACCGAGCTGCAGCGTGGGACGCCCGCGCCTGCGGCCACGTTGACGATGACGCACCTGCCTCTCGTCACGGAGGAGGCCGGACCGAGCCGCATCCCAGCGTCCAAGCGTCGCTCGACCCGGCTCGTCGCGCTCGTGGCCACGGTCCTCTTGCTCGGTGGCGCGGCTGCCTACCGCATGCGCTCGCCAGCGCCGCCGACGCCCTCGACAGCGACGCCGACCACACCCGAGCCGTGGTCCGCACCCTCGAGGCCCGTCGCCTCGACGTCCGCGTCGCTCGACGCGGCGTCGAAGAGCGCCTCGCCCCTCGCCGTCGCGGCGGTCACGTCTCCGCCCGCCCCGACGGCGAGCGCCAGCGCGGGGAAGCCACCCACGATCGCGACGCCCGAGCCGAAGCCCAGTGCGGTCGGTTCGACGACGGCGCCGCCCAAGCCGAAGCCCAGCGCGGCCAGCTCGACGACGCCGCTGCACGAGGAGACCATCGAGTAGCCCGATGGTGCCACTTGCTGCCACGCCTCCTCGAGACGTTGCTGCCAGATACTGCCACGGTGGGCCCGGGTCAGAACGAGATGCCGCCAGTTGCTGTCAGGCGGCGTTCGCCGAGGGGGGCGACCTCGCCGCCGAGGTCGAGGGGGCCGAGGCGGGCGCTGACGCCGAGACCGAGCACGTAGTGGTGATCGTCGCCGATGGTGGGGCCGTCGGGGACGAAGACGGGGCCGCCGAAGGCGCGCGCGAGGAGATAGGGCGTGATGGGGCCGAAGCTGCGGCCCGCGGCGACGCCCACGCGCAGGTCGAACGAGCGGAGGGCGCCGGCGCTCGTGTGCACCGAGGAGGCGGAGAGCGAGAGGGTGCCGAGGACGAAGATGCCAGTGGCGGCGTGGGCGAGGAGGCGCTTGCTCGCGCTCAGTCCGGCGAGGAGGCCGCGTTCGAGGCCGAGGCGGGACTCGTCGGGCGTGCCGACGTTGCGGGTCAGCGTGCCCGCGAGCACGGAGCCGAGGACGAGCTGGTAGGTCTGGTCGTCGCGGCGCACCTCGACGCTCGAGGCGAACGACGTGGAGGAGAGCGCGAACGCGCCGCCGTCGAGGGTGGTCTCGAAGGCCGAGAGGGAGGCGCCGAAGCGCGCGCGGGGCGCGACGGTGTGGTCGCGGCCGTCGCAGGTGGTGACCAGGCCCGTCGGACCGACGGGGGGCGCGACGCCTCAGGCCTCGGCGCGACGGACGGACACGAGGACGACGCCGAGGCCGAGGGCGAGCGCGGCGGCGTTCAGACGGGGCGACATGTGCCTTCGATGCAGGTGGAGGACAGTCCGACACAATCGCCCTCGGTCGCGCACTTCTTCAGGCAACGGCCGGAGAGGCCGGTGGGCGCGGGCTCGAGATCGAGGCCGAGCGAGACGCACGCGGTGCCGGCGACGCAGCCGTCGCCGCCGCCCGTGAGGCACGCGGTGGTGCAGTACCCGGCCTTGGTGGAGGCGCCGGTGGTGCACACGCAGAGGGCCCCCTCGTCGGCGCGACAGGGAGCGAGCGGCGCGCGCGCGTAGTCCCCGAGCTTGCCGACGCAGAGGCCGGTCTCGCGCTGACACAGGCCGAGGGCGCACGCGCCGACGCAGCCGCCGAAGCAGTAGCCGTCGGCACCGGACACGGGGACGCACGCGACCCCGGCGAGGCATCCGAGGGCCGGACCCCCCGCGGCGAACGTGCAGCGTGGGCGACAGGTGAGCGCGCCGCCCTCGCTCATGCAGATACCAAGGCCCTCGAGGCAGGGATCGAGGACCTTGTCGCAGCCGCGGTTGGAGGCGCAGAAGCGCGCGGGGTCGCGGGTCGTGCAGAAGCGGTCGCCTTCGCCGAGAGGGTCGCACTCGTCGTCGGTGCCGCAGGTCGTCCCGAAGGCGCCGCTGCCGGCCTCGGGAGGGGGCTTGGCTTCGGGACCGACGTCGCGCGGGGCCGTGTCCAGTCCGACGTCGGGTGCGCCGACGCCGGTGTCGATGACGGAGCGGCCCTCCTCGGTCGCGCACGCGGAGAGCGCGACGGCCGACCACGCGAGGAGCGCTCTCACCCGAGCAGCGCCCGGAAGCGGATGGGCTGGGCGACGTTCTTCACCTGCGCGGTGCGCTCCTCGCCGAACTGGAACTCGTGCTTCGCCGGCAGCTGCTCGATGGCCTCGGCCATCACGAGGATCTCGTCGCGCTTGGCGGTGGACTGCAGACGAGCGGTGTTGTTCATGCCGCTCGAGAAGCCGGTGAAGTTCTGGTTGGGCCCGAACGTGCCGACGAAGAGCGGCGCGAGGTGCACGCCGATGGTGACCGCGAGGCCCTCCGCGCGCAGCGGCTCGAAGCCCTCTTGCTGGGGGAAGGCCGTGGTCATCGCGCGGATGGCCTTGGCCCAGTGCAGCGCTGCGACCAGCCGATCGCCCGGAGGCGAGTCGTAGAACGGCGGCCCGAAGAGGGCGATGACGCAGTCGCCGACCATCTTGTCGAACACCCCGCCGTGCTCCCAGACGAGATCGACGGCCTGGGCGCTCCAGTGTTCGACGAGCTTGGCCACGGCGCTGGGCGTGCGCAGGATCTGCTCGCTGATTCGCGTGAAGCCGGCGATGTCCACGTAGGCGATCGCGACGGTCTGCTCGTGGGGGGCGAGGAAGCGGGCCTCGTAGTCGTCGTGCGAGAGGAGACGCGCCACGTCTTGCTGGCGGAAGCTCGCCGCGAGGCGGCGCCACTCCTTGTTGAAGTCGACGACGCGCTGGCGGATGAAGCCGGAGAACCCGGCGAGCAGCTCGCGATCGTAGGTGTTGAACTGGCCGGCCTTGCTGGTGGCGATGACCTTGCCCACGCGCACGGAGTTGGTGACGCCGCTGATGAGCACCTCTTCCTGGGCGCCGACGAACCCGTAGCGCTCGAGGAACGCGCTGCTGCGGCCGTAGAGCCACTCGCGCGCAGCGGCGCGGAGCTCGTCGCCGTTCTCGACCTCGCCGGTCATGGTGTCGAGGACGAGCGTGTGCCCGTGGAACAGCTGCACGTGCAGGGTGCTCGCGCTGTCCTCCTGCGCGACGTACACGAGCAGCATGCGGTCGAGGGGCGTGGCGCGCGCGAGGCACGCGACGGCCTGCTGCAGGCCCTCCGAGAGCACCCGGTGCCGGAGCGCGTCCGAGAGCTCCATCATCACGCGGTGCTTCTCTCGCGCCGCCTTGATGGAGAACAGGAAGTTGTCGAGCTCCTCGCACGCGATGTCGAGCAGGGCGTGCAGGTGCTCCGGATCCTCGGCCTCGAAGCTGGCCGCCGGGACGACGAGCCCGGCGCGGCCGAACCATTCGCCGGCCACGTCGAGGGGGATGGCGATCAGGAGGTCGCCGCCGACGCGCTCGGTGATGTCCTGGCGTTCGGCGTCGCTCGTGCGCGCCTGCACGTTCTCCCAGTCCGGGATGGCGAGGTCCTTCGGCGTGCGGAACACGCTGAGCGCGAGGTCCTCGTCGTAGCTCTGCACGAAGGCCCCGCGCGCGCCGCACAGATCGCAGATGCGGGGCAACATGCCGCGCATGACCTCGGCCAGGCTCCGCCGCGCGAGGAGACCCTCTTCGATGATGTCGTCCACGAGTCCGCGCAGCTCGAGGAGTTGCCGCAACTTGTGCGGGTCCTCCACGCTGGCGCTCTTGTCGTCCGGCCTGGCCATGGCCACATCATAGTGCGATGCCCGACTCCCTGCGCGCCGGCCGGTGGTCGCTCGAGAGCCGCCTCGGAGAGGGCAGTCAGGGCACCACGTGGGCGGCGGTGGGGCCTGACGGACGGTCGGTCGCGGTCAAGCGGTTCGACGTGCGCGGCGCCCGCGCGTGGAAGGACGTCGAGCTCGCCGAGCGGGAAGCCCGCGTGCTCGCGCAGCTCTCGCACCCCAACCTTCCGGCGTACGTGGAGCACTTCGAGGAGGACGGTTCGCTCTTCCTCGTCATGGAGAAGATCGAAGGGGAGAGCCTCGCGGCGCTGCGCAAGAGGGGTGGCTCGCTCTCGCGGGCCGAGGTGCTCCGGTTCCTCTCGGACGCGAGCGACATCCTCGACTACCTGCACGGGCGAGCGCCCCCCGTCATCCACCGCGACCTCAAGCCGGGCAACGTGCTGCGCCGACCAGACGGTTCGTATGCGTTCGTCGACTTCGGGGCCGTGCGTGACCGCATGCGACCCGAGGGGGGCAGCACCGTGGTCGGCACGTTCGGGTACATGGCGCCCGAGCAGTTCCAGGGGCGGGCCCTCCCGGCCTCGGACGTCTACGCCATCGGCGCCACCGCGCTCACCCTGCTCACCGGCGTCGAGCCCGAGGCGCAGCCGCACAAGGGGCTCTCGATCGACGTGCGCGCCGCGCTCGGGCCGCGGGCCGACGAGGCGCTGATTGCCCTGCTCACCCGGATGCTCGAGCCCGATCCGGACCAGCGCCCGAGCCGCATCCGACCGTTGCTCGAGCCCTTCCGCGAAGCGCCTCCGGCGGCCGCCAACGTCAACCCGCCCCCGCCGAGGACGAGCGGCTTCTTCGAGGACCTCGGGCAGAAGATCGGCCAGGAGATCGAGCGCGAGATCGGCGAGCGCCTGTCGCAGCACCGCGGCGAGGCCGAGAAGTTCCGCGCCAAGACCGAGCAGTGGATGGACAAGGCCGCCCGCCAGATCGAGCGCAAGGTCGAGCGGCGTCGGGAGAGGGACCAGCGGCGGGCCGAGAGGGACCAGCGGCGGGCCGAGAGGGACCAGCGGAGAGCGGGGGCGTTCCCGAGTCCACTGGACGAGGCGACCCGCGCCGCGGCCCGCGAGGCCCGCGCAGCGCAGCGCGCACGCGACTGGAGCTCGCCCCCCCCTCCCTGGATGGGCGGTTTCCTCGGCTTCCACGCGCTCCAGATCGTCCGGCTGCTCCTGCTGTTCCTGCTGCTCGTGGTCCCGACGGTGGTGCTCTCGGTGATGGGGCTCCGCAAGGCGGTCGTCGCCGTGCGTGACTGGCACCGCGACGTGGTCGACGCCGAGCTGCAGGCGGCGCAGCGGTGGCTGCGGGGGGGCTACGTGTCGGCGCGCGCCGAGGAGCACCGAGAGCCGCGCGTGCGCGTCCGCGAGGTCCCGCCCGATCCCCTCCGGGTCGCACCGTCCGACGTCGAAGAGGGCGACCGGGCCACCGACGAAGACGCCTCCCGCCCCGCGGCCAAGCGCCGGAAGGTGTAGGATGCGCGCCCGCCGATGGTCGCCCAACCGAACGAGGAGGAGCTCTCACTGCTCACGAGCCTCGAGCGCACGTCGTTCCAGCTCGGAGACTTCGTCAACCGCCGCCTGCCGAAGGTGGCGCAACGCTGGAACGCGGCGTTCATGGGCGCCACCATCTGGACGTGCGGTGGCAACCGTCTGCGTGTGCACGGGCTCGAGCGCATCGCGCACCTCACCAAGGAGGACCGCCTCCTCGTCGTCGCGAACCACCGCTCCTACTTCGACTTCTTCGTCGTCAGCGCGGTCATCTTCTGGCGGACGCAGCTCTCCCGGCGGATCCTGTTCCCGGTCCGCTCCACGTTCTTCTACGACCACCCGCTCGGGCCGCTGGTGAACGCCTCGATGAGCGCGATGGCCATGTTCCCGCCGATCCTGCGCGACCGCGATCGCGCGGCGTGGAACCAGTACAGCCTCCAGCGCTGCGTCGACGAGCTCTCCATCCCCGGCACGGTGCTCGGGTTCCACCCCGAGGGCACGCGCAACAAGGGCGACGATCCGTACGCGCTCCTGTCGGCGAAGCCGGGCGTCGGCCGCGTGGCGCTCGAGATGAAGGCGGGCGCGCACGTGATCCCGTTCTTCGTGCTCGGCATGGCCAACGACCTCGCGCGCGAGACCCGGTACAACTGGCTCGCGCCCGATCAGCACCCCATCGACGTCGTCATCGGGGCGCCGCTCGATCTCTCGGATCTGCGCGCGGCGGGGAGTCATCCGCACACGCACCGCGCCGCGGCCGAGCGGTGTCTCGCGGCGATCCGCGCGCTCGCCGACGAGCAACGCGCGATCAGTTCCCGCCGAAGTTCTGGGTCCAGTACTGCTTGAACTTGGCGGTCGGTGACTCGTAGTAGCCGACCCCGAGGTGCTGGAACTTGGGGTTCATGATGTTGGAGCAGTGGCCCGGGCTCTTGAGCCAGCCCTCCACGACCGCGTTCGCGCCCACGTAGCCGGCGGCGATGTTCTCGCCGGTCATCGAGCCCGGCGCGTCGACCCAGCCCGCGGCCTTCATGCGGTCGATGGGGTCGCGACCCTCGGGCGAGGTGTGGTTGAAATAGTTCCGGTCCGCCATGTCCTTGCTGTGGCCGCGGGCCGACCCCTGGAGCGCGCCGTGGGGCGCGAGCGGACCGGCCGGCCCGTAGCTCGTGCTGCCACAGACAGCGCCCTTCGCGCGGGCCTGGTTGACCAAGGTGAGGACGTCGGCCTCGAGCTTCGCCCAGGCGGGCGGGAACGAGCCGATCGGTGGTGGCGGAGGCGTCACGGTCGGCGAGGTCGTCGTGGTGGGCGTGGGGCTGGCGGTCGGACTGGCCGTGGGTGCCGGACCGGGGGGCGCGCCCGGGAAGGGGAACGGGAACATGCTCGGAATGCCCTGCGGGAGGGGCATCCCCGCGGGCACGGGCATGGGGGGCATGTTCCACTCGGGGGGGAACACGAGGCCCGTGGGGGTGAGCGCAGGGCCGAGCTGCGGGACCGCGGGGGGTGTCGCCACGGGGGGAGGCGCCGCGGAGGGCGCCGCGCTCGGCATCGGCTGCTCGGGTGGAGGCGTGTACGTCTCCATCTTGCGCGGCTGACACGCGATCCACGCGAGTGCCGAGAGACCGACGAGGGCGGTGGCCGTCTTCGGCGCGAGGGGTGAGCGAGCCATGCCCCGAGCTTACCCCGCGGGCCGCCTAGCGGCAGGTCATGTCTATGGCGGCCTTGGCCTTGGTCTCCTCGACGATGAACGTGGCGGCGGCGGCCTGCGCAGCGGCGGCGGCGGCGGGCTCGAGGCCCGCAGCGGCCATGTCGCGCCGGATCTTGGCGCCGGTCGTGAGCGAGGTCGCGAAGCGGGTCGCGAGGTTCTTCACGTCCTCGGTCTCGAAGGTGGCGGCGTTCAGCTCGGCGGCGGCCTTGTCCCACCCGAGCGCCTGCGCCTCGAGCTCGGCGGGTGCTTGATCGGATCGACCGAACGCCGCCGTGAGCGAAGCGTGCTGGGGCCCGACCAGCTGCACGAGCTTCTGGCAGTCGCCGTTGGTCTTCTTGCCGCAGCCACTGGCCGCGAAGAGCCCGACCACGACGAGGACAGCGAGCGGCGGGCGCATGGTCAGGGCTTGGGCTTCTGCGCGTGCTCGCCCGTTGCGAGCACGTCGTCGTCGTCGATCACCTCGGCGACGTCGTCGTCGATCACCTCGGCGACGTCGTCGTCGACCACCTCGGCGACGTCGTCGTCGGCGACGAGCTCGGCGCTCGCGTCGGCGCTGGCCTGTGCGATCGGGGTCGGGGCGATCGGCGGCGTGCTGCGCGGGACCGGCGGACGCGACGAGGGCAACGACGGCGGCCGCGACGGCGGCAACGACGGCGGCCGCGAAGGGGGCAGCGCGACGGCCGGCGGGGCCGGCGGCGTGGTCGGAGAGGCGGCTCGCAGCGTGCCCTCGCTGGGCGCCGCGGCGGCGAGATCGGTGGGGTGCGGCGTGGAGATCGGCGTGACGAGCCGGCCGCTGTCCTCGACCTGCGCGGCGAGCTCCGCGGAGTTGCCGATGAAGGTCTTGAGGTCGTCGGGGTCGTCCTCGGCGAGGCTCGGCAGCACCCGGTTCTCGTCGGTGCTCGTGCCCGAGAAGGCGTGCATCTCGACCGTGCCGTCGGGGATCTCGCCGGTGGCGACGGGCGCCTCGCCGAGCAGCGCGGGCGCGCTGGTCTCGACGCCGTCGTTCGGGGGCTCGGTGCTCGAAGCGTCGTGCGCGTTCGCCCCCGCCACGGTCACCTCGTGCGTGCCGTCCTCGTCGACGTGCGCGAAGTCGTCGTGCTCCTCTTCGTGGGCCTCGCGGGCCTCGGCGACGGCGTCCGCGGGGTCGAGCGAGAGGTCGTCGTAGTTGGCGGGCGGCGGGGGCGGGGGCTCCTCGCGCTGGGCCGGGTAGCGGCCGGGCTCGAACGCGAGCTTGTTGCGCTTGGCGCGGTCGAGCCCCTCGGTGGCCTGTGGGTCCTGCGGCTTGAGGCGCAGCACGCGGCGCCACGCATCGGCGGCCTCGCGGGCCTCTCCGAGCCGCTCCTCCCAGAGGAGGGCGACCTTGCGCGCGAGATCGGCGCGGACCGCCGGCTCCTTGCTGCGCAGGATCTGGTCCTCGTAGAGCTTCACGAGGGCGCGGTAGTCGTTGGCCTGCTCGAGCAAGGCCTCGTAGCGCGCGGTGATGTCCTTGTCGCTCGGGGCGAGCTCGTGGAGCTTGTCGAGATCGCGGAGCGCGCCGTCGAGGTCGCCGATGCGATCGAGGCGCAGGGTGGCGCGCCGCGAGATCAGCTTGCGGACGAGGGGGCCGTCGAAGACCTCCTCGAGCGCCTTGCCCAGGATGGCCTCGGCGCGGCGCGGGTCGTCGCCCGCGGCCGCCTCGACGGCGTCGAGGTTGGCGTCGTCGACGTGGGCGACGAGCGCCCGCGTGAGGAGGGCGAAGGCGCGCTTGCCGTCGCCGATGTCGTCGCGGATCTTCTCGGCGGCGCGGCGCAGCTGGGCCGAGCGGGTGCGTCCGCCGTCGCGCGGACCGGCCGTGGTGGTGCCGAGGAGATCGACCAGCGCCCGGCGGAAGGCGTCGGAGCCCGTCTCCTGGTCCACCTCGCGGGCGGTCGCGTAGAGCGCCTCGAACGGGTCTTCGCCACCGGCGAGGCCGAGGGCCTGCTCGGCGAGCTCCTGCGCCTTCTCGCGGAGCGCCTGCTGCTCGGGGCCCTTCTCGACCGCACGCGAGATCGCGGCGCCGTATGCGCGCACGACGGCCTGCAGACGATCCGGCGGCGGCTTGCAGCGACCGATGTGGCGCTCGTACAGATCGACGGCGCCGAGCTTGGTGGGCGCCATCGCCGCGAGCTCGGCCACGAGCTCCCACGACTCCGAGGGCGGCACCGCGCCGAGCCCGATCTCGCCGTGACCGATGGCCTCGTCGGCGCTGGTGCCGATCAGGAGCCGGATCCGGGCCTGGCGCACGAGCTCCTCGGCGCGCGCGGCGCCGCTGACGATCGAGGCACGACGGTCCTGGATCTCGAGGACGAGATCGTTCGCGCCCGCGATGCCCGCCTGGTGGGCCGATACCGCGAGCGGCTCGAGCTGCGCGAGGAACTGCGGGTCCTTGCCGCGCGGCGTGCGCAGGAGGTCCGGCGCGATCTCGAGCGCGCGGTCGAGGTCTTCGCCGAGCATGAAGCGATCGTAGGCCTCGCCGAGCAGACGCTGACCCTCGGGACCGCCCGCCTGACGGGCCCAGGCGAGGATCTGGCCGCCGATCTGGGCGTGCGCCTCGTGTTTGTCGGCGATCTCGATCGCCTTGGCGCGCGCGACGTCGGAGCCAGCGGCGGTGAGCGGGGCGAGGACGCGGAGGGCGTCTTCGACCTGGTGCAGCTGATCGGCGAGGATCTGCGCCTTGCGCGCGGTGAGCATCGCGATCTCGTCGTCGTCGCCCTCGACCTCGATCTGCTGGTCGAGCAGCTCGATCACGCGGGGCCACTTCTCGGCGCGCTCGGACAGCTCGCGCAGGGTCTCGAGCGCCGCGAAATCCTCGGTGTCCTCGCGGATCACCGTCTCGAACGCGGCCAGCGACTTGCCGAGCTCGCGGGTGTGATCCTTGTAGATCTCGCCGAGCCGGCGGGCGATGTTCGCCTTCTCTTCGCCCGGAGCCGCGAGCTCGAGGTCGCGCTCGAGGGCGTCGGCGGCCTCGGGGAAGTGCTCGCGGGCCTGCTCGAGATCGGCGATGGCCTGCAGCGCCTCGCGGCAGCCCTCGTCGTGGCGCTCGAGGACCGTGCGATAGCGGACGAGGGCGGCGTCGACGTCGCCGAGGCCGTCCGAGAGCACGCCGGCCTGGCGTAGCAGCAGACGCACCTTGGCCTCGGTGGAGCGCGCGAGCGGCTCGAGGCGGGAGAGGTAGCCGAGGGCGGCCTCGTGCTCCTCGCGGCCCTGCGCGTCCTCGGCGAGCTCGAGCAACGCGACCTCGTCCTCGGACCGCTCGACGATGCGGAGCAGCAAGGCGCGGGCGGCGTCCGGGTCGTTCAGCTGATCGCGCTCGAGGCGGGCGGCCCGACGCAACAGATCGATCGCGGTGGTGGGATCGGCGATCTGCTCGCTGCGGCGCACGAGGAACGCGGAGATCTCGTCGAGGCGACCGTCTTGCTCGAACGCGGCTTCGAGCCGCTGGGCGAGCTCGTCGTCCTCGGGGGCGAGCTCGGTCGCCTGCTCGAGCCGCTGGATGGAGCTCGTGGTGTCGCCCGCGCGGAACAGGTAGTCGGCCTCGACGGCGCGCAGCTTGGCCTGGGCGTTCTTGTCGCGCTCGAGATCGCCGCGCCGCCCGACGGCTGCGGCCGCCTGCTCGAAGCGCTCGGCCTGGACGGCGGCCTGCTCGGCGCGCTGCCAGAGGGCCGGATCGTGGAGCAGCTCGGCGGCCTCGGTGAAGACGTCGGCGGCGCTGGTCGGGTCGCCGAGCTCGCTCTTGAGCTCGCCGAGGCGCGCCAGCAGCTTGCCCTTGCCGGGGCCCGCCTCCAGGCCACCGACCGACTCGTCGAGCGCGGCGGCCGCGCGGGTGGGGTCGCCCGCCTCGACCATCAGGTCGATGCCGCGGGCGAGCGCGGCCTCGTCGCGCGGGGCGTGCACGACGACGCGGAAGAGCGCCTCGGCGGCCTCGCGCTTGTCCCCGCGCTTCTTCTCGTGGATGTCGGCGAGCTTCTTCTCGAGGGCGATCTGCTCCTCGACGTCGCCCGCGGCCATGGCCTCTTGCTCGATGAGCGAGGCGAGGTCGTCCCACCGCTGTCCCTTCTCGTAGAGGCGGGTGAGCGCGGCGCGCGCGGAGTCGTCCGTGCGGTCGATCGAGAGCAGCTGCCGGTAGGCGGCGATCGCGCCCTCCGGGTCCTTGAGCTGGCTCTCGGAGAGGTTCGCGGCCTCGCGCAGCTGCGCCCGGCGCGAGTCGATCGGCGCGCCACCGACGCGCGCGGCGGCGAGGAGGAAGTCGCGGAGCTCCTTGTAGTTGCGCGACGCGCGCAGGGCGTCCTCGACGTACCCGAGGGCCTCGGGGTGGGTCGGGTCCTGCGTGAGGACCTCCTGGTACTTGGCGAGCGCGCCCTTCTTGTCGTTCTTCTGCGCGAGCAGGCCCGCGAGCTCGACGAGCTTGTGCAGCCGCTCGCTCGGGGGCAGCGCGCCGGCCTGGCGCTCCATCTGGGTCGCGAGCTCGGTCGTGTTGCCGGTGCGCGCGTAGAGATCGGAGAGCCGAGCGGAGACCTCCGGGTCGTCACGCATCGGCTGGAGCACGCGGATCGCGGCCTCGAGCTGGCCCTGGCCCTCGAGGCTGCTCGCGAGGGTCTTGCGGCCGTCGGCGGCCATGAGGCCGTCCGGGTTCGCGTCGAGGTAGGCCTGCCAGCGCGCCGAGACGTCGGCGCCGGTCTGGCCGGCGTAGTGGGCGGCCAGCTGCATCGCGCGCTCGTGGCCGGGCATCGCGTCGAGCGCGGCCTCCGAATAGGCGAGCGCGTTCTCGCCGTCGTACATCGAGGCCATGGCGACGAGCAGCTCGGCGGCCTCGCCGCGCTCCTCGTCGTCGACCTTCTCACCCGCCGCGATGCGACCCGTGATCGAGAGCGCGAGCTCGTACTGCAGGCTCGTGTCGTTGGGGTCGTAGGAGAGGACCTTGCGCAGCGTGCCGGTCGCGCCCTTGGCGTCGCCGTTGGCGGAGCGGAGCGCGGCTTCGTCCTTGAGCAGCGCGATGCGACGCTCGGTGTCGTCGATCGCGCGGATCTCGGCGTCGTAGAGCGGCAGCGCCTCTTTCCAGTCGCCGATCGACTTGAGCAGCTCGCGCGCCGTGTAGACGGCGGCCACGGCGCCCGGGTCGACCTCGAAGGCCTTCTTGTAGTTCTCGACCGCCTTCTTCGGCTGCGACAGCGGCGCGTCTTGCCACATGCGCCCGAGGTCTTCGTAGAGCAGCGAGAGCCGCTGGGCGACGCTCGGATCGCTGGGCAAGCGCGCGGAGAGGGCCTTGGCGCGCCGCTCGTGCAGCGCGACGAGCGCGCGCACGTCGTTCTTCTCGCGGTACAGCGTGGCGAGACGGTCCGCGGCGGTGTCGCTCGCGGGGTCCTTCTCGATGGCCTTCATCAGCAGGGTCGCCGCGCGGCGCGGGTCGGCGAGGCTGGTCGACCAGACCTGCGCTGCCTCCGACAACCAGTGCGCTGCATACGCAGCGTCGGGGGTCGAATCGCCGACGCGCTCGAGGATCGTCGCGTAGCCACGCGGGTCTTGCTGACCGGCTTGGTAGGCGGCGCCGAGCGCGGCTTGATCGCCCGGATCGGCCACGAGCCGGCGGACGAGGTCCTCCATCTGCGCAGGGTGCATCGGGGGCGAAACGGTATCACCGAAAGCCAGCGGCTTGCTTTCTTTGCGGAAGGCCAGCTGCGGGGGAGGGGAGTGCTCGCCGGACGCGTTCGCCATGGGGCCGGCAGGTTAGGCAGGCGGCCAGGACCTTCACCCCCGATTCACCGGAGAATCGTCCCCCGCGCCCAATTCCGCTGCGGCTACGCGCGCGCCTCCCGTTCCACGGCGAGAAACAGCAAGGGCAGCGTGATGGTGAGCAGCACCGACATCGTCGCCACCCGGGCCATTCCGACCAGTTGCCCGTCCGGCCGGGCGGAGAGGACCTGGGCCGAGAGGAACGCCCCGCTGGCGGCGGCGAGGTGCTGCACCGAAGACTGCATCGACGTGAACCGAGCCCGCTCGTCGGCGCGCGGCACGAGGGAGGTGAGGGTCGAGGCCGAGACGTTCCGCGCCGACATGGCGGTCATGAACAGGATGAACAGGATCGTCACCGGCAGCCAGGGTGGGTTCACGACGAAGCCCGCGACGATGGTGAAGGCGAGCAGGATCGTCGCGTTGCGGGCGACCCAGGTGGAGCCCCTCTGATCGACGAGGCGGCCCGTGACGCGCAGCGTGAGGAAGCTCGCGACGCCGCCGCACAGGTAGAGGAGGCCGAGCCGCGCGCGGGGGTAGCCGAGGTTCAGCTGCACGTAGCCCGCGATGTTGGGGATCAGCACGAAGCCGGCGACGTTCAGCATCGCGGTGAGGGCGAGCGAGCGCCGCACGAGCGGGCGGGCGAAGATCTCGGCGAAGGCCGGCTGGGCGCGGCGCTCGGCGAGGTGACCGCGCATCGAGGGCAGCAGGGCGAAGGCGAACACGGTCACCGCGAGGCCGAGCCCGGCGACGGCGAGGAACGGCGTCCGGAACGTGCCACGCCGCGCGAGCTCGAGGCCCGCGGGTACGCCGAGCACCGAGGCCACCGAGAAGGCGCTCATCACCCAGCCCATGGCCTTGCCGCGTCGCTGCGGGGGGACGACGTCGGCGACGATCGAGAGCGAGACGCTGGTGGCCGGACCGCCGAAGGCGCCGGCGAGCACGCGCGCGAGCATGAGCGACGGCAGACCGCGGGCGAACGCGCCGGCGGCGGTGCCGAGGGCGAGGCCCAGCATGGAGAGCACGAGCGCCGAGCGCCGATCGACGCGGTCGAGGAAGAGGGCGCCCACGAGCCCGGAGACCGCCGCGGCCGCGGTGTAGGCGCCGCCCACGTAGCCGATGTGCGAGGTCGAGATGCCGAGCTGACGGGCGAAATCCGGCCCGAGCGGCATCACCATCATGAAGTCGAGGATGTTGATGAACTGGACCGCCGCCACGAGGGCGAGGATCCGACTCTCTGCGACCTGGCTGTCTCCCTGGGCTCCTTGCGCGCTCACGCCTTGGGGATCGATCCCTTGCCGCGCGCCGCGTCCACCCAGCCACGCCACGCAGCCTGCAGCTCGCCCCACTTGCCCGCGGCGGGGGGCTGGCCCTCGAACATCGCCTTCTTCACCTCGAGGGCGAGCGGGGGCGGATCGATCTTGGCGGTCTGCGCGAGGCGGAGCAGGTAGGCGTTGGCCACCTGCTGCAGCGTGCGATCGCTGCGGCTGCCGTCCTGCTCGATCTTGGTGGCGTCGGCGAGGTACGCGATCACCTGATCCACGCCCTTGGCGCCGAGCTTGTCGAGCTCGGCGAACGCCGCGTCCTGACCGGCCACGTTGCGGCCGGCGAGCTCGAACGACCCGAGGTGGCGCTTGACCTGGCCCTCGATGCTGCTCTCGGCGCGGTAGCGCAGGCCGAAGAACGCACCCCCCGCGAGCACGCCCAGACCGATGGCGCCGACGGCGAACCACTTCACACCCGACGAGACCCCCTGCTGGCGCGGCTTCTTCTTGGGGGCCTTCTCTTCGCCCTCCTTCTGTCCACCGCTCAGGCTGTTGCGGCGACGCGCGTAGAGCGCCTCCTTCTCGGCGAGCGCGCG